>CANJME010000019.1 GCA_947475875.1 Caulobacteraceae bacterium | reverse complement strand
CGTCCCGCCCCAACCCTCGCCTGACCGCGATCATGCGGCGCGGCCACCAAGGCTCCCCAGCCGGTCGCGACCCCGAAGACAACCATAGACCAAGGTCGGCAAGACGAAATGAAACGGGCTGCAGTGAAATCAATTAGACAACACCTTACCTATTCACCCAACGCCTGAGCGCGCGTCGGCCCCTCCACCACTTCGAGGTCCCCCTCCTCCGCCAGGCGGGGGAGGTATTTTGGCGCCGGCTAGCGAAAGTGGGGGCTTCAGTAGCTTCGGTGACAGTTTACAGTGTCCCAGGACCGGGCATGATCGAACGAACGTCATCTGGATCGGGACACTGTAAACTGTCACCGTCATTCACCCGATAGGAGCGAACGATGCGGCCTAGTCATGTCTTGATACTCGCGGGCCTGTTGGCCACCACCGCCCATGCGCAGGTCAATCTGGGGGCGCAGGCGCCGGAGCAGCGGATGCCGTTTGTGATGCGGTCTGTCGCGACCTTCGCCCTGCCCTGGCGGCTGGCCTTCCTGCCGGACGGGCGGATGCTGATCACCGAAAAGACGGGCCCCGTCTGGCTGGTGACGCAGGACGGCGCCAAGACGCCGGTAGCCAATGCGCCGCGGGTGCTGGTGCAGGGACAGGGCGGGATGCTGGGGGTGTACCTCTCGCCCCGCTACGCCACCGATCACTTCGTCTATCTGACCTATTCAGAGCCCGGTGAGCCGAGCGGCTCGAGCCTGGCGCTGGCGCGGGCCAAGCTGTCGATCACGGCGAGCGCCGCCAGCCTGGACGACTTGCAGGTGATCTGGCGCGACGGGGCGCGCGGCCGGGGCGGACAGTTCGGCGCGGCCGTCGCCTTTTCGCCGGATGGCCGATATCTGTTCCTGTCCGTGGGCGATCGTCAGCGGATGACGCCGGCGCAGGATCCCGACAACCCGCTGGGCAAGATTCTGCGCCTGACGCTGGACGGCAAGCCCGCCCCCGGCAACCCCGGCGCGGGCAAGACCGGCGCGGCCACGATCCCCGTGATCGATCCGCCGTCGGATACGGAGCGGGCCAAGACCGCGCCGGTGGTGCGCACCTATACGTTCCCGGGGCCGAACCTGACGCCGGCCGAGACCTGGAGCAGCGGCCACCGCACGCCCTATGGCCTGGCCTTCGCGCCGGACGGGCGGCTGTGGGAGGCCGAACACGGCCCGCGCGGCGGCGATGAACTGAACCTCATCGAACCGGGCAAGAACTATGGCTGGCCGCTGACCTCCTATGCGGTGAACTATAACGGCGTGCCGATCCCAAGCCCCGACACCCGGCCGGACCTGCAAAAGCCGGTGCTCTACTGGACGCCGGTGATCGCGATGGGGAATCTGTTGTTCTACAAGGGCGCGATGTTCTCGCAGTGGAACGGCTCGGCGCTGTTGGGCGGCATGGGCAGCCGCAGCCTCAGCCGCGTGATCATCAGCGGCGCCACCGCCCGGGCGGCCGAACGCTGGGACGTCGGCAAACGCATCCGCGACGTGGAAGTCGGCCCGGACGGGGCGCTGTGGATGCTGGAAGACTCCAACCCGGGCGGGCTTTACAAGGTAACGCCGAACTAGGCCGTCCCCTGCCCTGGGGCCGGTGTCCCAGTTTGAAATTCTGAATTTGACAGGTGGATCAAACGAGCCAGCGCCGCGTTGTTCTGCCGGACTTCACGCGCAAGCCGAAGGGGCCGAGCATGGACAGGCAGATGGACGAGTTCATTCACCACTGTAACCTCGCGAACTACAGGCGGATGCTGGATGATGCGCCCGAAGGACCGCGCCGTAAGGTCCTGGTGTCACTGTTGGCCGACGAATGCGCCAGCGCCCAGGCGAACGGCTGGCTTCCAGCGCCCGATTGAGCCGACGGGACCAAGGGGGCCGGATAATTACTTCACTTGAATCCAACGGGCGGCCTGCGACCAGCTCGCGCCGTGGGCGCGCCCTCTATCCAGCCCCCCGCAGTATCTTCTCCATCGGCCGCCCCTTCGCCAGTGCGTCGACGAGTTTGTCGAGGTAGCGGATCTCGCGCATGGTGGGCTCTTCGATGGCCTCGACGCGTATGCCGCAGACCGTGCCGGTGATGGCGCTGCGGGCGGGATTGAGGCGCGGGGCGTCGGCGAAGAAGGTCTCGAAGTCGGTTTTGTTGTCGAACTCGGCCTTGAGGGTGGCCGGGGTGTGGCCGGTGAGCCAGAAGAAGATCTCGTCGACCTCAGCCTTCGTGCGGCCCTTCCTTTCGGCCTTGGCGACATAGAGCGGATAAACACTGGCGACGCTCATCCCGTAGATGCGGTGCGTCTGCTTGTCGGTTATCGGTTTCATGGCCGCCCCCTCCGCTGAACCTGCTGCGCCAGCGGCAAGAAAGTAAGATTGGGCGCGCCTTCCAGGCGCGCAAGGCTCAAAGGAAGTTCAAGGCGCAAAGAAAGTCCGGATCAGGGCAATCGGCCGAATCCACGCATCCTTCGCGTCTTTTCTAACTTTGAGTCTTGCGGGCCCGCTTGGGCCCGCAGCGTAAGCAATCTTTCTTCCTATTTCCCGTCGACCGTATAGGCGATGAGCACGTTCCGCCCGGTGGAGGTCGACCCGTAGTTGGACGCGCCGCTGAAGCCGCTGGTCACGAACACCGTGCCTTGCGCGATGGTTGGGCCATTGCCGTCGACGCCGCCGCCGGGCTGGTCGCGGACGCCGTTGACGGTGGCGTAGGTCTGGCCGGCGGTGTTGTGCTCCCACAGGATCCGGCCCGTGGCGGCGTCATAGGCGCGGAACCAGCCGGCCGTGTCGCCGGCGAAGACGACGCCGGGCATGACGGCGGGCGCGGCGGAATTGCCCGCGGCGCAGGCGCCCTCCGGCACGGCGTTCGAGCGCACATTGCAGGGCGCCTTGGGCGTCGGCGTTTTCCAGATGAGGCGGCCGCTGACGGGATTGACGGCGGATAGGCCCGGCTCGGGCGTGGGCGGCGGGACGCGCAGCGCGCTCTTGCCCAGCGGCCGCATCAGCTGATCGAAAATGCCGCGGATGTCCGACGAGCCGGCATAGACGCGGGCATTGTCAGAGGCGATGCCCCATTCGACCCCTCCGAGGGAGCCGCTGCCCGCGCCGACGCGCACGCTCCACAATAGCCGTCCGGTGTCGGGGTCCATGCCGTGGACAAGGCCGCTCTTCTGGCCGGAGACGACGACCTGCCCGCCGCCGGGCTTGTTGACCAGGACCGGTGAGGCGCCGAAGTCGTAGTCGGGGCCCAGCGGGCCCGGGCAGTTGGCGGGGGCCGTGGCGTCACCCGCCCGGTTGCAGTTCATCACATAGTTGTCGTTCGGGGTGACCTGGGTGTGCCAGCGCACGCGCCCCGTCGCCATCTCATAGGCGATGATCGAGTCCGGGCCCGTGCTAGGCGCCTCGGTGTAGGAATCGCCCGTGGCCACCAGGACGAGCCCGCGTCTGGCGTCGAGCGTCGGCTGCGACCAGATGGCCGCGCCCGCCGGGCCGGTCAGGGTGACGCCGGCCGCGGTGATACGGATCGGGCGCATGGGCTCGGTGATGGGGTAGACCTGCCACTGCTTGCGCCCTGTCGCGAGGTCGAGGGCCGAGAGCGAGCCGCGAAAGCTGCAGCACGCGTAATTGGGTTGCGCCCCAGAGGCTTCCTCGCCCGAGGTGGTGGGCACGAACACCTGGTTTCCCGCCACGATGATCGAGCCGGTGATGCCCGATGAGCGATGGGTTTCCAGGACGTCGCTGGTCCAGAGCTCGCGCCCGGTGGCGGCGTCGAACGCCTTGACCGTGCGGTTGCGTAGACCCAGCACCAGGGCCCAGCCGCTGGGCGAGATGCTGGTCTTCACCGGCATCGGGGTGGTGCGGGCGGCGACATTATCGGTGCGCCAGCGCACGCAGCCGGTTTTGGGATCCAGCGCATAGAGGCTGCCCGAACCATAGATCCACAGCCACTCGCCCATCACCGTCGGCTGCCCGTTGCCTTGCGTGAGGGTGAAGGTCCACTTGGGTTTGAGGCGGCGGACGTCGGCGGCGCGGATGCCGGGGTTGGGTTGATAACGGTGGCCGGCCGCATCCCCGCCCGCGCCGATCCAGTCGGAACTGCTGGGCGCTATGGGCGGGTTGGAGGCGCAGGGGGTGTCTTTGGTGGGTGTAACCTCGGCTGTGGCGCCGCCGCCGCGCCCGCCCCGGCCCGGCTCAGGAGCCTGCTGGGCCATGACGGTACCGGCGATGAGTGTGGCGACGACGCCCAGCGCGATCAGCGACCCGAATTTCATGCAAACTCTCCCCTTCTTGCCCCTCTCCGCCGGGGGCTTTGGAAAAAAGTACACGAAGATCACAAAGGGGGCACGAAGGACTCGAAGGTCTTGGCCATCCGATAGACGAGCGCGGCCCTCGCTTTTTGCGGCGGCTTGCAAGGCGTGGTTCGGCAAGTTCCAGGGTGCTGAACCGGCCGACCTCCCCACCCGAGAATATTTGTCATTTTTTGAGCTCGGAGTGAGGCGTGGCCTAACCGCCTCTCAAATACTTCACAACGAATGGCCTCATCGCGCGTTGTAGCTGCATCAAGCCAACTCGCTTCCCCCATTCGCCAAGCCTCCGGCCTGGTGAGGCACACGCCATAGGATTTCTCGACATGAACCGCACCCTTATCTCCCTGCTCCTGTCTTCGACCCTCGTCGGCGCGGTCCCCGCGATCGCCCAGGCCCAGAGCGTCGACCAGCGACAAGTCACAGCCACACAGACGATCGACGTGGGCCTGCGTGACGGCTCGCTGACCACAAGCGAAGGTCAGCAGCTGCGCAATGAATTCAACGAAATCGCGCGTCTGGAAGCCCAGTACCGTTCCTACGGCGGCAACACCCTGTCGACGGCCGAGCGCAATGACCTGGAGACCCGCACCGACCTGCTCATGCGACGCATTGAGTACTACCGTGGCAATAATGACCGCGCCGACGTCTATGCCAGCAACCCGGGCATCAATGAACGGCAGGCCAACCTTTTCGCCCGTATCGACGCCGGCGTTCGCGACCGTTCTCTGACCCAGGCCGAAGCGGCCCAGCTTCGTAACGAATATCAGGACATCGCCCAGCTCGAAGCCAAGTATCGGGCCAGCGGCCGCCAGGTCACACCGGCCGAGCGGGACGACCTCGACCGGCGTTTTGACCAGCTGTCCAGCCGTATCCAGAACGACCGCAACGACAATGACAGCACCGGCCCCAGCATCAACGAGCGTCAGGCCAGTCTGGATGCCCGCATCGACGCCGGCGTCCGGGACCGTTCGCTGACACCCAACGAAGCGGCCCAGATGCGAGCCGAATTCCAGAGCATCGCCCGCCTGGAAGCCCAGTACCGCTCCAGCGGCCGCCAGCTGACGCAGACCGAGCGCGACGATCTTGATCGCCGCTTCAACCAGCTGTCGAACCGCATCCAGGACAATCGCACCAATACCGACAATCGCTGGATCAATCTGGACCAACGCCAGGCCCAGTTCAGCAGTCGTTTGAATCAAGCCGTCAGTGACCGGCGCGTAACCCAGCAGGAGGCCAACAGCCTTCGGTCGGAATTCAACTCGATCGCCAGCCTTGAGGCGCAGTATCGTCAGAGCCGCCCCGGCATCACCGACGCCGAGCGAAATGACCTGAACGGCCGGTTCGACCGGCTTGAGGCCAACTATCGCTATTCGATCAACAACAGCTCCTACGGGGACAGCAACGGCCAGTACCAGTCGTTGTTCGACTTCCTGTTCGGCATCACCTCCGGCTGATCGCCTTGGACGTAGATATCGGCGCCGGTGAAAGCCGGCGCCGATTCTTGTTGGGTCATACTCCTGGCCCGTCCCTTGCCGTGTACGCGCACACGTTTGCCGTTTTGGGACAACCTGACCATGAACCTAATCGCCGACTGGAACGGGGTCGATCCTCGCAAGGCCAAGACCGAGATCGTCCGCTTTAACCACCGGCTGGCGGAGACGGGCCTGTTTACCGACGAGGCTCTGGCCCGGCTGATCGACGAGACGCCGCGCGAGGAGGTGACCATCTGCACCATGCAGCCGTGCCCGCCGGCCGACGTGCGCTGGATCGCCGGCAATGCCAAGGATCTGGACGGCGCGGCGCTGATAGAAGCAGCCAAGCGCGGGCGCCTCTGGGTGTCGCCTCGCAACGCCATGACCAAGCATCCGACCTATCGCAAGGTGTTCGACCAACTGATGGGTGAGTTCGGCAAGGCTGCCGGCATGCGCATCCTGTCGGCCGACGCCTCTGTGCTGATCTCTTCAGCCGACATGGGCATCTTCTTCCACGTCGATCCGGCCGAGACCATGCTTTGGCACATCCGCGGGACAAAGACGCTTCTGGTCTATCCGCCACGCGAAGACATCGTCACCGAACAGGCGCTGGAAGCCATTTTGCTCAAGGAAACCCTGTCGGACCTGCCCTGGCGGCCGGACATGGAGAAGGAAGCCGTGGCGGTGACCTTGAAGGGCGGCGAGGCGGTGTCCTGGCCGATCCATTCGCCGCACCGGGTGCTGAACGGCGCCGACCTGAACGTTTCGATGTCGGTGGAGTTTTCGACCCCGCGCTCAATGCTGACCAACGGGGTGTTCTACACCAACGGCATCCTGCGCCGGCGGCTGGGGATGAACCCGCAGACCCGCGGCACGCCCGGTGTGCTGAAGCCGGCCTACTGGGCGGCGGCAAGAGCCATCAAGGCGCTGGCCCCGCCGAAGACCAATGTGGAACGCGCCCACGTGCGCATGTTCGATGTGGACTTGTCGGCGCCCTGGTGCATCCGCTGGCGCCGGGGCTGCGAGCCGTCAGCGGATTGGAACAAGGCGGCCTGAGCCTCGCGGCGCCAGCCGCAAGAAAAATAAGTACACAGAGATCACAGAGGAGACCGGGAGGACACGGAGGGTCTGAGCGCGCTCGGATAACTCCGTGACCTCTGTGCATGCCCTCGGGCTCGCCCGAGGGCCCGTGTCCTCCGTGTACTTATTTCAAGCGCGCCGGAGGCGCGTATTTTCCACTGACTTTGGCGCACCGCTTCGGCTATAGCGGCGCCAACGGAATACCACCCTCGAAAGCACCAGGAAATCGGCATGGCCAAGATCGTTGTGAAAAACCCCGTCGTCGACATGGACGGCGACGAGATGACCCGCATCATCTGGGACCTGATCAAGGAAAAGCTGATCCACCCCTATCTGGATATCAAGCTCGACTACTATGACCTGGGGATGGAGCACCGCGACGCCACCAATGACCAGGTGACCATCGACGCGGCTGAAGCCACCAAGCGTCACGGCGTCGCCGTCAAGTGCGCCACCATCACCCCGGACGAGGCCCGGGTGAAGGAATTCGGCCTGAAGAAGATGTGGAAGAGCCCGAACGGGACGATCCGCAACATCCTGGGGGGCGTCATCTTCCGCGAGCCGATCATCTGCAAGAATGTCCCCCGCCTGGTGCCCGGCTGGACCCAACCGATCGTCGTCGGCCGCCACGCTTTCGGCGATCAGTACAAGGCCACCGACTTCCGCTTCCCCGGCAAGGGCAAGCTGACCATCAAGTTCGTCGGCGAAGACGGCGCCGTCATCGAGCATGAAGTGTTCGACGCCCCAAGCGCGGGCGTCGCCATGGGCATGTACAACCTCGACGATTCAATCCGGGACTTCGCCCACGCCTCGCTGAGCTACGGCCTGGCGCGCAACTATCCGGTCTATCTGTCGACCAAGAACACCATCCTGAAAGCCTATGACGGACGCTTCAAGGACATCTTCCAGGAGGTGTTTGACGCCGAGTACGCTGAGCAGTTCAAGGCCAAGGGCCTGACCTATGAGCACCGGCTGATCGACGACATGGTGGCCGCGGCCCTGAAGTGGTCGGGCGGCTATATCTGGGCCTGCAAGAACTATGACGGCGATGTGCAGTCCGACATCGTGGCCCAGGGCTTCGGCTCGCTGGGCCTGATGACCAGCGTGCTCGTCACCCCCGACGGCAAGACCATGGAGGCCGAGGCCGCCCACGGCACCGTCACCCGCCACTATCGCCAGCACCAGAAGGGCGAGAGCACGTCCACCAATTCCATCGCCTCGATCTTTGCCTGGACGCGGGGGCTTTCCCACCGCGCCAAGCTGGACGGCAACGCCGAACTCGACAAGTTTACCCACACTCTGGAAAAGGTCTGCGTCGATACGGTCGAGTCCGGCTTCATGACCAAGGACCTGGCGCTCCTCGTCGGCGACCAGCAGGCGTGGCTGACGACTGAAGGCTTCCTCGACAAGATCAGCGAGAACCTGACGAAGGCGATGGCGTAGCCCTATCCCCGTCATCCTAGGGCCCGGCCTTGCGGCCAACCCGAGGATGACGGGTAATTTGATCTGGATTGCGCTACTCTACCGCCATGAACCGGCCCGGCGGCAAGCACCACGGTCCCATCGCGGGCGCGATCTCGCTGCTCGCGCCCGTTGTCATGTTCTTCCTGATCATCGGCGCGGTCTCATTTGTCGTGGCGCCCTGGGGGGCGTTCCGCGCCCTGCGCGCCACGGCGCTGTCGGGCGACACACGCGGCATGGCCTCGCTGATGGACGAGGGCGCGGTGCGGGCCGGGCTTCGCGCCGAGCGGGGCGATACGCGCGGGGCGCTGGACCGGCTCTTGAGCCCCAACGCGCCGCCGGATGTGGAAGGGCTGATGACGCCCCAGGCCATCGTCCACTTCAGCCACGCCAATCCGCACCAGCCGGGCGCGCCGTTCCGCATGGGCAATCTGTTGCCTGGCCTGCACGACAGCCGCATCCAATACTGGGGGTTCAACCGCGCCCAGATCGCGGCGCTGAGCCAGGGATCGGGGAGGGGCGAAAACCTCTTCACCTTTGAGCGGCGGGGCCTGTTCAAATGGCGGCTGACAGCCATCCATGCGCCGGGGTAGCGTGGGGCTGTCAAGGGGAGGCGGTATGAGGCGCGTGGTTTTGGCTTTGGCGGCGCTGGCCCTGCTCGCGGCCTGCAAGCGGGAGGCTGGCCCCCCTGCCCCAACAGCGCCGGTGGCCGCGGCCATGGCCGAGGATGAGATGAGCCAGACGCTGAAAGGCGCCGAGGCGTTCGTGACGCGGGTCTATCGCGAGTTCGAGGGCTTTGCGAACGCCCCGCCAGAGACCATGGCCCAGCCGCCGGAGAACGCGCGGGTCTATGACAAGTCGATGCTGGCATTGTTGGCGCAGGCCGAGCGGCTGGCGAGCGATGAGAGCGCGCCCTGGGAGGCCGACCCCCTGTGCGAGTGTCAGGACCCGGCGGGGATGACCAGCGCCATTGAGATGACCGGTCAGACCGGTGCGACCGCGGGGGCCAAGGTGAAGCTGGGGTTCGGGCCGAAAGTCTGGCAGGAGCTGGTGCTGGACCTGATCTTCGAAGACGGCCACTGGCGGGTGCACGACATCAAGACCGGCGACCTGCCGAGCGCGCGGGAAACGCTGGTAAGGTTCAACAAGGAAATGGGCGGGGCGGGTAAGAAGCCGTAAGTTTTTCCCTCCCACGAAGTTGGGAGGGACAGGTCGCGAAGCGACCAGGGTGGGCAAAACGGCGATCGGAATAACCCACCCGTCTGGCCGCTGCGCGGCCATCCACCCTCCCAACTTCGTGGGAGGGAAAGGGGTTTAGCCAGCCAGCGCCGCCTTCACCGCGGCCAGGCCCTCGGCCGCCTTCTCGTCGGTCGGGGCGCCGCCCTGGGCGAAGTCGGGTTTGCCGCCAGCGCCCTGGCCACCCATGGCGATGACGGCGGCCTTGGCGAGGTCGGCGGCGTTGATGGTGGCGACAAGATCAGCGGTGACGGCCACGGCAATCGCGGCCTTGCCTTCGGAGGTTCCGACCAGCGCGATGACGCCGGAGGGCAGGTCCTTGCGGAAGCCTTCGACCACGCCACGCAGGTCCTTGCCGCCGACACCGTCGAGGACGCGGGCGATGAGTTTGACGCCGCCGATCTCTTCGGGACCCACGGGTGCGCCGCCGCCCGAGCCGCCGCCGAGCGCGAGCTGTTTCTTGGCCTCGGCCAGTTCGCGCTCGAGACGCTTCCTGTCCGCGATGAGGGCGTCGACGCGGGTCTGGACCTCGGAGACCGGGACCTTGAACTGTTCGGCGAGGGACTTGGCTACCGCCGCCTGGCCTTGCAGGAACTGACGGGCGGCATCGCCAGTCAGAGCCTCGATGCGGCGCACGCCGGCCGCGACGCCGCCTTCGGAGACGATCTTGAACAGGCCGATGTCGCCGGTGCGGGCGACGTGGGTGCCGCCGCAAAGCTCGACCGAATAGGCGCCTTCGCCGTCGAGGGCCTCGCCCAGGGTCAGGACGCGGACCTTGTCGCCGTATTTTTCGCCGAACAGGGCGACGGCGCCGGCCTTGATGGCCTCGTCGGGGGCCATTTCGGCGGTATTGGCGGTGACGTTCTGCAGGATGACGGCGTTGACCTCGCGCTCGATGCGGTCGAGTTCCTCGGCGCTGAGCGGCGCGCCATGGGAAAAGTCGAAGCGCATGCGTTCGGCGTCGACCAGCTGGCCCTTCTGCGAGACGTGGGGGCCGAGCACGCTGTGCAGCGCCTTGTGCGCCAGGTGGGCGGCCGAGTGGTTCTTGCGGGTGGTGGCGCGTTTGCCGGGATCGACCGAGGCGGTGACGGTGTCGCCGACGCGGATGGGGTGAGTCAGTTCAACTACGTGGACGTGCAGGTCGCCGGCTTCCTTGCGGGTGTCGATCACCTTGCCTTCGCCGCCGCCAGGCCAGGTCATGGTTCCGGTATCGCCCGCCTGGCCGCCGCCTTCGCCGAAGAAGGGGGTCTTGTCGAGCAGAAGCTCGACCGTGTCGCCGGCTGAGGCGGCCTCGACTTCCTGGCCGTCCTTGAGGATGGCGCGCAGCTCGCCGCGGTCTTGCAGGGCCTCGTAGCCGGTGAAGGCCGTGGCGCCGAATTTTTCGCGCAGGGCCAGCCAAACGGCGCCTTGCGTGGCCTGGCCCGAGCCGGTCCAGTTTTCCTTGCCCATGGCGCGCTGGCGATCCATGGCGGCTTCAAAGCCCTCGGTGTCGACGGTCAGGCCCTTGGCGCGCACGGCGTCCTGGGTGAGGTCGAGCGGAAAGCCATAGGTGTCGTAGAGCTTGAAGGCGGTCTCGCCGGAAAGCACGCCGCCGGTCGTTAGACCCTTGGTGGCGTCTTCCAGCAGGCCCATGCCGCGGCCGAGCGTGGTGCGGAAACGCTCTTCCTCCTGGCGCAGGGTCTCGACGATGACGGGCGCGGCGCGAACGAGTTCGGGATAGGCCCCGCCCATCTCCTGGATCAGCACGGGCGCGAGGCGGTGCATCAGGGGATCTGCGGCGCCGAGGATGTGGGCGTGGCGCATGGCCCGGCGCATGATCCGGCGCAGCACATAGCCGCGGCCCTCGTTGGAGGGACCGACACCGTCGGCGATCAGGAAGGACGAGGCGCGCAGGTGGTCGGCGATAACCCGGTGGCTGGGGGCGGAATCACCCTGGGCCTTGACACCGGTGAGAGACTCCGAGGCCGCGATCAAGGTGCGGAAGAGGTCGATGTCGTAGTTGGAATGGACGCCCTGCAGGATGGCCGTGATCCGTTCCAGACCCATGCCGGTGTCGATGGAGGGCTTGGGCAGATCGATGCGGGTTTTCTCGTCCACCTGCTCGAACTGCATGAAGACGAGGTTCCAGAATTCCAGATAGCGGTCGCCGTCTTCGTCCGCGCTGCCCGGCGGGCCGCCAGCGAGCGAAGGGCCCTGGTCGTAGAAGATTTCCGAGCAGTAGCCGCAAGGACCGATCGGGCCCATCGACCACAGATTGTCAGCGTGTGAGATGATGCGGTCGTCGGTGAAGCCGGCGATCTTCTTCCAGAGCGTGCGCGCGACCTCGTCTTCCGGATAGACGGTGACCAGGAGCTTGTCCTTGGGCAGCGCCAGGTCTTTCGAGACCAGGTTCCAGGCGAGTTCGATGGCGCCTTCCTTGAAGTAGTCGCCGAACGAGAAGTTGCCGAGCATCTCGAAGAAAGTGTGGTGGCGGGCGGTGTAGCCGACATTGTCGAGGTCATTGTGCTTGCCGCCGGCGCGCACGCACTTTTGCGACGAGGTGGCGCGTGGCGCGGGCGGGGTCTCGGCGCCGGTGAACATGTTCTTGAACGGCACCATGCCGGCGTTGACGAAGAGCAAGGTCGGGTCCGACTGCGGAACCAGCGGCGCCGAGGCGATCACGGCGTGATCGTTCTTCCCGAAGTAGTCGAGGAAGGTGCGGCGGATGTCATTCAGGCTGGACATGGGGTTTTCGGGGCAAAGCTCTACGGGAGCGCCCTTATAGGGATGGGAGACGGTGGAACCAAGGGTTGGAAGGCAACAAACAGCCGTCACCCTCGCGCTTGTCGCGAGGGCCTGATGTGGAGCGCGCCGGGCGCCCGCATCTGGATCACAGACGACTGCAGCTCCCTTCGTCTGGCCCTCGCGACAAGCGCGAGGGTGACGATGATGAAGAATGCACGAAAAAAGGACGCCCCGCCGGTTAGGGCGTGAGCGTCCTTGCTCGCTTTGAGGGCCGCGGGCGGGAAGCCCGCGGTGTTCGTCCGGCGGTTGGCGGGAAAGCCGGGCGCGCGGGGTGCGGCCCTTACAAGCGAACCTTATTCGGTTTCGGTCGCCGCCACGGTGGCGTCATCCTGGGGCTCGGGGCCGCCGACCAGCAGTTCCTCGACAATCTTGGAAGAGGCGCCGCGAACGGCGGCCTCGATCTCATTGGCCATATCCGGATTGGCTTTCAGGAACTCACGAACATTGTCGCGGCCCTGGCCGATGCGCTGGCTGTCGTAGGAGAACCAGGAACCGGATTTTTCGACAATGCCGGCCTTGACGCCGAGGTCGATGATTTCACCGATCTTGGAGATGCCTTCGCCGTACATGATGTCGAACTCGACCTCGCGGAACGGCGGGGCGACCTTGTTCTTGACCACCTTGACGCGGACGTTGTTGCCGACGACCTCGTCGCGCACCTTGATCGAGCCGGTGCGGCGGATATCGAGACGCACCGAGGCATAGAACTTCAGCGCATTGCCGCCGGTGGTGGTTTCAGGACTGCCGTACATCACCCCGATCTTCATGCGGATCTGGTTGATGAAGATGACAATGGTGTTGGCCTTGGAGATCGAGCCGGTCAGCTTGCGCAGGGCCTGGCTCATCAGCCGGGCCTGCAGGCCTGGCAGGCTATCGCCCATCTCGCCTTCGATTTCCGCCCGCGGCGTCAGCGCCGCCACGGAGTCGATGACGATGACGTCGACGGCGTTGGAGCGCACCAGGGTGTCGGTGATTTCAAGCGCCTGTTCGCCGGTGTCGGGCTGAGAGACCAGCAGATCGTCGAGATTGACGCCCAGCTTGTGGGCATAGCCCGGATCGAGCGCGTGTTCGGCGTCGATGAAGGCGGCGGTGCCGCCCGATTTCTGAACCTCGGCCACCACATGCAGGGCGAGCGTAGTTTTTCCGGAGCTTTCCGGCCCGTAGATCTCGATGACCCGGCCCTTGGGCAGGCCGCCGATGCCGAGCGCCATGTCGAGGCCGAGCGAACCGGTCGACACCGACTCCATTTCGGCGATCTTGCCGCCATTGCCCAGCTTCATCACCGAGCCCTTGCCGAACGCCCGGTCGATCTGCGTCAGCGCGGCCTCAAGGGCGCGCTGCTTGTCCGGATTGTCGCTACTGGAAACCACTTTCAAAATCGCCTGAGCCATTAATCTGGTCCTTATTCCACGATTCCGAAGGCGGCGCCCGAGTCCGCCGAGCAAGGAATTCACCCCCGGTCGTTGAGACTCATATATTCATGGTTTGTTCCGTCGCGCAACGTTTTTGTTTTGTTCTGAGATCGGGTCAGAACTTCTTCAGACTTGCGTCCTACAAATGGACCAAATCCGCTGAAGTGACCGGCCGATTTGCTTCGACCCGGGGGGGGATCATGAAAAAGACGCCGCCAGGGCCGCTGACGATCGATCCGGTTATCGCCGAGGCGCTGGAAGCGCTGACCGATGGATTCGCCATCTGCGAGGCGGACGGCCGGCCGTCCATCGCCAACAGCACGTCCCGCCGTCGCTTTCCGATCTTTTACGAGGCCCTAGACGCCGGCGCGTCCTATCGCGAGGCGGTCATGGCCTCCATGCGGTACACGCGCCCGGAATCCACCGCTGAAGAGCTCAACGCCATGGCGGACGTCATGGAGGAGCACTACCAGGCCGGAGAGCCCTATGAAACGCGCTCGGCCGACGGCGGCATCATGCGCGTCACCTACCGACCGATGTCGCAGAACCGCACGGTCGCGATCTCGGTGGACGTGACCGAGCTGCGGGCGCGCGAGAAGGAACTGAAGAAAGCCAAGGAGGAGGCCGTCGCCGCCTCGGCCGCCAAATCCGCCTTCCTGGCCAATATGAGCCATGAGATCCGCACGCCGCTGAACGGCATCATGGGCATGGCCCAGGTGCTGGAGACCGGTGACTTGAAGCCTGAACAGAGAGAGCAGCTGGCCACCATTCTGGAAAGCGGCCGCAATCTGATGGCCATCCTCAATGACGTGCTGGACCTGTCGAAGATCGAGGCCGGGCGGTTCGCCATCACGCCCACCGACAGCGATATCGCCCATGTCATGCGCGGCCTGCACCGGCTGTGGAAGCCCAAGGCCGAGGAAGCGGGTCTGCAGTTCAAGCTCAGCCTCGATGCGGATCTACCGCCGATGCTGAATTTCGACGCAGGCCGCGTGCGCCAATGCGTCTCGAACCTGATCTCCAACGCCATCAAGTTCACGCCGAAGGGCCGCGTCGAGATGGCGGTGACCGCCTTGCCGCGCGCCGATGGCGAAACCCTGGTGGAAATCCGGGTCACCGACACGGGCCTCGGCATGGACGAGGAGACAGCGGGCCGGTTGTTCCGGCCCTTCGAGCAGGCCGACGATTCGACCTCGCGCAAATACGGCGGCACGGGCCTGGGACTATCCATCGTGCGCAAGCTGGCCGAACTGATGGGCGGCCAGGCCAATGTGCAGAGCGAGCCCGGGCGCGGATCGGAGTTCACCTTCACGTTCCTCGCCGGCGAGGCCACGCCCCAGGAATATGTCGCACGAACAGCCGCGGCGGCGCCCGATCCTGAGGGCGCGGAGATCGGAAACCTGCGGGTGCTGCTGGTTGACGATCACCCGGTCAACCGCCAGGTCGCCGGCCTGATCCTGCGCCCCTTCGACATGCAGATCACCGAAGCGGGCAACGGCGAGGAAGCCCTGGCCCAGCTGGCGGTGAGCGAATTCGATATCGTGCTGCTGGACATGCACATGCCGGTCATGGACGGGCCGGAAACCATCCGCGCCATCCGGGAATCCAGCGCCGCCTGGAGTATGATCCCGGTCATCGCGCTGACGGCCGACGCCATGAGCGGGGACCGGGAACGCTATCTGGCCATGGGCATGGACGGTTATCTGGCCAAGCCGCTGGTGATCGGCGATCTGATCGCCGAGATCACCCGGGTGAGCCGCCTCGGGCGCGCGACCGGCGCGGTCGAGGTGGCGGCGTAGGAACCACCCTCCCCTCGCGGAACATCGTGCGCTAGGCTGACTCTCAGGCACAGAGGGGAACCAGCCATGACCTATGACTTCAAGGGAAAGACCGCCGTTGTCACCGGCGCGAGCCGCGGGCTGGGCGAGGCGATTGCGCGCACGCTGGCGGCGGACGGTGCGCGGGTGATCATGGTGGCGCGTACGGCCGACAAGCTGCGCACCATGGCCGCCGAAATGGGCGGCGGAGCGGTGGTGGTTGAGGCCGACCTCAGCGAAGAGAACGGCTGGAAGACGGCGGCGGACGCGGTGTTGGCGGTGGCGCCGGAGATCGACATTCTGGTCAATAATGCCGGGGTTTCCGGGCGGGAGTCGCTGGGCAAGATGACGGCCGAGGGCCTCGACAAGGTGATGACCGTCAATGTGCGCAACCTGATCCTGTTTTCCGGCGCCCTGACCGAGGCGGTGGTCAAGCGGCGAGGCAATATCGTCAATATTTCGTCGGTGGCGGCGTTCTCGGGCGGGCCCGGACAGATCGCCTATTCGACCTCGAAGGGGGCGGTGAATTCCTTCACGCGTAACGCCTCGCTAGACCTCGGCCGGTTCGGGGTGCGGGTGAACGCCATCGCGCCGGGGGTGATCGACGACGGCATGTGGAAGACGGCGTTTGCCTCGGGTGTTGACCGCGACAAGACCATGGAAGGCATGGCGCGCCTCTTGCCGCTGGAAAAGCGCTGGGGCTCGGCCCAGGACATCGCCGACGCGGTAGCGTTCCTCGCCTCCGACAAGGCCGGCTACATCACCGGCCAGGTGCTGCGCGTGGACGGCGGGATGATCGTTTAGGGGGGCCGGGCCCCCAACCGTCGTCATCCTCGGACTTGTTCCGAGGGCCCATAATCACGAACCGCAGCGGCGCGTAGCGCCATTTCGCGCACAGGCGGCCGGTGCTGTTTTTGCGCTTCGCGCGCCCACGAGTGTCTGGAGATATGGGTCCTCGGAACAAGTCCGAGGATGACAATTTTTTGCTAATGTGGGGATGGAATTGGGGAGCACATGACAACCAACCAAACCACCGAACCCGACGGCCCGGCCTATCAGGCGGTCGAGCTGATCTATCATTCTTACATGACCGGCCTTGTCCTGCTGCTGGTCAGCCGGGCGGGGGCGGATGCGGCCGAGGAGGTGGTGTTCCGCACCTTCCGCCGCCAGCAGGAGACGCGCTTCCTGCCGGGGCTGGAGAAATTCGCGCTGACCGGTCTGCCGCACGCCGTGGCCTGCGCCCAGTACCATTATCTCTCGAACTGGGTCGGCGGGGTGAAGGTCGAATACATCCCCGAGAGCGATACGAAGTCCTGGGTGCGCTATCCGCCGCCGCGCTGGATGTGGTGGGGCACGGCGATCTGCGGCATCCCGTCCAAGGTTTCGGCCGCCATGATGCGCGCCTGGCACGCCAACAACGGCGTCCTGCTCGGCAACCCGCGCCTGGGTTTCGTCTGCACCGGCCAAACGGTGGACGGCAAGCCGGGGCTGGAGGGGTATTACTGCGAATACGACCACGATCTGGCGCCGGATGAGCGGCTGCGCTTTGCCTATGACGAGATCTGTCCGCCGTTCGATGCGGCGCTGGCGCCGAAGCTGCCGGAACAGACCTGGCCGGCGGCGCGGCTGCAAAAGGTGCTGCGCAACTATGCGATGGAATACATCACCTCGATCGTACCCGAGGTGATGGGCGTGCTGGGCCCGGCGGAAGGCGGCTTTCGGGCCGGCGAGGCTGCGAGGCTCGTCGCCATGCAGACCTGGGACGAGATGGCGGCGCTGCTGGGCGGGGTGGAGCCCGGCGCGGTGGGGTTCGCGACGGCGATGACACGGCTGCTGCGCGGTCAGGGCGACGATGCGGAGATGTCCGTTCAGAACGGCAAGGCGGTGATCCGCCAGACGACGTGGCGGCTGATGGAAGCGCGCGGCCCGCAACCGCCCGAGGCGTTCGACGCCTGGAACGAACTCTGGGTCGGCGCGGCGCTCTGCCAGGACCGGTTCCTGAAGATCGAAGTGACGAAGCGCCGCGACCGGGGGGATGACTGCTGGGAGTGGGTAATTAGCTGAGCGCCTGAACCTAAGCCGCCAGCTGCTGTTTCACCTTCTGCGCCAGGGTCGCGATCTGCAGGGGTTTGGCGAGGAACGTCACGTTTTCCTCGCCTTCCAGCAGGTCTGAGAAGTCGCTTTCGGCGTAGCCGGAGATGAACATCACGGGAATCGGGCCCAGGTACTGGCGGGCTTCTTTCAGCAGCTCCGGGCCGCCCATGCCGGGCATGATGACGTCGCTGATCAGAAGGTCGATCTGGCCGGCGTTTTCCTCGGCGATGGCGAGGGCCTCTTCGCCGTCGCAGGCCTCGATGACCTCGTAGCCGCGATCGCGCAGCAGGCGGGCGGCGATACCGCGCACGGCGTCTTCGTCCTCGACGAACAGGATGCGGCCGTTGCCGGAGAGATCGCGCGGAACCCGCGGGGCCTTAACGGGCTCGGGGACCGGAACGGCGCCCTCTTCGGGCGTGAAGACCGGCAGGAAGATGCGGAAGACCGCCCCGCCCTCCTCCCGGTTGGCCGCCTCGATCCACCCGTCGGCCTGTTTGACGATGCCATAGACCGTGGAAAGCCCCAGGCCCGTCCCCTCGCCCACCGCCTTGGTGGTGAAGAAAGGGTCGAAGATCTTGTCGATCACATTGTCGGGGATGCCTGAGCCGTTGTCGGCCACCTCGATCATGGCCACATCGCCGTCGCCGGCGCGCGGGTCGCCGTAGCCCAGCTCAGCCGCCTTTTCTCGGGTGAGGCGCGCACAGCACAGGGTGATCACCCCGCCGCCGCCCGGGCGGGCGCTTTTCACGGCGTCTCTGGCGTTGACCACCAGGTTCATCACCGCGGTTTCGAGCTGGCTCTTGTCGGCGCGCACCTTGGGCAGATCGCGCGCGTAGACGGTGTTGAGCTTCATGTCCTCCGGCAGCAGCCGGGTGAGCAGCACTTCGGACTCGCTGATCAGTTCACCAACGTCCAGGGTGACGCGCTGGACGGTCTGTTTGCGCGAGAAGGCCAGCAGCTTGCGCACCAGATCGGCAGCGCGCTGTCCGGTCTGGCGGATCTGGTTGAGGCCCTCGTAGGAGGGATCGCCGACCGGGTGGCGGGCGAGCAGCTCATCGAGGCGCAGTTCGATGGCGGTGAGCAGGTTGTTGAAGTCGTGCGCCACCCCGCCCGCCAGCTGGCCGATGGCCTGCATCTTCTGGGACTGGGTGAGCTGCAGCTCCATCTGCTTCTGCTCGGAGACATCCACCAGATAGGCCATGAACTGACCGTCGGCGCGGGCCAGATACAGATGCGCGATGCGGGCCGGATCCGCGGCGAGCTTGACCTCGAAAGGCCCGTCGCGGCCCTCGGCGATCTTGGCCTGGGCTTCGGCGCGCGAAGCCGGTTCGATCAGGTCTCCAAAGGGTTTTCCGACCGGCGAGGCGTCGCCCGCCATGTGCAGCAGGGCCGCGTTGGTTTCGGTGACGGTGGCGGCGAAGGGCTCCTCGCCCTCCAGCATGGCCGCGCCGAAGGGGGCGAGGATGGTGGGCAGTTCCTTGACGCCTGGGGCGGGCGCGGATGCGGCGACGGGGGCCGCCTGACCAGGCGTGACCAGCCGCACGACCAGGCGCCGTTCGCCGGCTGCCTGGATGAGGATTTCCTCGGGCCCGTGGGTGGTTTTCAGCCGAGCCTCGCCCACCAGGCCGCGCTGGGCCTGTTTGATGGCGGCGTGAACGATGGGGCTGGCGGTCAGGCGGGACGAGGCGCCGATGCGCGTGCGCCAGGCTTCGTTGGCCGACAGGATGCGCCCGGCCGAGCTGACCACGGCGGCGGGGCCCTCGAAGGCCTCGATCATGGCGAGCGCGTCGTCATCGCTGTCGGGCGCCGGCGGGCGGAAGGCGATGAGCCCAAGGCCGGTCACCATGGCCAGGCCCACCAGCAGCAGGATGCTGGAGAGCGTCTGCGGTCCGGCCTTGATCGCCGGCCAGGCGGCGGCGGCAGCTGCGATGGCAAACGCCACCGCGCCAACAGCCCAGATCCAGTCGAAGCGCCGGGCCGGTTTCATGCTCTTCCCTCCCCTTCATGGGGAGGGTGGCTCGTCGCCCGTGGCGACGAGACGGGTGGGGCCGGTGAGCGCGTCATCCGAATCACCCTCGCATCATAGCCTGCCCGGGGCCAGAGGCCGCGCGCGGGGTCCGGGGCGGGCCTTGGCCAGGATAAACCCGATGATCTTGGCCACCGCCTGGAAGTGGGTGGGCGGGATTTCCTCGTCGACTTCGATGGCCGAGTAGAGGGCGCGGGCGAGCGGCGGGTCCTCGATGACCGGCACCCCGGCTTCCTCGGCGATCTCGCGGATTTTGAGGGCGAGGGTGTCGAGGCCCTTGGCGACGCACTTGGGCGCGGCGGCCTGGCCCTCTTCATAGAGCAAGGCGACGGCGTAGTGGGTCGGGTTCATGATCACCACGGTGGCGGTGAGCACGGCCTGGATCATCCGGCGGCGCGAGCGCTCGATGCGCATCTGACGCAGCTTGGCCTTGATGTGCGGATCGCCTTCGGTGTTCTTGTGCTCCTGCTTCAGCTCGTCCTTGGTCATTTTCATGCGGTCGAGGAAACGGAACCGCTGCCAGAGGAAATCGGCGCCGGCGGTCACAGCCATGAAGACGATCACGGCGATGAAGAGGGCTTTGACGATCTCGATGGTGGCCGGCAGGATGGCGGCCGGGCTCATCAGGGCGATGGCGGCGAAATCGCCGAAGCGGGGCGCGAGGATCCACCAGGCCACCGCGCCCACCGTGGCGATCTTGAGCAGCGACTTGATGAACTGGGCCCAGCCGTCGAGGCCGAACATCCGCCCGAACGCCTTGCCTGGCGAGATGCGCGAAAAATCCGGCGTCAGCTTTTCAGTGGTCCACAGAAAGCCGTGCTGCATCAGGTTGCCCATCACGCCCGCCAGCGCGGCGGCCAGCACCACGGCCAACAGCGGCGGGCCGGCGGCGGCGGCGGCCATCTTCAGCACCTGGGCGCCGCCCGTGCCCTGCAGCGAAATCTGGTCGGGGTGGGCGATGAAAGGCAGCATGTCCTCGGCCATGCGGCGGGAGAGGAACCCTCCCCCCATGGCCACCACGGCGAAGGCGGCGGTCAGCGCCATCAGGGGCGCGATGTCCTGCGACTTGGCGACATCGCCCTTCTTGCGGGCCTCCTCGAGTTTTTTCGGGGAGGCCTCTTCGGTTTTCGAGGCGGCGTCCTGTTCGGCCATCTAATGAACCAGGAAACTGTCAGTGACTTCGCGGTAGCGACCGATCCAGACCATGCCGATGGTCCCGAGGCTGAGCGCGAAGATCGAAAGGCCAAAAATGACGGCGAGCGGCGAGGCCACGAAATAGATCTGGAACTGCGGCATCAGCCGGCCGACGAGGCCCGAGGCGATGTTGAACACCAGGGCGAACACAACGACCGGCGCGGCCATCTGCAGGCCCAGCGAAAAGCCCTTGCCGACCGTCTGGACGGCCAGGAACCCGGCATCGCCCAACGGCAGGTCGTGGCCGGGCTGGAAGAGGGTGTAGCTGGAAAAGATCGCCCCGATGAACATGTGATGCAGATTGGTGGCGAAGATCAGCGCCAGGCCCAGCACGCTCAGGAAAGCCTGGATCGAGCCGGTTGGCTGGGCTTCCAGGGGATTGGCGGTCTGGGAAAAGCTGAGGGTGGTCTGCAACGAGACGATTTCGCCGGCGACGGCCAGGGCGTTCATCATCAGCCGCAGCGTGCCGCCGATCAGCAGGCCGACGAGGATTTCGCGAACGATCATGAATTCGAGACCGCCGGTGGTCTCCGGGATAGCCGGCAGGTGGGGCGCGGCGATCGGAAAGACGCAGATGGCGATGACGAGAGCGAGCGACAGGCGCGCTCTGGCCGGGACAGAGGCTTCACCGAGGCCCGGCAGGACCATCAGCATGGCCGCGACCCGGGCGAACACCAGTCCGGCGGCGAACACCTCCCGCGCGGTGGCGTAGCTTTCCATCGGCCGTCAGACCTGTGCGATCCGCGTCGCGATCTCGCGGAAGAAGCCGCCCATCAGCGCGCCCATCAGCGGCAGGAAGATGAGCAGGGAAACGAAGATGGCCACGATCTTGGGCGCGAAGACGAGAGTGGCTTCCTGGATCTGGGTCAGGGCCTGCATCAGCCCGATGGCGACGCCCACGACGAGGCCAACGATGAGCACCGGCGCGGCCAGCTGAATGGTCAGCCAGATCGCGTCCCTGCCAACATCGAGAACTTCAGCGCCGTTCATGGAAAAGGGGCCTTCGCGGGGTGGGGGCAGATGCCCCGCAAAGTCGCATTTTTATGGTTAATGGGGTCTTACTTTGGGGATGCGTCAGATCGGCATCCGCATGATTTCCTGATAGGCCGCGATGACCTGGTCGCGCACGGCCATCATGGTCTCCAGGCTCGTTTCGGCCGAAGCGATGGCGGTGACCACGTCGACCATTTCGGCCTTGCCCTGGACCTGGTTGGTCATGGCGGTTTCGGCGGCTTTCGATTGGCCGACCGCGTCGCTCATGACCTGCTTGAGCAGGTCGCCGAAGCCGGGACCTTCCCCGCCGCTGGCCGCGCCGATCGACTGGCTTGCACCCAGCGCCTTGTCGGCCTGGGCCTGGATGGCGGCGTAGGCGCCCGCGCCTGTCAATGCGACCATGGATCAGGCTCCTATTTCTTCAAGAGTTCGAGGGTGCGCGACTGCATGTCGCGCGAGGCTTCGATGACATTGAGGCTGGCCTCATAGGCCCGCTGGGCTTCGCGCAGATCCAGCGCCTCGATGAGCGGATCGACGTTGGGCATCTTCACATAGCCCGTGGCGTCGGCCGACGGGTTGGACGGATCGTACTCGGTCTTGAACGGGGTCTTGTCGGGCTGGACGCGGGCCATCTTCACCCCACGCGCGCCGCCTTCGATGGTCATGGGCTCGAACACCGGCACCTGCCGGCGATAGGGATCGCCGCCCGGTTCCTTGGAGGTGGAATTGGCGTTGGCCATGTTCTCGGCGATGATGCGCATGCGCGCTTCCTGGGCGCGCAGAGCGGTGGCCGCGATGCTCATGGCCGTCGAGGAGGATACGCTATCGCTCATCGCTTACGCCCCTATAGCCCCGGCCGGCGGGCGGCCATGCGGATCAGGCTCATGGATTTCTGGTAGAAGGTGATGGCCGCGTCATAGTCCATGCGCGCCTGGTTCATCTTGACCATCTGGTCCTCGAGAGAGACCTGGTTGCCGTCCAGGGTGGTCTCGGCGTCAGGCGCATCCTGCGGGGTCCAGTTGACCGCGTTGAGGCTGGTCCCGCCGCCCGCGCCGCCGGCGCTCGCCGTCATGTGACGCGCGTCGGTGGTCTTCATGTGCATGCCGGCGCCGCTCGATTGCGCGTCCAGCTGGCCCTGGAAGCTGAAGGCCTTCAGGTCCTTGGGCGTGAAGCCGGGCGTGTCGGCATTGGCGACGTTCTGGGCGATCAACTGCTGGCGCTGGTTCAGGTAGCCCAGCTTGCCGCGCAGCATCGTGAACAGCGGGATGGCGTTCAGGTCCATGCCCGAAAGGTGAACGATCATAGTTAATTCACCCTTAACCATAGGGGCCCAGAGGATGGGCTTAAGCCTTTCCGGAACCCCCTATGCAGTTTGCAGAAATCGCCCAGATGATCGCGGCCCTGGCCGTGACGCTCGGCCTGTTCGGCCTGGGGGTGTGGGCCATGCGGCGCTATGGCCCGGAGCTGACCAAACGCCTGCAACAGGTGCGCGCCGACCGGCGGCTGGCGGTGCTGGAGACCCTGGTCCTCGATCCGAAGAGCCGGCTGGTTCTGGTGCGTGTCGACGGCGGCGAGCGGCTGATCCTGATCGGCGAGGGCCGCACCATCGAGCATCGCCCGGAGGCGCCGAAGTGAAGCGCGATCCCCTGACCCGCCAGCAGCGCAAGACCCTCAGCCGCGAGCAGCGCAAGGCCTTGTGGTCTGACGTCAGGAAAGCGGCATTATTTTCTTTTATTACAACAATTTGTTGCCTGATATTCCCGGCCCTGTCGCTGGCCCAGGCGGTGAATATCGACCTGGGTTCCGGGGCCGGTCTGACCGACCGCGTGGTGCAGCTGATCGGGCTTCTGACCGTGCTGACACTGGCCCCGTCGATCGTCATCATGACCACCTCGTTCGTGCGGATCGTCGTGGTTCTGAGCCTGCTGCGCACGGCCATCGGCCTGCAGCAGAGCCCGCCCAATGCGGTGATCGTCAGCCTGGCGCTGTTCCTCACCGCCATCGTCATGGGCCCGACGTTCCAGCAATCCTACGATGCCGGCATCAAGCCGCTGCTGGCGCACGAGATGCAGCTGCCCGAAGCGTTCGGCGCGGCGTCCGATCCGGTCAAGACCTTCATGCTCAGCCAGGCCAAGGAGGACGACATCGCCCTCTTCGTGCGTCTGTCGCAGACCGCTCGCCCGGCCGATCTTCACGATCTGCCGATCCAGGTGATCGTCCCGGCCTTCATGATCGGCGAACTGAAACGCGCTTTCGAGATCGGGTTCCTGCTCTTCGTGCCGTTCCTGGTCATCGACCTTGTGGTGGCGAGCGTACTGATGAGCATGGGCATGATGATGCTGCCGCCCGTGGTGGTCTCCCTGCCCTTCAAGCTGATCTTCTTCGTGCTGGTCGACGGCTGGCGACTGGTGGCCGGATCACTGGTGGAGAGTTTCCACAGGGCCGCGTCGGGGTAGTAGCAATCCCCGGCCTCGAGAAGGTACAGGGTCGCAACGACTGATCGCCCGACGCGGAGGCGCCGCCATGAGGAAGAAAAACCCCGCCCACGCGGGTTTCTCCGCTTCCGAGCACATCGACGCGCGCATCGAGGTGCTGGACGACTGGCGCGGCGAGATGCTGAGCCGGGTGCGCGGCGTCATCCGCGCGGCCGACCCCGATGCTGTCGAGGAATGGAAGTGGGAGACGCCGGTCTGGTCCCACGCCGGCATCATCTGCACCGGCGAGACCTACAAGAAACACGTCAAACTCACCTTCGCCAAGGGCGCGGCCCTGCCCGACCCGGAAGGGCTCTTCAACTCCAGCCTGGAAGGCAACGTACGGCGCGCCATCGACTTTTTCGAGGGCGGTAAGGTCAATGAAGGGGCGCTGAAGACGCTGGTTCAGGCCGCCGTGGCGCTGAACCTGTCGAAATGACCAAAACGCCCAAACTTTTGTCGGGCGGCAATCCGCAGATCGCCAAGGCCGACGGCGATGCGCCCGTGCAGGCCTGGATCACCGCGGCGCCGGGCTGGAAAAGCGAGGCCATGCGCCGGCTCGATGCGCTCATCGAGCGAACCGTGCCTGACGTGCGCAAGGCAGTGAAGTGGAACTCGCCCTTCTATGGGCTGGACGGCCAGGGCTGGTTCCTCAGCGTTCACGCCTACACCCGCTATCTGAAGCTGGCGTTCTTTCAAGGCGCGGCGCTGGCCCCGCCCCTGCCCGGACCCAGCAAGCAGAAGGACGTGCGATACCTCGACATCCACGAAAGCGACGAGGTGGACGAGGCGCAGCTGGCCGGCTGGATCAAACAGGCCGCCGCCCTGCCGGGTTATCTGGCCGAAAAAAGGGTCTGAGGCGGTCCCTATCCCGCCTTCGCGGCAGGGGTTCCCGTCGCCGTCTGCTGACCGGCTGGCCTCGCGCCGGGGCCGGTCTGCTGGCGGAACTGCTGTTTCATGCGGTTGACCCAGCCGGTGAAGGTGTCGCCGTCGGTCATCACCTTGGTGAGGTCAGCGGGCTTCAGATTGGCCTCGTCGATGCCGGCCAGCGCCACACGAAGCGAGTCCGGCGAGTGGGAAGCCTCCAGGTACTTTGAATAGCGGTCCCGCAGACGGGCGAGGCCCGGATCGTCATTGGCCAGGCTGAAGCTGATCGCCGCGCGCAGCAGGCGGGTTTCTTCCTCGACGGTGAGGGCGGCGGGGTTTTTCCAGCGGTCGGCCAGGCGCTTTTCATAGCCGGCGCCGGCCTTGGCCCAGTCCTTGGCGCCCCAGGCGATTTCGGCGCGCAGTTCGTCCGCCTCGCCGGACTTTTCAAGTTCGAGCATTTCCAGCGCCGTATCGTACTGGCCAAGGCCCATCAGGGCGCGGGCCGAGAGCAAGCGCCGCCGCGTATTGAGATCGTTGGGCAGCACGGTGGTGCGCGAGACGTTGATCGCGTTCAGCGCCTTCTCCGGCTTGCGGTCCATCAGGTAGATCATGGCCAGGTCGGTATCGACCACGGCGCGGGCGACGCCCTGCAGACGGCCCGAGCCGTTGGCCTGCCATTCAAGATTGACGGCGGCCTGTTCGAGCAGGTCCACGTCCACCAGCCGGCGGGCGATGTTGCGGACCATCTGGTCGCCCTCGGCCCCGATCGGCGCGAGGGTGGGGGCAAAATCGTCCCAAAGCGCCAGGGCATCGAGCGGCTGCAAACCATCGGCCTTGCCGTCGATGAACAGCGAATGGAAGATATTGGAAAGGTCGGCCTGCAGCTCGGCCACACCCGGCACGTCGTCGTCGCGCTGCACAGCTGAGCGCAGGGCGTAAAGCGCCTCGCGATAGCGCCCCAGCGACACCTCCAGCTGGCCGAGCGTGCGGATCGTCTCGATCTCGATCGCGTCGCCCCGCCAGCGGAAGCGGAGGCCATCGAAGATGTCGGCGGCCTGTGCAGGGGTGATCTTGGCCTGGGTCAGCCGCAGCTTGCCAGCCCACAAGGTGGCGGCGGCCGACAATTCGGCGCGTGGAGCGGCAGCTACGAGATCATAGATTTCCAGCGCCTTGTCCGGATTTCCCTGGGCCTGATAGAGCCGGCCGCGCCAAAGGCTGGTGGCAAGGTCCTCCGCCTGGCTGGCCCCGACCGCGGCGGCATAGGTCAATTGGGTCTGGGCGGTCTTCAGATCGTTCAGATTGATGGCAGCCTCGGCGTCGGCCCGGGCAAAGCGCGCGCGCCAGTCCGGCGTCACCAGCCCAAGCGCCGGATAGCCTTCGCCGAAGGCCTTGCGCGCGTCGGTCCAGCGGCCGGCCTTGGCGGCGATATAGCCGCGCCAGAGGGCGGCGGAGGGCTCACCGTTCAGCACCGGCGAGGCGAAGTCGACGGCCGCGTCGTCATAGCGCCCGGCCATGACCTTGGCCGCGCCGCGCAGGCCGCGGAACTCGCGGTCAGACAGCATTGAGGGGTAGGATTTGGCCACCAGGTCGAGCACGCCGATGGCTTCGAACTCCAGGTCCGAGCCGACCAGGAAGCGGGCCAGCGCCATACGCGCCTGGATCTGCGGCGGGCGGCCGGTATTGGCCTGGGCGTCGGTCGCCGACTCCTCCACCGCGGCGTTACGCAGCGCGTCGTAGCGTTTGTAGAAGCCTTCCGGCCCCAGGCGCGACCAGCCTTCGAAGTCCACCAGGGCCGGCATCTGCGCGGCCTGCGGCCCGTCTGACAGCGCCAGGCTGGAGGTGATGGCCGAGAGCGAGGAGAGCGCCAGGCCCTGCGGGCGGCCAATCTTCACCAGATCGCCCTGGACGTTGACGGTCAGGTCCTGGGCGCGCGGCTCTATGACGACACCTTGCAGGGTCGGCAGGATAGTGAGGTCGGCGTAGCGGTGGCGGGCCTCCATGCCCTTGGCCGGGCCCAGGGCGGCCACGGCGACGAAACGGTCGCCCGAAGAAGGATCGTCGATCCAGATGGCGCGGGTGGCGCCGGCGAGCGCTGCCTGCAGGCCTGGCGTCTCGCTTTCGGTGTCGCGGCCGAGGGTAACGCCGGTCGAGGCCGGCACGGGCGGCCCGCCCAGGCTTATCGTCCACTGGCTGCCACCGCCGCTGGCCAAGACGGGGACGACGACGGGCGATTCAATGCGGATCGCCGAATAGCTGTCACCCTTGACCACTTCGATCTTCGAAAATTGTGGGGCGACGTGCGGCACATCCTTGATGTCCATGACGGCCGGGGTGTCGAAGACGATCCAGACACTCTCGCCGCGCCGGAAGACGGCCGCGGCGACGGTTTCCGGCCAGGCGAACTTGAAAGTCGTCTGGGTGGCGGTGGATTCGGCCATCACCTTGACCGGCCGGGGCGGCGTCAGCGGCTGGGCGGCGACGGCCGGGGCGGCCGCCGCCTTGGCCTCGAACAGATTGACGTAGGTCGCCCCGTCGGCCTGGCCGACCTTGGCGTCAGCGCCCTCAGCGAGCGTCAGCTCGACTTCCAGGTGACCGTCGACCGATCGGGCGGCGGCGTCTTTCAGCCAGCGCGGCGGAAAGGCCTTGAGATTTGCCACATTGGGTGCGGCGTTGCGGGAAAAGCGCAGGGTAAGTTTTTGGCCTTCGCGCTTGGCGGCGGCGCTGGCGCCGCCGGCCCAGCGGAATTCGATGCGCGAGAAGTCGGCCGCCTGGCCGGCGCGGATCTCCAGGGCCTCGGCGCTGGGCGCGGTCCTGCCGGCCTGACCGAACACACCCTCAGGCGCGCCAAACGCGGCGGCCAGGCAGGCCGCCGCGACGCTGGTGCAAAGAAGATGTTTGCGCCGGGCCATGGATTATCCCGTCTTCGGAGCGGCCTTGGCCGCGGCGGGCGGGGCGGAAGGCGTTGGGACGGCAGCAGGCGGTGTCGCCGCCGCGACCGGCGGGGTCGCACTGCGCGCCGGCGCCCCGGCCGTCGTCGGCGCGGTCCCGCCGCGAGCGGGCGCGGGCGTTGCGGCGGCGGTCTTGGGCGCGGCGGCCGGCGGGGTGGTCGCGGGTGGCGTGGCCGCCTTGGGCTGTGTGTTCGAAGCCGTCGAGGCCGGTGTTCCGGACCGGCCGGGCGCGGGCGCGCCGGCTTTCGGAGCCGCGGTCGTGGATGGGGTGCTCGCCGCGATGGCGGCCTTGGCCCGGTCGAGCGCCAGGGCGCTGGAGGTGCGTTGGGCCAGTTTCTGGGTCACTGACGCGGCGTCGGCGGGACTCATGTAGCGCAGCACTTCGGCGAGCTTGGCTTCCTTCATGTGCGCCATGATCGGCAGGCGCACCTCATCGCTCATGGCGGAGAGCGCCGCGGCGGCCGGCTGGGCGCGCATTGTCTCATAGGTCTTCACCAACCGGGCGTTTTCAGCCTGTTCCTGCACATCGGCCTGACCGAGCAGGGCTTCCAGTTGCTTCTTCAGGTCCTGCATGGTGACGATCTTGCCGTCGAGCTTGACCTCGGTGGCGCTGAACAGGGCCGTCTGGTTGTCCAGGCCCTTTTCCCGATCGTCGAGCTGGCGGCTGCGCGCCTGCAGGCTCTGCAGGTTCTGCAAGGCGGCAGGCGACAGCTCGGCCCGCGCGGCCAGGTCGTTCAGTCCCGGCACGCATTGGGGCGCGCCGCTTGGGGATACGCCCGCAGCGATCTGGGCGGGGGTTGGCGGCAATGGACTCAGCGCCGGCAGAGGCGCGGGTGTCGAAGCGGCGGCGGGAGCGGCTTTGGGGGCAGCCTTGCCGCCCGCCTTGGCCTTGGGCGCGATATCTTCCGCCCAGGCGCGGGCGCCGGACAAAAGGCTCGGGAAATCGCGGGCCCCGGCCATCAGATTGATCGCCAGAACGCCGGCCACCGCCACGGCGGCGAGCGGCAGGATGCGCGGCAGCCGGCTCATGCGAAGGCTCCGGCGTCGTCGAACAGATCCTCGTCCACCCGCGGCTTGAATGAGCGTTGCGGACGATCGTCTTGGGCCGCCTCGGCCTGGACCGGGGCCGGGCCTTCCGAGGCCTTAAGGCGGGCCAGCAGGGCCGACAGCCCCCCTTCAGGGGCCATCTCGGGCGCGATGGGGTCGGTGAACATGGCGGGGGCGGTGGCGGGGGCAGGCGCAAAAGACGGAACCGCCTCGGCGCGGCTTGTCGCGCGTTCCAGCCGCTCAGCCGCCTCGCGGGCGCGCGCGATCCGCCCGCCCAGCAGGTCGGTCGACTCATCGGTCGTGGCGCGAAGTTCGGCCAGACCTGCACGGGCCCTCTCGGCGGCGGCGTCAAGGTCGGCTGCCGCCTTTCCGAACGCCAGCTGCCCGTCGCGGATGGCCTTCAGCCGCCGTTCGAGCCGGATGCCGTAGGCGAGCGCGCAGACCAGCAAGAGGCAGAGGATCAGGTTCAGGGAGATCGCGATCAGGCTCATGCTTGCTCCTGGATGGTTCGGCGGGCGCCGGCCGTCAGCGGACCGTTGCAGCGGAAGGAAATGTGGTGATTTCGGCGGCCCATCTGGCCGGTGGTCAGCGAGACCGTACCGGCCCGCAATTCAATCGGACCTTCGGCCGTGGTGTTGAGCATCAGGGTGTCGCCAACCTTGAATTCCAGCACCTTGCGCAGCGAGATCTGCTGTTCGTCGAGCACGGCCCGAACTTCCATCTGGGTGGTCCACAGCTCGGTGGCCAGGTGGCTTTCCCAGATGTTGTCGCGGCCGAACTTCTCGCCCATGAACTGCTGCAGCAGCATCTTGCGGATGGGCTCCAGCGTCGCATAGGGCAGCAAGAGCTCGATACGGCCGCCGCGGTCTTCCATGTCGATGCGCAGCTTGATCAGGATCGCCGCATTGGCAGGACGTGCGATCGCGGCGAAGCGGGGGTTGGTTTCCAGCCGGTCGAGGTTGAAGGTCACGGGGGTGAGCGGCTCGAAGGCGGCCTTGGCGTCGGCCAGCACGACCTCGACCATCCGCTGGACCAGCACCCGCTCGATGGTGGTGTAGGGCCGGCCCTCGATGCGCATGGCCGCGGTGCCGCGGCGCCCGCCCAGCAGTACATCGACAATCGAATAGATCAGGTTGGAATCGACGGTCAGCAGGCCGTAGTTGTCGAGCTCCTCGGCCCGGAACACCGAGAGGATGGCCGGCAGCGGGATGGAATTCAGATAGTCCCCGAAACGGATCGAGGAGATGTTGTCGAGACTGACTTCGACGTTGTCCGAGGTGAAGTTGCGCAAGGACGTCGTCATCAGCCGCACCAGGCGGTCGAAGACAATTTCCAGCATCGGCAGGCGTTCGTACGAGACCAGCGCCGAATTGATGATCGCCCGGATGCCGGTGCGCTCGCCGTCCTCGGTGTCGGACAGCTCGAAGCCCAGCAGGCTGTCGATTTCATCCTGGTTGAGAATGCGCTCGGAAACCGCTGCGGCGGCGCCGGATTCCCAGTCGTCGGCCGATGCGTCCTCGCCGGTTTCAGCCGCGGGCTCGGTGGCGTTCTCAGCCGCCCACGCCGCCATGTCTGACGGATCGGCCTGTTCAGCGGCGGGTGCGGGTTCGGCCATTACTGTTCCTAGGACTGCAGCATCTCTTCGATCAGCACGGCGTTGACCTTTGCCGGGGCGATCACGAGGTTGACGCGCTGCTGGATTTCGTTGCGCAGGCGATAATCACCGGCGCTGCCGGCCAGATCTTCCGGACGCAGTTCGCGCAGGAAGGTTTGCAGCAGGTCGCGCAGGCGCGGCATCTGCTCGCCGATCACATCGCCGGTGTCCGGATCGGCCAGCTCAAGGGTGACCTGCAGTTTCAGGTTGTTTGGCCGGCCCTCGGTGGTCTGGGTGTTGGTCAGCATCACCGGCAGGGTGCAGAAGTGAACCCCGTCGGGGCCGTCCTTCATGGTGCAGCCGTTGGGATTGACCTCGCCGGCCTTGGCTTCGCCATGGCCTTCCTTTTTCTCGGACTTCTTGGCGATCTTTTGCGCGCCGCCCTCGGGGTGCGGCTTCAGAAGCATGAAGTAGGCCGCCGCTCCGCCACCGCCCAGCACCACCAGCACCACGGCGGCGATGGCGATCAGCTTGATCGGCAGTCCCTTCTTCTTGGGCCCATCGCCTTCGGCGCCCTCGCCTTCCGGCGCGGCGGTTTTGTCGGCCTCGGGGGTCTCGGCTTCCGCCGCTTCGCCCTTCTTGCTCTTCTTCTTCCCAAATCCGAGCATCCGCCCTCGCGCGTTCTTTAGAATCCTAAGCTCCGATCAATGGCTCGGGATGGTTAAGGACTGGTTTTTAAGGGCGCTTAACAGCGGCAATTCTTGCCGGGCGAAAGCTGCAGTCGGCAATCTTTTAACCTTATTGTTCATTGATTTCATTCAGGTTTCCGACTGGCCCGAGGGTTGCAGTCAACCATGCGCCGCGCCGGTCTTGCCCGCGATTTCTCGCAAGGCGCCCTGTCGCAGACCGGCCGTTCGCTCGATATCGGCATCGAGGGCGAAGGCTTCTTCAAGATCGCCGCGGCCCGGGGCGAGCGCTTCACCCGCGACGGCCGCTTCACCCTCGACGACACCGGCCGTCTGGTCACCAGCGGCGGCGAGCCGGTGGCGGGCGATGCGGGCGACATCATTCTGGCCCCCTCGCGGGGCGAGGTCACCGTCGCCAAGGACGGGACGATCAGCCAGAACGGGGCCAGGACCGGCAAGCTGTCGGTCTGGCAGTTCGCCTCGATGTCCGCGCTCGAGAAAGACGGCGACGGTCTTTATCGCAATAGCGGCAACCAGGCCGCGACCGCTGCCGAGGGCGTCAAACTGCATCAGGGATCAGTGGAATCCTCCAACGTTCAGCCGGTGATCGAGATCACGCGGATGATCGAGGTTTCCCGCGAATACGAACGCATCGCCCGGATGATGGATCAAACCTCGCAACTCAACACCGAGGCCATCCAGCGCCTCGGCAAGGTCACTTAGGGAACCTAAGGCATGAGAGCTCTTCGTACCGCCGCGACCGGCATGGCTGCCCAGCAGCTCAACGTCGAAGTCATTTCCAACAACATCGCCAATATGAATACGATTGGCTACAAGAAGCAGCGCGCCGAGTTCCAGGACCTGCTCTACCAGAACATCGAGCGGGCCGGCGCCCAGTCCTCGGATTCCGGCACCATCGTTCCCACCGGCGTTCAGGTCGGCTCGGGTGTGAAAGCCGGCTCCGTCTACCGCATCACCACCCAGGGCTCGGCCACCCAGACCGGCAACCAGTTCGATGTGATGATCCAGGGCCGCGGCTTCCTGCAGGTCAAGATGCCGTCCGGCGAGACCGGCTACACCCGGGCCGGCAACCTGGCCATCAACGACCAGGGCGGTCACCGAGGACGGCTTTGAGGTACTGCCCGGCATCACCATTCCCTCGGACGCCACCAGCGTCACCATTTCGGCCAGCGGCCAGGTGCAGGTCACGCAAGCCGGCACGACGGCTCCGACCATCCAGGGCCAGCTGGAACTGGCCACCTTCTTCAACGAGGGCGGGCTGGAAGCGCTCGGCGGCAACCTCTTCCTGGAAACCGCCGCGTCCGGCACGGCGGAAAAGGGCGCTCCCGGCTCGGAGGGCTTCGGGCGGCTGCTGCAGGGCTACACCGAAGCCTCCAACGTCGATTCCGTCAGCGAGATCACCGCCCTGATCGTCGCCCAGCGCGCCTACGAGATGAACTCCAAGGTTATCACCAGCGCCGACCAGATGCTGGCCGCCACCTCGCAGATGAAGTCCTAAGCTGATGAAGGCCTTCGCCACCCTGGTTACGATCGCCCTCACCTTCGGCGCCGGTCAGTCCTTTGCTGGAATGGCGCTGGCGGCCCAGACGGCCCACCTGAAGTCGATCACCGCCTCGGCCGGCCCGATCACGCTCGGCGATCTCTTCGACGTCACCGGCGAGACGGCCAGAGTTTCGGTGAGCGCGCAGGTGCGGCCCGGCGGCAGCATCGCGGTTCCCGCCGCCGAGGTTCAGCGCCTCGTCCAGCAGAACGGCTATGCCTGGGCCAACGAAGGCGGCCTGCGCTATATCATCGTCTATTCCAGCCTCGCCGCGACTGCGGCCGCCGCCACGCCGGCTTCGGCCACGCGCGTTTCCGCCACCCCGGCCGCCGCGCCCGCCGACGTCAGAAGCCTCGAAGTGCTGACCTGGTCGCACAGCCTGGAGACCGGCGACATCGTCCGGGCCGACGACCTGACCTGGTCAACGGCGCCGCGCGCGCCCGACGGGGCGGCCGAAGACGCCGACGATCTGATCGGCAAGGCGGCCAAGCGCCCCTTGCGTTCCGGCTCGGTCGCCTCCCGCCGCGATGTGTCGCTGCCCCAGGTGATCAAGAAGGATGATCTCGTCTACGTTACCTATTCCTCCGGCGGAGTGACCCTGGAGATGAAGGGCAAGGCCAAGGGCCCGGCCGCGGTCGGCGACAATGTCGATGTCGTCAACACCGTTTCCGGCAAGGTCATCCAGGCCATCGCGTCTGGCCCCGGCCGGGCGCTGGTCGGCCCCGAGGGTCAGGCCCTGCGCGCTACCGCCCTTACCGATCCGTCCCGTCTGGCTTCCCGTTAGAGGTGCTTTTCATGCGTATCCGTGCTCTCGCCCTGTTCGCCGTTTTCGCCGCCCCGCTCGCCGCCTGCGGCACAGTGCAGGAAGCTGTCAGCGGCCCGCAGCTCTCGCCCATGGGATATCCCGCCGCCATGGTGCCCCAGCAGCCCTCGATGGTGCTGGCCGATGCCCGCACCGCCCCCGCGCCCTCGACGCCCAATTCGCTGTGGCGCAACGGCGCGCGGACGTTCTTCTCGGACCAGCGGGCCGCCAAGGTCGGCGACATTCTGACGGTGCAGATCGAGATCGACGACTCAGCCGCCACCAGCAATTCCTCGACCTCCAGCCGCCAATCGGGCGCCTCGCTCGGCATTCCCAATCTGTTTGGCCTGGAAAGCAGCCTCGGCAAGATCCTGCCCAGCCCGGTCGATCCGGCCAACCTGCTGAACTCCAATTCCAACAGCTCCAATGCCGGTTCGGGCGCCGTTGTCCGTCAGGAAAAGATCTCCACCACCATGGCCGTGGTGATCACCCAGGTGCTGCCCAACGGCAATCTGGTGATCTCCGGCTCGCAGGAGGTGAAAACCAATAACGAACTGCGGCACATGTCGATCGACGGCATCATCCGGCCCGAGGACATCACCTCGTCCAACACCATCAAGGACAAGCAGATCGCCTCCCTGCGGATGAACTACGGCGGCCGCGGCGACCAGAGCGCGGTGCAGAAGACGCCGCCCGCGCAATCGCTGATCGAACGGTTGTCGCCGTTCTAGGCTACTGCACTTCGTCGAACACCGTCGGGCAGAAAGCGTCGGGCGTCAGCGGGCCGGACGAGCGGTGCAGCGGGGCGAAGGTCACTGTCGCCTTGGCGGTGCGCTCGGGCATGGGCTTGAAGACATAGATGAACGGGATGGACCCGCCCGAGGGGATCTTGGGCGTGCCCCTGGGCGGCTCAAGCTGTTGGGCCTTGACCTCGGTGCCATAGCGGTCGAGCGCGGCGACCCACAGCGGCGGCACGGTGATGGCGTTCTTGCGCGAATTGACGATGGTGCCCACGACCCGCAGAAACGAGACGCCCTTTTCCTCGCCCTCGTGGGCCGAGACCGCGGTGATCCTTAGGTCCTGGAATTCCTTGGGCACATAGATGGATGAGCCGACGCCGCGGGCGCGCTCGGCGGTGCGCTGTTCGATCTCGCCCCGAAACTGCTCCATGCCCTCGCCGCGCGGCTCGCCCACAAAATCCACGCGCTGGCACCTGCCCATGGTGGTCGACTCTGACACCTCGATGGTGCCGTTGCCGGTGGGCTGACAGCCGTCCACGTACTTGTGGGCTTCCAGATCCTGCACAGCGGCGAGATTGCCGCTGACATATTCCATGGCCATCTGCTGCAGGTCGTTGACGCGGAAGTGCGCCTCGCGGGCCTTGGCCTGCGCGTCCTGGAAGGCCTTGACCGTGGTCTGGCGGGCGATCTCGGCGGCTTCGAACTGGGCCTGGGTGATCTTGCCGGCCACCAGATCGGCCCGCGCGTTCAGCGCCGCTTCGGTGGCGACTCGCGCGGCCTCTCCTGTGCGCCAGACGTCCTGCTGGGCGTTGTATTCGGTGTTCCACAGGGCCTCGAGGTCGAAATCGCCCAGATCTTCGCGGTGCTGCCGCTTGCCGATCTGCTGGCATTGCTGGGCGGCCTGTTTGGAGTCCATGGCGTCCATGCGCGCCTGGTGCGCCTCAAGCTGCAGTTCGGTGGGCTGGAAATAGGTGGCGCCCTCGCCCACCTGGGCAAAGGCGTTGACGGTCAGGCTTTCAAGCGTGGTGACGTCCTGGCCCGGGACCACGGGGGCGCTCGCCGGTTGGGCCATGCCGCCCAGCGGCGCCGCGGCCACCGCCGCCGCGCAAATTCCCGACACCCAGTAACTCGACCTGCGGCCGTGCATGCTCAACCTGTCCACCCCGGTGAAGACCAGATCAGATCGTAAGTTCTGTCTATTGGAAAGGTGTGTCGAATTGTTGCGCCGATGGCGCCATCGCGCACCCGCGCTGGACGGGGATGCGGGCCGGTGTCATCTATCGAAAGCACGGCTCTGGTTGGTCCGGAGACCGCGCGCGTGCGGGGAATTTCATCAGAGTGACGTCTCAGGCCCTGATCTTGTCGGTTGGTCATGTGTCGCGGCGTTTTGGCCAACGCCAGGCGCTCAGCGATGTCAGCCTGTCGGTGCGGGCCGGCGAGATGATCGCCCTGATCGGTCCATCGGGATCGGGCAAATCGACCTTGCTTCGCTCGCTGTCGGGTCTCAGCCTGATCGACGCCGGCGAGGGCCGTATCGAGGCGTTCGGCCTGGCCGTGCAGGCCGGCGGCAAGCTGGCCAGGGAGGCGCGTGCGGCGCGGGCGCGGATCGGCTTTATCTTCCAGCAGTTCAATCTGGTCGGACGCCTCAGTCTTTTCACCAACGTCGTACTGGGCTCGCTGGGCCGCATCGGCGCCTGGCGCGGGCTGCTCGGCCTGTGGCCCGCCGACGTCAAGGCCGCGGCCATGACTGCCCTCGACCGCGTGGGTATCGCCGATCGCGCCGGTCAGCGAGCCAACACCCTTTCCGGCGGCCAGCAGCAGCGGGCGGCCATCGCCCGGGCCCTGGTGCAGCAGGCGCAGGTGATCCTGGCCGACGAGCCGGTCGCCTCCCTCGACCCGGTCGCCGCCCGCCGCGTGATGGAGACCCTGAAAGCCCTCAATCGCGATGACGGCATGACGGTGATCGTCACCCTGCACCAGGTGGATCACGCCCTGCGCTACTGTGAGCGCGTCGTGGCGCTGAAGGCCGGTGTCATCGCCTATGACGGCCCGGCCAGCGGGCTCACCCGCGTCATACTGATCGACATCTACGGACCCGAATTCGAGGACGTGGCCACGGAAGGACTTCCCGCATGAACCGCCGCCTGATCATCGCCGCCCTTTGCGCGCTCATCGTCACCGCCTGCGGGCCCAAAAAAGAGGCCGCCGAAGGGCCACCCGCCGAGCTGCACTTCGGGGTGCTGACCACAGAGTCCGCCGCCGACCTACAGTCCAAGTGGGAACCGATCCTGGCGGACATGTCCAAGGCGATCGGTATTCCGGTGAAGGGCTCGTACCTGACCAACTACACCGCCCTGGTGGAAGCCATGCGCTTCAAGCAGGTCGACTTCGGCTGGTTCTCGAACCTGCCGGGCCTGGAGGCCGTGCGCCGCGCCAATGGCGAGGTCTTCGCCCACACCACCGATCCGTCAGGCATTCCCGGCTATTTCTCGATCATCATCGTGCCGGCCAAAAGCAAGACGACACTTGAAGACCTGCTCAAGTGCGACAAGACGCTGAATTTCGGCATGGGCGATGCGAAGTCGACCTCGGGCACGCTGGCGCCCAAGACCTATCTGTTCGCCCCGCGCGGCATCAAGCCTGAGGAATGCTTCAAGACGGTCAAGAGCAGCAACCACCAGGCCAATCTGAATGCGATCCGCAACAGCGTGCTGGATGCGGCCACCAACAATTCGTCCAGCATGTTGCGCGAGAAAATCAGAGACCCCCACGCCGAGGACAAGATCCGGGTGATCTGGCAATCGCCCTCGCTGCCGGAAGACCCGATCATCTGGCGCAAGACCCTGGACGCCGGTACGCGCGAGAAGATCCGCCAGTTCTTCATGACCTATGGCCACGGCGATGGCCCAGAGGCTGATCGACAGAGGGCGCTGCTCTCCACCCTGACCATCCTCAACTTCGAGGCGGCCGACGATAGCCACCTGATCCCCGTGCGTGAGATGGAGGCCTCCGAACAGCTGGAGGAAGCCAAAACCGCCGGCGATGCGGCCAAGCTTGCGGTCGCGCAGAAGGCCTATGACGCGGTTCACGCTGAAGCCGTGGCCAAGACCGCTCCCGCCCCGGCCGCCAAATAGATGACGAGCGTCCCGCCGTCCCTGACTCCGCCGTCGAGGCCGCTCAGCCAGCGCGCCTTCGACGTGGTGCTATGGGGCGGGATCATCCTGATGCTGCTGGTCAGCTTCGGGCCGGTGGAAATCAACAAGCTGCCGCTGTTGTTCACCAACTCGGACAACATGCGCCAGTTCGGCCATGAGTTCATTCACCCGGACTTTTCCAACGGCTGGTTCCTGGTCGGCAAGATGTGGCTGACCATCCAGATGGCGTTCTGGGGAACGGCGATCGCCGTGACCATTGCCATCCCGCTGGGCCTTCTGGGCGCGCGCAATCTGACACCCTTCTATGTGCAGATACCGGTCCGCCGCCTGCTGGATGTGCTGCGTTCGGTGCCGGACCTGGTGATCGGCACCATCTTTCTGGTGGCGGTGGGGCTGGGACCCTTCGCGGGCGTCATGGCGCTGGCGATCAGCACCGGCGGCGTGCTCGGCAAGCTCTTCGCCGAGGCGGTGGAGTCCATCGAACCGGGGCCCGTTGAAGGCATCCGGGCGACCGGCGCTGGCCGGCTGCAGGAGATTGTCTGGGGGGTGATCCCGCAGGTCGCGCCCCTGTGGACCAGCTATGCCCTCTACCGGTTCGAATCCAATTCCCGGTCGGCGACGGTGCTCGGCCTGATCGGCGCGGGCGGCATCGGCCAGGTGCTGTTTGATGGGCTGAACAGCTTCAACTACACCCAGGTCTCGGCCATCGTGATCATCATCTCGGTGGCGGTGGCCATGATCGACCTCTTGAGTCAGACGATCCGCAGCCGGCTGATCTGAGCCGTCATGCAATTGTCGTTTGGCAGTCTTAGGGAAACCGGATGAGCCAGCTCGACCGCCGTGGATTCCTTGCCGCCGCCGGCGCGGCCCTGAGCTTTCCCGCCATCGCCCGGGCCGCGGCCATTGCGCCGGGCGGAACCTCGGGCACGATCAACGACGTCGAGCATGTGGTGATCCTCATGCAGGAGAACCGCTCATTCGATCACTACTTCGGCCAAATGCCGGGGGTGCGCGGCTTTGGCGACCGCTTTCCCATTCCCGTCCCCGACGCGCCTGGCCGCACCGGCAAGACCGTCTGGACCCAGGCCAACAACACCGCCAAGGGCGGCCCGCCGCTGATCTCGCCCTTCGCGCTCAACACCAGCCAGGACTTTGCCCTGATGCGGGTGGAAGGCACCCCTCACGGCTGGGGCGATGCGCAGGTCGCCTGGAATGAAGGCCGGATGGCGACCTGGCCGGCGGTCAAGGGCGAACACGCCATGGGTCATTTCCGGCCCGAGGACCTGCCGTTCCAGTACGCGCTGGCGAACGCCTTCACGATCTGCGACGCTTATCACTGCTCGATCCAGTGCGGGACCAACTCCAACCGTCTGTTCCTGTGGACCGGAACCAATGACGGCCTGGGCCGGGCCGGCGGACCCTCGATCTCCAATTCGCACGATCACCTGGTGGAGAACGCCACCGATTCCTACACCTGGAAGACCTATGCCGAACGCCTCCTGGACGCCGGGATCTCGTGGAAAGTCTACGAGGACATGGCCGACAATTTCACGGACAACCCCCTGGCCGGGTTCAAAACGTTCCGCGACAGCTATTACAAGCGCCCGGGGTCCGACCCGCGCCTGACCGCGCTTGGCCTTTCGACCCAGCACCTCGACGTTCTCAAAACCGACGTGCTGGCCGGCCGCTTGCCCAAGGTCTCCTGGATTGTCTCGCCGGCCAAGGATTCCGAACACCCCGGTCCCTCCAGCCCGGCTCAGGGCGCGGACTACACCGCCCGGGTGCTCGACGCCCTGACCGCCAATCCGGATGTGTGGGCCAGGACCGTTCTCTTCGTGATGTTCGACGAGAACGACGGCTTCTTCGACCATGTCCCGCCCCCGGCGCCGCCCTCGAAGGACGCCTCGGGCGCGGAGCTCGGAGGATCGACCGTCGACACTACCGGCGAATACTATGCCGGCCGGGCGCCTACGGCGGCGAACCCGGCGCCCGACCCGCTCGCCGGGCGCCCCTATGGCCTCGGTCCGCGCGTGCCGATGTATGTCATCTCGCCCTGGAGCCGGGGCGGCTTCGTCAATTCCCAGGTGTTCGACCACACCTCGGTGATACGCTTCCTGGAAAAACGCTTCGGCGTGGCCGAGCCCAATATCTCAGCCTGGCGGCGCGAAGTCTGCGGCGACCTGACCAGCTGTTTCGACTTCAGGCGTCCTTTTGAGGCGCCCGCTGAACGCCTGCCCGAAACCGCCGCCGTCGCCGCCCGCGCCGGCGCGCTGCCTGGCCGCAAGACACCGGTGACGCCACCCGCGCCCGGCGTTCCCATCCAGGCGATGAGTCATCGCCCTTCTCGCCCTCTGCCCTATGTGCTGACGGTCACCGACCGGCCGGAGCGCGGCGCCGTCGCCCTGATCTTCCAGAACCCGGGCGCGGCTGGCGCGGTGTTCCAGGTCTATGATCGCCGACATCTAGACTGCGTTCCCAGGCGCTACACCGTTGGCGCCGGCAAGAGCCTGACCGGCATGTGGGACTCAGGGCCCTATGACTTCTGGGTGCTGGGGCCGGGCGGGTTTCACCGTCACTTTGCCGGCGATCCGGCCAGCGACATTTTGGCCGTGGCGCCCAGCGGCATGAGCCGCGGCCGCGCCTTCGCACTCGGCTTGCGCAACACCGGCAAAACGCCCCTGACGGTCTCTGTCACGCCGGGCGCCTATGAAGAAGCGCTCAAGCCCTGGCGCGTGACCCTGCGCCCGGGCGCCACGCAGAACCACAGCTGGCCGCTGGTCGACACGCGCGGCTGGTACGATCTGATCGTCCGGGTGGAGGGCGACGCCCGTTTCTATCGCCGCCTCGCCGGCCGGGTTGAGAGCGGCGAAAACTCGACCAGCGATCCGGCCATGGGCGGGCCGGCAGTCATGGACCAGCCACCGCGCTGATCACGCCCGTTTGAACGAACCTTTTCGCCGCCTGCGCGGTTGATTGAGTCCAAAGAGCTGAAACAAGATGGCCGGTGTCAAAACCGGTCCGCGGAGCCCAAAGCCGTAGCTCTCTGAAACAGGGGAACTGACGTTTTGGGCTCCGCACTTTTTTGGGCGTCAGTCAGCCTGACTTTCGAACCACCGCATCCGGTAGGCGTTGATAGCCGCCGTGCCCAGACGGTCCAGCAGACTGTAGTTGACCATGGCCCCAATGGGCGCGCCGATGCCGGGCAGAAGCTGGGCGAGTTTGGCCAGATCAATGTAGTCCCGGTATTCCTGCTGGAAGGATCGCCAGTCGAAATCCTCGAAGCTCGCCGGCATGGCGGGCGCGCGCGTCGCCCAGTTCTCCATCCCGACCAGCACCTTGCCGCGATGGTCAGCGCTCGAAAAAGCCAGCTGGAAAATCGAGAGGATATAGAGGCGCTCGCGGAAATCCTTGCCGGAACAACCGAACGCCGCGGCGATATCGAACAAGAGCTTGAACTTCAGCGCGATCAGCGCCGGAAAATCCGCCGCCGCCAGCAAAAAGCCGCCTGCGCCCGCGACCCCGCCTTCGGCCGCCGCGGCCAGGCGCCAGCCCTTGATCTTCTCCTCGGCCAGCCGCTCGCGTTCGTGTAACGAAAGACCCAACAACGGCGCGGGCGTGGTGGAATCGGCGCCGATCAGCATGGCCCTGGTCATGGCCTCGATGGCCCCGGTGATGGCGGCATGGACCTGCTCGGGGATCAGCTTGTTGATGCGCAACTGCAGCTTGCGAGCCGCCGCGCTCATCTTGCCGGCCGGCTTTTCCATCTGCGCGCGCCAGGCGGCCAGTTGCCGCCGGGCCCTTGCCTCGTACGCCGCTTCGTCCATGCGCCCCGTATTGACAGGCGCGGGCTCCTTGTCCACCTTTCGTCCCATTGCGCCAAGGAGCGCCTCCTGTCCGCGGCAAGGGAGTTCCTCCCATCCTGACTGGACGCCAGTCACGTGAGGAAGCCCTTTTGCCACCCGATCGTCCCCGCAAAGGCCGGGACCCATGCGGAATATGCCGTGTCGACACCGCCGCTTATTCCAAAGAGCGGTTGGGTCCCCGCCTTCGCGGGGACCGTCGGTTGAAAATGAGCTGAATGACGCTTGACCCTAAACACTTCCGCCGGGAAGCCGAACACGCAGCCAGTCGACATAGGCTTCCAGGTCTTCACCCAACGCCATCGCCCCGACGTCGATGATCTTGATCTTCGGCGGCATCGGCCATGGCGGCGCGTCGTTGGTCGTCCGGCGTCCCGATTGGTGTTCAACCAGCGCCCGGTCTATCCCACCCTCGAGGCCTTGGCGACCGGCTGGACCTTATAGGGGAACCGGACCGATCCGCCTGAGCCGCACCGGGCTAACGGCCGCGTCGCCCGCAAAGCGCACCTCGACGCCGTCGATGCCGCCCGGCACGTCACCGATACTGACGCAGCCATGTTGGACGGTGGTGAGGGTGGCAACGGCCTGGCCTCCCCGAACGAAATCGAGCTTTTTGCCGTAGACGCCCATGCCATTGCTGCTGTTCACCAGACACACCTTTTCGACGCCTCGCCCCTCCAGTCTGGATTTCACCTTAAGGCCGGCCGTCGCCACGATCAGTTCCGGTTGATTGGTCTGCACCCCGTCAGCGCCCATGCCCCGGGCGGCGAGAAACTGTTCGGCCTCTTTCGCGGCGCCCATGTCGTAGGCGTGCGGCATGGCGAACCCGCAACCATCGTGGATGGCGACCATGGATTCCGGCGTGAATTCCGAGAGCTTGGAGCCAAACACGTTGGAAGCGCGGGAGACCTTGTAGAGCAGGCTTGGCGGCTCCCAGCTCGAGCGATTGTAAATCAGCCGGGCGCCCGGCGCGGCTTTCAGGGTGTCCGGGCTCTGGCTGTTGAAGATCGACTTTTCGGTAAGCCCGTACCTCGCCACCAGGGCGGCGATTTCGGTGTGGCGATTGCCGATCTTGATATCGAGCTCGAGGCCGGCGCCGGCCCGCTTGGCCAGCTGCAGGATCTCTTCCAGGGTGGCGATGTGCGAGGGATCGAACGGCCCGCCTTTCCACGGCGCATAGTCGGCGGCGTTCAGCGCCTTAAGCTCGGCCAGCGTCTTGTCGGCGATAGCGCCGGTTCCGTTCGAGGTGCGGTCCACCGTATCGTCGTGGTTGGCGACCAGAACGCCGTCTTTCGACTCGCGCACGTCGACCTCGATGAAATCGACGCCGAGGGCGAAGGCAGCTTCATAAGCGTCCAGGGTGTTTTCAGGCGCGAGCGTGTTGCCGCCGCGGTGAGCGCTGATCAGCGGCCGGGCCTTGCCATGATCCGGCGTTCCGGCGTGCAGCCAGCGCGCTTCTTCGGCCTTTTGTCTACAGGCGGGTAGTTTGGCGTAGGGCGCCAGGCCGGTGAGCCGTTGTTCGACGCGCGCGACCTGTTCCTCCAGAGTCGGCGCCTTGGGCGCGCCCGGCGCCGGGGTCTGACCCGAGGCGCCGCCGGATACCGCCATGATCGCCGCAATAGCCGTGAACGTCGCGCTCTTCCTGAACATCGCCCAACTCCATCTTGAACACGTCCGCCCACGCCTAGTCCGCGCCTGTGACGGAGGCGTGAAACGACCCGCCTCATGCTAGGATGGGCGCGGACGCGCCGCCATGGCTTTCATCGACACCCGCGACCTTCCCCCGCCGCCTGGCGGGCGAGTGCGCACCCTAAAGCCCCAGCGCGCTATCCAGAAACCGCAGCACCTTCGGCCAGCTGTCGGCCGCCGCGTCGGCGTTGAGGCCGGCCTTGCCGCCGAATTCCATCCGCTCGTCCGGATCGGTGGGCCGCCAGGGCGGGCCGAGGAAGCCGTGGCCGGCATTGGCGTAGCGGAGCAGACGCACCGAGGGCCGCACGGCGGCGGCGTCACGGCGGTGGTCGATGGCTTCGGCCATCGGGCAGGAGGGCCAAAGTTTGTCTTTCTCGCCACAGACCAGCAGGATCGGCGCGTTGATGCGCTCCACGGCGATGGCCGCGTTTGGGAACGCATCGTGTTTCGCCCAGCTGCGCGTGTAGAGATCGCCGACCGTCGTGAACGGCGCGGAATTGTCATAGGCCAGAAACGGAGCCGATTTGCCGGCGAGGCTCCAGGAGCCACGGCCTTCGCGACTGGCCCGGCCGATGCCTTGCCAGGCGACCGATGAGGGCGAGCCGGCGACCACCGCCGTGATGGCCGGGTTGCGGGAAGCCACCAGCAGGGCCGCCTCCGCGCCTTTGGAGACACCGACCATGCCGATATGGGCGGGGTCGGCGCCGCGCTGGGCCTTCAGCCAGTCGATGGCCGTGTCGAAATACTCGAGCGGAATGTCGCCCATCTCATCGGGCAGGCCCGGAGCGCCGAAATAGGCCAGCGAGAGGACCAGATAGCCATGCGCGGCCAGGGCTTTGGCGTCGTCCTCGTCAATGCCGCCCTCCGAACCGCCAAGGAGGATAATCGCCGGGCGGCGCGCGGCGCCGGGCGGGGTGTAGAGCTGGGCGACAAGGCCCCGTTCATGGATATCGGATTTGACCGGCGCCGGCCTTGCCGCCGGGCCGGCCGCGCATCCGCTGGCCATGATCAGGCCGAGCAACAGGACCAGTCCAGATCGCAAGTTCATCGCCTCCACGCGATTTCGTGAGCCGACTATGACGCGAGGCGATGGGTGTCCGCAATCCGGCGTCAGGCCTTTCGTAGATCCACGATCAGCTGGAACTTGCGGGTCTTTGCGTTGACCGGAATGTCATCCACGACCGGGACCTCAAAGGCGACATTATCCAGACCCTTCTGGGCGAGGATCTCGGAAAGGCGCGCCTTGACGCCCTCGACCGCCTTGGCCCGCCCAGCGGCGTCCAGCGCCGGATCCAGACAGACCGGAAACCGGAACGAAGTCTCGCCGGTGATCTGAAACTGAAAGCGGGTGACGCCGGCGACGAAGATCTCGTTGATGGTGTGCGGGCTGATGAAGTCGCTGACGCCATCGCGCCCGACGAACACCGGCGTGCGCTCGGTGCGGCCGACCAGGTTTTCGATCACCAGCTCGCGGTCGTTGGGCCCGCTGACAGGCCTCAGGATATCGCTCATCCGGTAGCGGATCAGGGGCATGGTGTAGTTGAAGAGGTTGGTGATCAGCGAGTGGTCCTCACGAAATTCAAAGATCAGGTCGTTGTCGTTCAGCGTCATGGTCTCGCCGCCCGGGTTGGATGAGCCGAGGCCGAGATGCTCGGTGCAGCCGTAGGCGCTGGTCACCGTCGCACCGCCGAAGGCTTGCGACAGGAACGCCATGTCGGCTTGGGTCACCGTCTCGCCTGTGGCGGCGATGGCGATGGGGTGGATATCGAGTTCGCCAGCGATCTGTTTTTCACCCAGCATCTTCAAAGCGGTCGTGTAACCGCCAAGCACGTCGGGCTGAAAGCTGTTGAGACCGGCCAGGGTCCCGGCCATCGGCGCATTGATCTCGAAAATCCCCAGCTTGAGAACCAGGCGCAGGAGGCCCCGTCCGGCCATGCTCATCGAGGTGACGCCCGCGTAGTGTCCGTCCGTCGCGCCATAGAAGGCCAGGCGGAAACGGCCCCGTCCGCGACGTTTCAGCGCCGGGCGCAGACGCCGGCGCCCATTGCCGCCGAACGCCCGGCCAAGATCAGCCGGCGCATAGACGAAATAGCCCACCTCGCCCGAAGTGCCCGAGGTATGCATCACCACGAACCGGCCGAGGTAGCGCTCATTCGGATCGTGCGAGCGGGTCAGGAAATCAGCGATGGCGTGTTTGGTGACGCGTGGATCGGTGACGATGCGGTCGAAATTGGCCATGAGGATCGACTTGGTCAGTTCCGGAAAATCGGCCGGGGTACAGGTGGCGATATCGATGCCCCGCTCGGCGATAATCTCGGCGTAATAGGGCGAATGGGTGTTGGCGTGCCGCACCAGGGCGCGGAACCTCTCCAGCCTTGCGGCCTCGAACTCCGGCCTCGCCAGCCGCGCATTGCGCCGGCGCTCCATGACCTTGCCGGCGATGGCGAAAAACTGGTCGAACATGAAGCCCTCCCCGAACGTTCGTTGCCGTCAGCTATGAGCGCGGCGGGCCGGGCAGGCAATGTGACAAAGAAAAACCCCGCAGGTTGCCCTGCGGGGTTTTTAATCTGGGTGCGGGAGCAGGATTTGAACCTGCGACCTTCAGGTTATGAGCCTGACGAGCTACCGGGCTGCTCCATCCCGCGTCGAAGCCCTAATTTAGTACGTGAATGAAAGGAATTGTCCTGAGAAGCTCTTCTTCGCATCCGCTTTATAGACCTGGCGGCGACCTACTCTCCCGCGCCTTGAGACGAAGTACCATCGGCCCAGGAAGGCTTAACGACCGAGTTCGGAATGGGATCGGGTGGGGACCTTCCGGCATAGCCACCAGGTCAATAAAACGGATGCGAGAAGACATCACAGAATGAGTAAATACCAAGTTCTTCGTCATCGTAACGAAGAACACATGAGTTCAACTAAGAACGATCAAGCCGATCGAGCTATTAGTACCGGTAAGCTGCACACCTCGCGGCGCTTCCACATCCGGCCTATCAACGTAGTAGTCTACTACGGCTCTCGGCGAAGCCTTGTTTTGAGGTTAGTTTCCCGCTTAGATGCTTTCAGCGGTTATCTATTCCACACTTAGCTACCCTGCTGCGCGGCTGGCGCCACGACAGG
>CANJME010000018.1 GCA_947475875.1 Caulobacteraceae bacterium | reverse complement strand
GACTTGCCTTGACCCGTCAGAACATCAACCTGCCGCAGCTTGGCGACGATCTCTTCCGGCTTGTAACGAACCCTTGCCATCTCTCCATCCTCATAAAAGTGGCCCTAAGACCAACATTGCGGGTGGATCACTTCAAGGGGTGCAGACCAATAGGGTCGCGCCCCCTTAAAATCTCTCGCCGTTCCCGGCGTATTCCTGACACTGGCCACAAAGCTTAAGCAGTCACCGTTAACGGGGACTTGCGGTTGTATGGCTGAATCGTGCTTAGCGAAGCATTAAGCATAATCGACGCCAATCGGATTAAGGGCTTTCGACGGACATCCGATGACAAAAACCTCCGCAAAACAAAGGCTCGCCGGCAGCGCGGCCCCAATACCCACGGGACTGACGACGGGCGCAGCCCCACTCGCCCTGAGACGAAGCGCCGCGGATCTGGCCGGCGATTCGGCCTCGCAGTCCTCGCTGGCGATGCTCGATCGGGCCATGGGCGAGCTCAGGGCCATGAAAATCGCCCCGTTTTTGCAGCGTTCGGTAGAGTGCGTGCGGACCGAAGACGCGGCCGGCGCCGGCGAATGGGCGCTCAAGGCGCTTGAGGTCGATGAGTCCAACCCGATCGCCTGGCAGCTGCTGGGCATATCGCGGGAAAAGCTGGGCGACTTCGCCAACGCCATCAAATGTTATGAGACCGCCCTGCCCCAGCTTGAGGACCAGGGCGAGATCGCCAACGACATCGGCCGGCTGGCGTTTCGCCTGGATCACAAGGATCTCGCCGCCGAGCTTTTCGCCCATTTCTTTCAGGCCCATCCCGAGATCGCCGACGGGGCCAACAACCTGGCCTGCGTGCTGCGCGACCAGAACCGATACGTCGAGGCGATCGATGTGCTCAAGGCCGCGCTCGGGCATCACCCGGAGTGCGCGCTGCTCTGGAACACCCTGGGCTCGGTGGTGTGCGAACAGGGCGATCCGGTCACCGCCATCACCTTCTTCGAGGAAGCGCTGCGGCTCGACCCCGTTCACGCCAAGGCCCGCTACAACCGCGGCAGCGCCCTGCATGGACTGGCGCGTTTTGAAAAGGCGCTGGAAGACTGCGAGGCGGCCCTGAAGCTGGCTACCGATCCGTCGGACCTGGCGATGATGCGGCTGTCGCGTTCGACCATCCTGCTCTGCCTGGGCCGGGTCGCCGAGGGCTGGGACGACTATGAAGCCCGGCTCGATCCGCACTTCGTCGGCGTCACCCAGTTCCTGACCGAGCGGCCGAGATGGTCGCCCGCCGACAACCTTGCCGGCAAGTCGATGCTGCTGATCGCAGAACAGGGCCTGGGCGATGAGGTGCTGTTCGCCAACACCGTGCCGGACGTCATCGAAGCGCTGGGCCCCGACGGCAAGCTCGCCATCGCGCTCGAGACGCGCCTGATCAGCCTGTTCCAGCGCTCGTTTCCGAACGCGCGGATCGGCGCGCATGTGACCTACAACGTCAATGGCCAAACCATCCGCACCATGCCGTTCCTGGGCGACCAGGCGGGCATCGACCTGTGGACCCCCATCGCCTCAACCCTGCGCCGGTTCCGCACCAGCCACGCCGCCTTTCCGAACCGGCCGCGTTTCCTGGTTCCTGACGAGGGGCGCATCAATCACTGGCGCGAGGTGCTCAAATCCGCGCCGGCGGGCCGGAAGGTCGGAATCCTCTGGAAGAGCATGAAGCTCTCGGGCTCGCGCCACGGCCACTTCTCGCCGTTCGGCGAGTGGGAAACAGTGCTGAAGACCCCCAGCGTAACCTTTGTGAATCTGCAGTACGGCGACTGCGCCGACGAGATCGCCCAGGCCAAGGCCGAGATGGGCGTCGACATTTGGACCCCGCCGGGCATCGATCTGAAGAACGATCTCGACGATCTGGCCTCGCTGTCGTGCGCGCTCGATCTGATCGTCGGCTTTTCGAACGCCACCACCAATATCGCAGCAGCTTGCGGCGCCAATGTCTGGATGATCGGCGCGCCGGGATCGTGGGTGCAGATGGGAGCCGACCGGCACCTTTGGTATCCTCAGGTGCGCCTGTTCACGCGCGAGGCCGGCGCCGAATGGGGCGAGATCATGGGCGTTGTCGCCGGCGAGCTGGCGAAGGTTTGATCAGGCCGGGCGGAACGTAAGCCGCCCTCAGCGATTGATTTGCTGACGACCAGCGCCCTCGCACAGCGGGCGCGGCGAAAAGGAGATCATCATGCCTTCCCCCAAACCGGACTCGGTCATCGATGCGGGTGAAAAGCCCGATCCGTCGGAAAACATCGAAGAGGGCCGCGACAGGCACACCGAGCACAACCTTGATCACGGCCTGAAAGAAACTTTCCCGGCCAGCGATCCTGTGTCGATCTCGCCCGGCGCGGACTAGAGTTTCTTGTTGGTCGCGCATTTGTCCCGAAAACCGGCCTCCAATTTTCGGAATGCGCTCCAAATCCGCGACAAATCGACTTCCTGCGGGGCGCGATGGGTTGCAACCCTCGCGCCCCGCTCTAGTTTGCAGTCCTCCCATGTTTGCGAGGACTCATGAGCCAGCGTTTCCAAGGCACGAAAGACTATGTCGCCACCGACGACCTGAAGATCGCGGTCAATGCCGCGATTGCCCTGGAGCGTCCCCTGCTGATTAAGGGCGAGCCGGGCACCGGCAAGACCGTGCTGGCCTATGAAGTGGCCAAGGCGTTGGGCGCCCCGCTGATCACCTGGCACATCAAATCGACCACCAAGGCCCACCAGGGTCTCTATGAATACGACGCCGTCACCCGCCTGCGCGATTCCCAGCTGGGCGAGGAAAAGGTCAAGGACGTCAAAAACTATATCAAGCGCGGCAAGCTGTGGGAGGCGTTTGACGCCCCTGCCCGCCCGGTGTTGCTGATCGACGAGATCGACAAGGCCGATATCGAGTTTCCCAACGACCTGTTGCAGGAACTCGACCGGATGGAATTCTACGTCTACGAGACCGATGAGACCATCAAGGCGGCGGTGCGGCCGGTAGTGCTGATCACCTCGAACAACGAAAAGGAACTGCCGGACGCCTTCCTGCGCCGCTGTTTCTTCCACTACATCAAGTTCCCCGACGAGGAGACGATGAACGCCATCGTCGAAGTCCACTATCCGGGCATCAAGCAAAAGCTGGTCGCCGAGGCGCTGAAGATTTTCTACGACATGCGCAAGGTGCCGGGCCTGAAGAAAAAACCCTCGACGTCCGAACTGCTCGACTGGCTGAAGCTCTTGATGGTCGAGGATATCGACGCCGACACCCTGCGGGAAAACGATCCGTCACGGCTGGTGCCGCCGCTGCACGGGGCGTTGCTCAAGAACGAACAGGACGTGCACCTGGTGGAACGGCTGGCGTTCCTGGCCAGACGGGATACCGCGCCCCGGACGAACTAGCCCCAGGGACCGCCGAAGGTCCCGGACTTCACCGTCCCCTCGATGACCGGCTCGGCGTCGATGTGGTCCGGCAACGGGGCCTCGCGCCCGCCTGCGTATTTCACCAGGGCCTTGATCCGCGCGTCGATCGGCGGGTGGGTGGCGAAGAGGCTCATGACGCTCCGCTCGCCGTTGTCGATGAACATCCCGCGGACGTCCTCCGGCGCGTTGAGCTGCGAATGGCCCGAAATCTTGCGCAGGGCGCCGATCATGGCGTCGGGATTTTTGGTGAGCTCCACCGAACCGGCGTCGGCGACGAACTCGCGGCTGCGCGAGAGGGTCATGCGCACCACCACGGCCAGGATCCGGCCGACGATCAGCACCAGCACGGCGATCAGGATGAAGACAATGACCGCCCCGCCATTCCTGTCGCGCGAGCGGAAGCGGCCGAACCGCAGGGTCTGGAAGAACAGCTCCGAAGCCAGGGTGAAGATGCCGGCGAAAACCGCCGCGATCATCATGGTGCGGACATCACGGTTGATGATGTGGGTCAGTTCGTGGCCGAGCACCGCTTCGAGCTCGTCCTTGTCGAGGGTGTTCAACAGGCCGCTGGTGACGGTGACGGTGTACTGGCTTTTCGTAACGCCGCTGGCGAAGGCGTTGAGGGCGTCGGTGTCGATGATGTTCAGGCGCGGCATCGGCAGGCCACGCGAAATCGCCAGGTTTTCGAGGATGTTGTAGAGCTCAGGCTGTTCAGCCCGGGTCACCGCCCGCGCGCCGGTCGCCGCCGCGATGATGGCGGTGTTGGCGAAGAAGGCGATGAGAAACCAGACGCCCGCGACGATCAGGGCCAGCGGCGCCCCGCCAATCATGAACGCGGTCGCTCCACCGAGGGCCCCGCCGGCGAACTGATCGGCCGGCAACAGGCCCGTGGCGAAAGCCGCGAAGGCCAGAATGTAGATGATGACGATGAGCAACACCGGAAACCCGGCCAGGAGGAAGGCCGAGCGCAGGTTGTTGTTCCAGATGTGGGTCTTCAGCCCAACCGCTGCCAAGGCCGCCGGCCCCTAGAATTTCACCGTCGGCGCGACGTTCAGGCTCGCCCGGTCCGCGCCGACATCGAAGAAGGCGCGCTCGGTAAAGCCGAACATGCCAGCCAGGATGACGGCCGGGAACTGCTGAATGGCGGCGTTGAACTCGCTGACCGCGTTGTTGAAGAAGCGGCGCGCGGCGGCGAGCTTGTTTTCGATGTCGGAAAGCTCGTCCTGCAGCTTGACGAAATTGGTGTTGGCCTTGAGGTCCGGATAGGCCTCGGACAGGGCAAAAAGCTTGCCCAGCGCGCCGGTCAGCACATTCTCGGCCTGAACCTTGTCGTTGACGCCGGTGGCGGAGGCCGCCGCGTTGCGGGCGGCGATCACCGCCTCCAGTGTGCCCTTCTCGTGACCGGCATAGCCCTTCACGGTCTCAACCAGGTTCGGAATGAGATCCTGGCGCTGGCGCAGCTGGACATCGATGTCGGCGAACGCCTGATTGGCCGATTGCCGCAGCGCGACCAGACGGTTGTAGATGCCGATGACGATCATCGCCACGACGACGGCAATGGCCACAATGACAAGCAGAGGTACGATGAACATAAAGGTTCTCCCCGATTTTCAGGTCCTATGTAGGAGGCCGGTTGCCCTTGGGTAAGGCCCCGCTTGCGAATTCACCCGGCGGCGCCTCTGTGCGTCGCGGCAAAGGCGTGTGAAACTGGGGAAAATGAGGAAAACCGCGCGCGCAATTCCACCCCGCGCCTGGCAGCGCATGCTGTCGGGCCGCCGGCTCGACCTGCTGGATCCCTCGCCCCTGGACGTGGAGATCGAGGACATCGCCCACGGCCTGGCGCGAGTGGCGCGGTGGAACGGCCAGACCACCGGCGACCACGGCTATTCCGTCGCCCAGCACTCGCTGCTGGTGGAAGAGATCGCTGCCGGCCTGCGCCCGGACCTTTCGCCCCGCTGGCGGCTGGCGGCGCTGTTGCACGATGCGGCCGAGTATGTGGTCGGCGACATGATTTCGCCGTTCAAGGCGGCGCTGGGGATCAGCTATCGCGAATTCGAGCACCGGCTGGAAGCAGCGATCCACCTGCGTTTTGGCCTGCCGCCGAAGTTGCCGGCGCCGGTCGCTGACCTGATCAAGCGGGCCGACAAGGCCAGCGCCTATCTGGAGGCCACCCAGCTGGCCGGCTTTTCCCTGGAAGAAGGCCTGGAGTTCTTTGGCGCGCCCGCCACCGGCGCTCACGCCCGGCTGGAGCCGCTGGCGCCGCCTGAGGCGCAAGCCCGTTACCTGACGCGCTTTGGCGAACTTTCGGCGGCGATGGCCGGATCATGACCCTGTCTGTCGTCATCGGTCTGTCGGCCGTCATCGTCGCCATTCAGGACGGCGAGGCGGTGGTGCTGACCGTGCGGCCGGGCAAGGGCCAGGCCGGCCTGCCGTTCGGCTCGTTCGATCCCCGGGTGCGCACCTTCGAGCTGGCGCTGCGGGCCTTTGTGTCCGAGCAGACGCGCCTCGATCTCGGTTATGTCGAACAACTCTACACCTTTGGCGACGAGGGGCGGGACGCGCCCCTGGCCGATGTGGGTGCCGGCGGGGCGCGGGTGATTTCGGTGGGCTATCTGGCGCTGCGGCCGGACGCGGCCGAAACCGGCGCGCCGGACACCGCCTGGGCCTCGTGGACGCGGTTTTTTCCCTGGGAGGACTGGCGGGCGGGCCGGCCGGAGATGATCGACGAGATTATCGCCCCGGCTCTCGCCCGCTGGGCGGACGGCTCGGAGGACCGGCTGGCCCGGGCGCGGGTGCTGTTCGCACTCGACGGCGCACGCTGGAACGAGGAGCGGGTGCTGGAGCGCTATGAGCTGCTCTACGAGTGCCGCCTGGTGGCCGAAGCGGCCCGCGACCGGGGCGGCGCCCCGGCTGGTGGGCTGGGCGAGCCAATGATCTCAGATCACCGCCGCATCCTGGCGACCGGTCTAGGCCGCCTGCGCGGCAAGCTGCGCTATCGTCCGGTGGTGTTCGACCTGATGCCGCCGGAGTTCACGCTCTGGGCGTTGCAGCGGACCGTCGAGGCGATCGCGGGCGTCGCGCTGCACAAACAAAATTTCCGGCGGGGCCTCGAGCGGACCGACCTCGTCGAAGGCCTTGGCCGGTTTGACCGGCAAGCCGGCGGGCGGCCCGCCGAGCTCTACCGCTTCCGGCGCGAGCGCCTCGGCGCCGGCCCTGCGGTGGGCCTTGCGTTACCGCTATCGAAAGAAGGCTGAAACGATCAGGGCGCGCTCTCCTTTCGGAAAGCGCGCCCTCAAAGTCGTTGTTCGAAACTGATATTACTTGGGGGCTTCCGCCGGAGCGGCCGGCTTGGCGAGGCCGAACTTGCGCACCAGGCTCAGCGAGATCGTTGACAGATCTTCATTGGAGTACGACGGCGGGAAACCGGCCTTGGTCAGATCCTTGCCCAGGTCGACGTTGTATTGGGTGTAGTCGAGACGCAGGCCGGTCGCTTCCGAGAACATCCAGGTCGCACTGACGCCGTACGCCGGGCCGCCGTTGTTGTCGATCTGGTGGGTGTTGGTGGCAAGATCACGCTCTTTCGCGTTCACGGTCGCCAGACCAGCGCGGGCGGCAATGGCGAAGTTATCGGCAACATCAAATTGGGCCGTCGCGAAAACGCCCATTTCGGACCGAATGCTGAACTCATCAGTGTGGCCCGACCCGGGGTTGACCACCTTGGTGTTGGAAATACCGTAGGCGCCTTCGACCTGAACACCGAAGTGGCCCTGATTCCAGGACGCGGTTCCCGTGATCGTGTTGGCGTCGAAATCGGCGATCGTCCACTCCGTCCAACCGAGTGACGCGCTAGTGTCGGCGAAAGCCGGAGCCGCGAAGGCTGTCACGGAGGCGACGGCCGCAAGGGCAAGAAGCTTTTTCATGGGCGAATCCTTTGTTTTTTGAACCTAGAGTATCCGACAAACGAGACGGGCCGAAAAGCACCCCCGCTTTCAACGGGCATATATGAACTAGATTGCTCCCACCTCCTGTAGCGCGAGCGCCACAGTTTCGACTCCATTTCTGTCCGGCCCGGCGCCGAAACGCCAGCCCCAAAAGCAATCGAGGGCGCGCCCCGGTCATGGAACGCGCCCTCGAAGGGACTTTTTTGCGAAAAAGGACCCTATTTGAAGCGGCGCACGAAGCTCACCGACCAGACGTTGGCGTCATGGCCCTTGAAGGCCGGAGTGGGCGTTGCGCCCAGGTTGACGTCATAGTGGGTGTAGTCAGCCCGAACGGCGCTGTTGTCACCGAGGTTCAACGAAGCGCCGGCGCCGTAGGCGAGGCCACCTTCGCTGTCCGAGCTGTGGGTGGCGGTCGTGCCGGTTCCCAAGGTTGTCTTGGCGTCGATATTGGCGAAACCAACCCGGGCGAAGGCCGAGAAGCCGTCGGTCGCGGCGGTCAGGGTTCCGAACACGCCGTACTCGGAGCTCAGCTTGGAACTGACCCGCGAGGTTCCTGTCCCGGTGGTGTCGTCGCCGAGGCCGAGTGAGACCTCGCCCTCAACGCCAAACGCCAGTTCGCTCATGCCATTCGACGGAGAGCCCGGAGCCCAGCCGACGCGGCCGGTGATGGCGTTCAGATTGCTGGAGCCGACGTCAAAACTCGAATAGCCGACAGAGGCCTGGGTTTCCGCGAAGGCGGGAGCGGCCAGCGCGATAGCGGCCGAGGCGGCCGCGAGTGCGAGTGCGAGTAGAGTCTTCATGGGGAGAATCCTTTTAAAAGAACAAGAGAGCGGTCGAAACTCCACGCAATAACGGCGGGATTGCGCCCTTTTTTGAATGGCTTAGCTGAGAAACGGGATGGGGCTATGCCTGTCGCCGTCAGGCCACAGTTTGTGGCCGAGCTGGGGCGATCAGGACCTCATTTGAACACAGATTCTACAACTCCTGCTGATCGGCCCACCTTTCGGGAACGCCTCGCCAGCCGCAGGACCAACGGGCTCACTCAGGCGGCGGTTTCAGGCTTGGCTGCAAGTGGCGGCGGGTTGTGGCGCATAGGCCACACGAAGTTCAGCCCCGTTGTCGGATGACAGAGGCAGCCGTGCGTTCGCGGGCAAAGGGGGTTTCGCCGGGCCTGAGCAAGGTTTCCGACCCGGCGGCGGCATAGCCCTCCCGCCCGAAACGGGCTTTCAGCGACTGGTCGATCCAGGCCTGGCCCTGGGCCCGGCGCCGGGCGATCAGGCGTGGGCCGGTCTGCGATCCAGCGGCGGTGAGCAGAGCGTCGGTGAGTTCCGGCAGGCCTTCGCCGGTGTTGGCTGAACAGGTCATGACCTTCGGCGGGGCGCCGTCACGCACGGCCAGCGCCAGCGCGCCCTTCAGATCTGCGGCGGCCCGCCGGGCGGCGGCGCCCATGTCGGACTTGGTGACGACGGCGAGGTCGGGGATTTCCATGACGCCGGCCTTCATGAACTGAAGGGCGTCGCCCGAGGCGGGCTGGGCGCAGAAGACCACGAGGTCGGCGATGTCGGCGATCTCGGTCTCGCTCTGGCCGACGCCGACGGTTTCGATCAGCACAACATCATAGAGGGCGCGGAAGAGCACCGTGGCTGGGGCGGCGAGATCGGCCAGACCTCCCAGCCGGTCGCGGGCGGCGAAGGAGCGGACGAAAATCCCGGTGTCGGCCGGATCGGCGTCGATGCGGGCGCGGTCGCCCAGGATGGCCCCGCGCGAGGCGCGGGAGGATGGGTCGACGGCGGCGACGGCGATGGTTTTGCCGCGTCCGCGAAAGGCTTTGACCAGGGCGTTGGCGAGGGTGGACTTGCCGACCCCGGGCGGGCCGGTCAGGCCGATGGCGATGCCGGTCTGGGCATCCCAGGCCTCCTCGAGCAGCCCCTGGACTTCGGGATCGTCAGGACGGGATTCCAGTGCGGCGATGGCCTCGGCCAAAGCGCGCTTGCCGCCGGCTTTGAGGGATTCAAGATTCACTCTTCCCTCCCGCTTGTCGGGAGGGGCAGGCCGCGTAGCGGCCAGGGTGGGCCGCTCCTGGCTGACTCGCCCACCCGTCTCGACGCTTCGCGTCGAGCCACCCTCCCGACAAGCGGGAGGGAACGCTCATGACTTCTTCGCCAGGGCCGCCTGAGCGGCGGCCAGGCGCGCGATCGGCACGCGGTAGGGGCTGCAGGAGACGTAGTCCAGGCCGGTGTCTTCGCAGAAGGCGATGGAGGCGGGGTCTCCCCCGTGCTCGCCGCAGATGCCGAGTTTGACGTCCGGGCGGACCGCCCTGCCCCGTTCGGTGGCGATGCGGATCAGGTCGCCGACGCCTTCCTGGTCGAGACTGACGAAGGGGTCCTTCTCATAGATGCCCTTGTCCACATAGGCGTTGAGGAAGCGCCCCGAGTCATCGCGGCTGATGCCAAAGGTAGTCTGGGTCAGGTCATTGGTGCCGAACGAGAAGAATTCGGCGTGTTCGGCCAGGTCCCCGGCCCGGATGGCGGCCCGCGGGAGTTCGATCATGGCGCCCACCTTGTAGGCGACGGTCTTGCCCATCTCTTCCATGGCCTGGCGGGCGGCGCGGTCGGTGAGCTCGCGCAGGTACTTCATCTCCTCGCCCTTGCCGACGAGGGGGTGCATGATTTCGAGTTCCGGCGCGGTTTCCATCTCGCAGGCGGCCTCGATGATGGCGCGAACCTGCATTTCGTAGATCTCGGGATAGGAGACGCCGAGGCGGCAGCCGCGGTGGCCCAGCATGGGGTTGGATTCGCGCAGGTCCCGGGCCCGTTGCAGCAGCTTGGCGGGATCAAGGCCGGTGGCCTGGGCGACTGCCTCGACGTCCTCGGCGGTGTGCGGCAGGAACTCGTGTAGCGGCGGGTCGAGCAGGCGGATGGTCACGGGCAGACCGGCCATGATCTCGAAAAGCTGAAGAAAATCCGCGCGCTGGAACGGCTCGATCTTGGCGAGCGCGGCCCGCCTGCCCTGCTCTCCATCAGCCAGAATCATCTCGCGCACGGCAGCGATGCGGGTGGCGTCAAAGAACATGTGCTCGGTGCGGCAAAGGCCGATGCCCTCGGCCCCGAACTGGCGGGCGGTTTTCGCGTCGAGCACGGTCTCGGCGTTGGCGCGGACCTTCAGGCGGCGGGCGGCGTCGGCCCAGGTCATCAGGCGCGAGAAGTCGCCCGACAACTCCGGCTCGATCATGGCGACTGACCCGGCCAGAACCTCGCCTTTCGAGCCGTCGATGGTGATCACTTCGCCGACCTTGAAGGTGCGGCCGCGCACGGTGAACTGGCCGGCGGCCTCGTCGATGCGCAGGTCGGACGCGCCGCAGACGCAAGGCCGGCCCATGCCGCGCGCGACCACGGCCGCGTGGCTGGTCATGCCGCCGCGCGCGGTCAGGATGGCGCGGGCCGCATGCATGCCGTGGATGTCTTCCGGGCTGGTTTCTTCGCGGACCAGGATGACGGCCTCGCCCGAAAGCCCCCGGCGTTCGGCCTCGTCGGCGTCGAAGATGACGATGCCGGTGGCAGCGCCCGGCGAGGCGGGCAGGCCCTTGGCGATGACGTCGCGGGCGGCGTTCGGGTCGATGGTGGGGTGCAGGAGCTGATCGAGCGAGGCCGGATCGATGCGCATGACGGCCTCGTCGTGGCTGATCAGGCCCTCGGCGGCGAGGTCCACGGCGATCTTCAGAGCGGCCTTGGCGGTGCGTTTGCCGCCCCGGGTCTGCAGCATGTAGAGTCGGCCCTGTTCGACCGTGAACTCGATGTCCTGCATGTCGCGGTAGTGGCGCTCGAGGCGGTTTACCGTGGCCTGGAACTCGGCGAAGACGGTGGGCATGGCCTCTTCCATGGAGGGCCGGGTTTCGTGCATTTCCTCGCGGGCGGCCTTGGTCAGGGCCTGGGGCGTGCGGATGCCGGCGACCACGTCCTCGCCCTGGGCGTTGATCAGGAATTCGCCGTAGAGGCGGGCCTCTCCGGTGGACGGATTGCGGGTGAAGGCAACGCCCGTGGCGCTGGTTTCTCCCATGTTGCCGAACACCATGGACTGCACGTTGACGGCGGTGCCCCAGCTTTCGGGGATGTCGTGCATGCGGCGATAGAACTTGGCCCGGTCGTTCATCCAGCTGGCGAAGACGGCGGCGACGGCGCCCCAGAGCTGGTTGGCCGGATCCTGCGGGAAGGGTTTTCCGAGGGTGCGTTCGACCAGCTGTTTGTAGTCAGCGACCACGGCTTGCCAGTCCTCAGCTTCGAGCGCGGTGTCGATGGAAACGTCGAGGCGTTCCTTGTGCTCGTCGAGGATCTCCTCGAACAGGTGGTGGTCGATATCCAGGACCACGTTCGAGTACATCTGGATAAAGCGGCGGTAGGAATCGAGCGCGAAGCGGCGGCCCGCCAGGGCGGCCAGGCCCTCTACGGTGGCGTCGTTGAGACCGAGGTTCAGCACCGTATCCATCATGCCGGGCATGGAAGCGCGGGCGCCGGAGCGGACCGAGACCAGCAGCGGGTTCTTCGCATCGCCGAAGGTTTTGCCGGTGGTCTTTTCGACAGCGGAAAGGCCGGCGCGGACCTGCGCTTCCAGCCCATCGGGATAGGCGCGCTCATTGGCGTAATAGTGGACGCAGGCCTCGGTGGTGATGGTGAAGCCGGGCGGCACTGGCAGGCCGAGCGAGCTCATCTCGGCCAGGTTCGCCCCCTTGCCGCCCAGCAGATTCTTCATCGAGGCGTCGCCCTGCGCCGACCCGCCGCCGAAACTGTAGACCCACTGCGTCATTGGAACTCCGGGCAGACTCGCGATGGCCGCTCTTACCCCGAAACCTGCGAAAAGTCCGCCACCCGGCCCATCAGGTCGCGGACCTGCATGAGCAGGCGCAGGCGGTTGTCGCGTTCGGTGGCGACGGTGGAATTGACCATCACATCGTCGAAGAAGGTATCGACCGGCTGGCGCAGGGCCGCGAGCGCGGTCATGGCAGCGGCGAAGTCTTCGGTTTCAAGCGCCGCTTCGACCTTGGGCGCCACATCGTGCAGCACGGCGATCAGGGTGATTTCGGCCGCCGGGGCGCCCGGCATGCGCATCGGCTTCGCGAACACCGGAAGCGGCGCCTTCTTCTCTTCCGAGCGCAGAATATTGGCGGCGCGTTTGTAGCCCGCCAGCAGGTTTGCGCCGTCATCGGTGGCCAGGAATTTGTCGAGCGCTTCGACGCGCGCGACGATGCGGACCAGATCGTCGTCGCCGAGGGCGAAGACGGCGTCCACGAGATCGTGGCGTTTGCCTTGGTCGCGGAGTTGGACCTTCAGACGATCAGCAAGGAATTCGAGGACTTCAAGTGAAGTAACTGGGACACCGTCCTTGAGCGCTAGTGCGTTCGCCCCAGGTACCGACCGCGCAACAACCTCGTCGGTAAGAAGGGTCAAAACGGAAAGCCGAGTCCCGGTTTCGATCAGGATGCGAACAATCCCCAAGGCCGCACGTCGCAGAGCGAACGGGTCTTTGGAACCTGTCGGTTTCTCTCCGATGTGGAAGAACGAAACCAAGCTGTCGAACTTGTCAGCGACCGCAACGGCACACGCCAACCTTGTCGACGGCAATTCATCTGACCGCCCCTGGGGTTTATAGTGGTCCCTGATCGCGCTTGTGATCTGTCTGCCGAATTGTTCGGCGTAGTACGCACCCATAATTCCTTGCAGTTCAGGAAACTCGCCAACCATCGCGGACACAAGGTCGGCCTTAGCAAGACCGGCGGCAAACTCCGCGTCCACAGGGTCTTCGCCAAAAGCCACAGCAACCGATTTGGAAAGCGCCTTGATGCGCTCCACACGTTGAGCCATCGAGCCGAGCTGAGCGTGAAACGTGACGCCAGCTAGCTTTTCTTGCCAAAGCTCAAACTTCCCGGGCTTTCTATCTTCGTCCCAGAAGAAGCGGGCGTCATTCAGGCGCGCTGAGAGCACTCTTGCATTGCCGGCGGCAATCGCCTTTCCGCCATCGGTGGCAGAAATATTCGCGACGACCACAAAATGAGGCGCGAGGCGCAGATCGAGCGGCACGCGCACGGCGAAGTACTTCTGGTGGGTGCGCATCGAGGTGCGGATCACCTCGGGGGGCAGGTCGAGGAAGCTCGGGTCCATGTCGCCGAGGATGGGGACCGGCCATTCGGCGAGGCCGGCGACTTCTTCCAGCAGGCCTTCGTCTTCGACCAGCTCCAGGCCCTTGGCCGCGCAAACGGCCTTGGCGCCTTCGAGGATGCGTTTCCTGCGCTCGTCCGCTTCCAGCACCACGAACCGGCGATCGAGGCCAAGCGCATAGCTGGTGAAATCAGTCACCGCGAAGGGCCCCTGCTCGGTTCCCATGAAACGGTGGCCTTCGGTGAGGTTGCCGGACTTGATGCCCTCGATATCGATGGGAACCACCGCGCCGTCGAACACGCAGAGGATGCGCTGCAGGGGCCGCACCCAGCGCAGGGAGCAGGTCCCCCACTTCATCGATTTCGGCCACGGGAAATTGCGGACGATCTCCTCGACCATCGCCGCGATCACATCGGCCGTCGGCTTGCCCTTGGACGAGACGGTCGCGAACCAGACGCCGTCGCGTTCGGTGAGGTCAGATTGGGTCAGCCCCACCTTGCGCAGGAAGCCTTCCATGGCCTGGGGCGGCGCGCCGACCTTGGGGCCTTTGAGTTCTTCGGACCGGTCGGCTTGCGCTGCCGGCAGGTTATCGGCCACGAGCGTCAGGCGCCGGGGTCCGGCATAGGTGTGGATGCGCGCGTCACCGAGACCGTCCGCTTCCAGCCGCTCGCGGGCCATGCGCTCCAGATCGCGTGCGGCGTTGGCCTGCATGCGCGCGGGAATTTCCTCGGAGAACAGTTCAAGCAGAAGTTGGGGCATCAGGGGGCGGCCTGTTCGGTGGGGCTGGCCGAGAGCTGGGCTCTGACGTCGCTCTGCTGTTCTTTCGACAGGCGGGGAATGATCACCCGGGTGGTGTAGCTGCCCCAGGTCTTTCCGTCCTTGCGGTAGCTCCAGTCCTCGATGTCGGACTCCAGGATCTGCACCGCCGTGCCCAGGTGCTTGTCCGGCATGGCTTCGGGCTCGTTGGCGAGAACGCCGCCCACCTTGCCATCGCTGTGACCAGAGACGCCGATCCAGATGGCTTCGAACTCGCCCGAGGGGGTCGGCATTTTGGCGTTGACCGCGAACTCGGTCCGCGACGGGTCCTTGGCTTCATAGAGCGCCCAGAAGGTCGGCAGGCTCGCCCTCGCCTGCTCGACGGCAGCCTTCATGGCCGCATCGTCCTTGCCGACCATGACGGTCGGTCCCTTGTTCTTGTCGCCGCAGGCGGAGAGGCAAAGCGCCGTGGCGAGGGCAAGGAAGGTCAGGGCTCTCATGCCCCCGCTCCCTGCTGCTTTTGCCATTCGGCCGCGCAGGCTTTGCACAGGTCGCGGATGCGGCCGATGTAGCTGGCGCGTTCGGCCACGGCGATGGCGCCGCGGGCGTTCATGACGTTGAAGAGGTGGCTGGCCTTCAGCACGTGGTCATAGGCCGGCAGAACCAGGGCCTGACCCTGACGCCCCTTGCCCTCGGCCAGCAGCCGCTGGACCTGACGCTCCATGTCCTCGAACTGGCGTTTGAGCACATCGACGTCGGCGTATTCGAAACTGTAGGCCGCCCACTGCTTCTCGTTTTCGAGGAACACATCGCCATAGGTCTTGAAGTCCGGGCTCTGCGGATCGTTGAAAGCCAGGTCATAGACGCTGTCGACGCCCTGGACGTACATGGCCAGGCGCTCGAGGCCATAGGTCAGCTCACCCGCCACCGGATCGACATCGAGGCCGCCGACCTGCTGCATGTAGGTGTACTGGGAAACTTCCATGCCATCGCACCAGACTTCCCAGCCCAGGCCCCAGGCGCCGACCGTGGGATTTTCCCAGTCGTCCTCGACGAAGCGGATATCGTGCAGCGTCGGATCAATGCCGATGGCCTTTAAGGAACCCAGATAGAGCTCCTGCATGTCGGGCGGATTGGGCTTCAGAATGACCTGGTACTGATAGTAGTGCCCCAGCCGGTTGGGATTTTCGCCATAGCGCCCGTCGCCCGGCCGCCGCGAGGGCTGCACATAGGCGGCTTTCCAGGTCTTTGGCCCCAGAGCGCGCAGGACGGTGGCCGGGTGCAGGGTGCCGGCGCCGACCTCGACGTCATAGGGCTGGAGCAACACGCAGCCCTGCGCGCTCCAATAGGTCTGGAGCGTCAGGATGAGGTCCTGAAACGACAAGGGTTTGCGGTCTGGCAAAACTATCCCCGGGGGAGGCGTGAAAAAGTCGGCGGACCATAGGGCCCGCCGACTTCATCATCAAGCGCGCGAGGGGGGAGGAACGCGCGCTCGGTAACGCCGGAATGAGGGGGATCAGTTTCCGGCGGGTCTGGTCTGCTTGCCCGCGTGGCTCATCGGGCCGCCATACATGGCGCGGTTGGCGGGGGTGTCGGGCACGGGCGCGCTGGCGACGATCTCGACCGGCAGGCCAAGCCTGGCGGCGACATCGACGTTGAGCGGGGTGCGGGCCGCAAGGTCCGCTTCAATCCTGGCTTCGGCCTGGGCCTTGACCGTGGACTTTTCGGTTACCGCCGCGGCTTCCGGCCACGCGCTCTCCGGCATCGGATTGACCGTGCTGGGAGACGTCGGGCTGGAGGCGGGAATGCCGTCCCTTTCATAAGCGCCCGGCTGGGCGAGGGCCGCGCCGGCGAACGCCAGTGCGCCCAGGGCCGCGCCCGTAGCAAGCATCTTGGTCATCATGACTAACTCTCCAATCGGCCTTGAGGGCCGTTGCAGGGATAGCGTTTGAACAAGCTTGGCCGTTGCCGGCGCTCACCGGTTTGTGAATGCGCCGGCCTCATGGTCAGTTTCCCGCCGCTCTCGTGCGCGTGCCGGCATTGCTCATCGGACCGCCGTAGAGTGCGCGGTTTTCCTTGGTGTCCGGCACCGGGGCGCTGGCGACGATTTCGACCGGAATGCCGACCTTGGCGGCGACATCGGTGTTGACCGGGATGCGAACCTCGCCGTCGATGATCACATAGTTGCCGTTGGCCGCCGCGGCGGCGGTCGCCCGTTCGGCGTCGGTGACCGGTTTGTATTGAGCCTGCTTGGCGTCAATCAGCGGATCGGAAGGCTTGTAGGTAACGTCCTGGGCCAGGGCGGCGCTGGCGGACAAGGCGCAAACCACCGCGCCCGCGGCCAAAAGTTTGATAATCATGATTTCTCTCCGAGGGCGCCTGAATGGCGCCGCTTGTGGAGATAGCGTCCCACCGGGTCAGAGCGTTGCTTGAGGTCACGGTTTCGTGATCAGGAGAGCGTGCAGACCTTCACCCACCAGCCGGGATGATCGCGTTCAAGACTTGCCGCCAGGCCTTCGGCGGCCTGCGGGTTTTCGCAAAGTCCGAAGCAGGTTGCGCCGGAGCCCGACATGCGGGCGAGGCGTACGGCCGGCGAAGCGCGAAGCGCCGCCAGCACCTCGCCGATCGCCGGCTCGATCCTCAGCGCCGGGGCTTCCAGATCGTTGCGTGTCGCCGCCAGAACGCCCAGCACGTCGTCGAGGCTGGACAGCGTTCGCGCCGCGAGGCCCTCGCCCAGCGGCTCATGGCGGCCCTGGTCGAAGAGCCCGAAGACCGCGGCGGTCGAGACCGCCCGGCCCGGATTGACCAACACCGCATGCATCGGCGGGCTCTCAAAGCCCGGCGAAATCTGTTCCCCCCTCCCCCGCGCAATCAGCGAACGGGCCATGACGCAGGCCGGGACATCCGATCCCAGGGACCGGGCCAGGTCGGCGAGTTTGGTGGCCGGCAGGCCCAGATACTCGCCCATCAGCCGAAGGGTAGCGGCCGCGTCGCTCGACCCGCCGCCCAGTCCCGACGCTACGGGCAGGTTCTTTTCCAGACGCAGGCCGAACCGCTGCACGCTCGCCCTGGTCATTTCGGCCATAGCCGCGTCGCGGGCCCGTAAAACGAGATTGTCAGGACCGGCGGGAACCTCGCCGGCGTATGGCCCCGCCAGTGCGAGGCCGTAGGCCCCGCCCGGCGACAGGCTGACCTCATCGCCCACATCGGCGAAGACCATCCAGCTTTCGATGGGGTGATAGCGGTCAGGGCCGAGCGGGCCGACGTGCAGGTAGAGATTGACCTTGGCCGGCGCGAAAGCGCTTGGGCTCACGGCGTCACGGCGTGGCGGCGGCGGGCGCGGCCGGCGCGGCGCTGGCGACCGTAGCCGGCTGGTGGGTGTTGATCTTGGTCTGCACCTGGGCCTTCAGCTTGTCGTCGGGCTGCAGGGTCAGCACCCGCTGCCACTGATAGACCGCCTCCAGCTTGCGGCCGGCGGACAGATAAGCATCGCCCAGGTGATCGTTGACCGATGGGTCGGCCGCGTCCATCTCGGCGGCGCGTTCCAGGTTCTCAATCGCCTTGGGGATATCGCCCATGCGGTAATAGACCCAGCCGAGGGAATCGATGATCGCGCCCTGGTTCGGCCGGGCCCGGGCAGCCTTGGTCAGCAGCACCAGCGCCTGATCCAGGTGCTCGCCGCGATCGGCCCACATGTAGCCGAGATAGTTCATCACCTCGGGCTGATCGGGCGACAGCAAGAGGGCCTTCATCAGGTCCTGCTCGGTGTTGGTCCAGTCGCCGAGATCGTTATAGGCCGTGGCCCGGGCGTAATAGAGGTTCCAGCTGGCCTGCTCGCCCTCGGCGCGGATCACCTGGGTGAAGGCGGTGACCGCCTCCTTGTTCTTGCCGGCGATCGACAGCACGCTGCCCAGGCTGACCCGGGCGGAAAGATCTCGCGGCGCGCGCGAGGCCGTCTGACGGGCGACCTTCAGGGCCTCGGTGGTGTTGTGTTCGGCCAGCCATGTCTCGGCGATGGAAATCCGGGCATCGACGTATTCCGGAGCGGTGCGCGGAATGTTGCCGAAGTGACCGCGGGCGGCCTCGGTCGCGCCCATGCTGGCCTCGATGGACGAGGCCAGGAACATGGCGTCGCTGCGGGTGCTGTCGAGGCGCACGGCCATCCAGAAATACCAAAGCGCCGTCTCCGGATCGTTGGAGGCGACCGACAGCATGCCCTGGGTGACCAGGATCTGCGCCGCGCCCTGTTTGGCGGTCAGCGGGGCCGGGGCCTTGGGATTGCGCGCAGCGGCGCGCTTGCGGGCCTCGACGGCGCGCGCATTGTCGGGACTGTCTTCAAGGATCTGGTCGTAAATCTTGACCGCGTCGGCGGCGCGGCCATGGCGTTCAAGATAGGCGGCGTAGGAATACATATAGTGGATTTCGAGGAAGTCGGGACCGCGCGCCAGCAGCTCCTTGTAGGCGTCATCGATGCCCTCGTCGTGGCCGGTGACTTCGCTCAGCAGGGCGCGATTGTAGGTGGAGACGATGCGGGTGACGGCGTCGGCGCGGGCCGGCAGACCCGGCGCGGCCAGGGTCTTGTCGCCCGAGGCGGCCACGGCCCAGGGTCGCAGCAGGCCGGCGAGCGGACGAAACTGCACGCCAACGGTATTGCCGCCGAAAATGCCGGCCGCCTTGGTGTTGTCGCCGCTGGCCAGCGCGTCGATCCCGGTGACCAGCTGACCCAGCTGTTTCACCCCCTGGGAGCCGCCTTCGAAACTGGGGGCCAACTGGGCGGCCCGGGCGATGTCGCCTGACTGCAGGGCAGACTGGAAAGCCTGTTCCTGCAGGTTGTTGCGGGCCTCGCCGGTCGCCTGGCTGGCGGCCCTGGCGAAATAGTCGGTGGCCTTGTCGAAGCGGCCTTCGCCGGCGGCGGCGTTGCCGGCCAGATAGAGGGCCAGAACCGAAGGGCTGGACGCCTCAACCGCCTGGCGCGCGGCGGCCGCTGGAGCATGACGAAGCGGGGGCGCAACGGTCTGCGCCGCAGCGGGAAGCGCCAGGCTCAGGGTCGCCAGAGCGGCGAGGCAGGGTACAAGTTTCATGACGTCCAGTGTGGTCCTTTTACCCCCGGGTGGAAAGAGGCCCCTACATGTTCGGGTAATTTGGACCGCCGCCGCCCTCAGGGGTAGTCCAAACGATATTCTGCGACGGATCCTTGATGTCGCAGGTTTTGCAGTGGACGCAGTTCTGCGCGTTGATCTGGAAGCGCGGGTTCTGACCCGCCTCGTCGTAGAGCACCTCATAGACCCCGGCCGGGCAATAGAGGCGCGCCGGCTCGCCATAGCGCGGCAGGTTGATCTCGATGGGAACCCTGGGATCCTTGAGCTTCAAGTGCGCGGGCTGGTCTTCCTCGTGATTGGTGGAGGAAAGGAAGACGCTGGAAAGCTTGTCGAAGGACAGGACGCCGTCGGGTTTCGGATAGACGATGGGCTTGTAATCCTTGGCCAGGCCCGTGGATTCCGAATCCGACTTGCCGTGCTTCAGCGTGCCGAAGAACGAGAACCCGCCGAGCAGGCTTGTGCACCACATGTCGAACATGCCGAGCGCCCCGCCGATAACGGTGCCGAACTTGACCAGCAACGGCTTGGCGTTGCGGACCAGCTTCAGTTCCCTGGCGACCCAGGATTTCTTGTAGGCGGCTTCGTATTCAACCAGTTCGTCGCCGGCGCGGCCCGCGGCCATGGCCTTGAACGCCGCCTCGGCCGCCAGCATGCCTGTCTTCATGGCGTTGTGGCTGCCCTTGATGCGCGGCACGTTCACGAAACCGGCCGAGCAGCCGATCAGCACGCCGCCCGGGAAGCTGAGTTTGGGCACCGATTGCTGGCCGCCCGAGGTGATGGCCCGCGCGCCATAGGCGATGCGTGTTCCGCCCATCAGGTAAGGTTTGACCGACGGGTGGTGTTTGAAGCGCTGGAACTCGTCGAACGGTGAGATGTACGGGTTCTTGTAGTTCAGGTGCACCACATAGCCGATCGACACATAGTTATCGCCGAAGTGGTACATGAAGCTGCCACCGCTGGTATTCATGTCCAGCGGCCAGCCGGTGGTGTGCTGCACCAGGCCAGGCTGGAAATTGGCGGCGGGGACTTGCCACAGTTCCTTGATCCCCAGGCCGAACTTTTGCGGCTGGCTATCGGCGCAGAGGTTGAATTTCGCCTGGATCACCTTGGCGAGCGAGCCGCGCACGCCCTCGGCGATAAAGACGTACTTGCCGTTCAGCTCCATACCCGGCTGGTAGTCCGGCTTGTGATGACCGTCCTTGGCGATGCCGACGACGCCGACCACGACGCCCTTGACCGAACCGTCCTCGCGCCAGGTGAGGTCCGAGGCGGCGAAACCGGGGTAGATCTCGACACCCAGCGCCTCGGCCTGACCGGCCAGCCAGCGGGAGAGATTGCCCAGCGAGGCGATATAGCAGCCATGGTTGTGCATGAAGGGCGGCATCGCGAACATCGGCAGGGGCAGTTCGCCCTGTTCGCCGAGCACCAGGAACTTGTCCTTCGTCACCGCGGTCTCGAGCGGCGCGCCCAGCTCCTTCCAGTTGGGGAAAAGCTCGTTCAGGGCCTTGGGGTCGATGACGGCGCCGGAGAGGATGTGCGCGCCGACTTCCGAGCCTTTTTCGAGCACGGCGACCGACACCTCGGTCCCGGCGGCCTGGGCCAGCTGTTTCAGGCGAATGGCGGCGCCCAGGCCTGCGGGACCGGCGCCCACGATCACCACATCGTACTCCATGGAGTCCCGCGCGACGTCCTCGGCCATGTCCAGCGACTCCCGTTGATCTGACGGACTTTCTAATCAAAGGTGACGCATGGGCGGTCAAGGGCAAACGGAAGCGAAGGAACTGGAAAGCCTGATGGCCTTCTGGGCCGACGCCGGCGTGGACGCCAGCTATGCCGACGCGCCGGTCAACCGCCTGACTGCGCCCCGCAAGGCGCTGGAGGTCCCTGCCCGCCCGGTCGCCGTGGCGACGGCTCTGATCCTGGCCCGGGCGGCGCCGTTCGCCGCCGATATCGGTTCCGCGGTTGAGGAAGCCAGGCGCGCGGCGGGCGCGGCCACCACGCTGGACGAGTTGAAAGAGGCCATCGCCGCCTTCGATGGCTGCCCGCTGAAATTCCAGGGCGCCAGTCAATCAGTGTTTGCGCGCGGTAATCCTGAAGCCCCGGTAATGATAATCGGCGAGGGTCCCGGCGCCGACGAAGACCGACTGGGCGAACCCTTCGTCGGCCGGGCCGGAAAACTGCTCGACAAGATGCTGAAAGCCGCTGGCCTCGAGGACCGGGTGTTCATCACCAATACCGTCTTTTGGCGACCGCCCGGCAACCGTACCCCCACGCTGGCTGAACAGGCCGTGTGCCGTCCGTTCCTTGAGAGCGCCGTTTTTTTGATCAAACCTAAGTTACTGCTGCTCGTCGGCGGGGCTGCGAGCAAGTCGGTTCTGGGCGCCGATGATGGCATAATGTCACTGCGCGGACGCTGGTTTGAGTGGTCTGACGCCGAAAAACGCCTGATTTTACCCGTTTTACCCACCCTTCACCCGGCTTTCCTGCTGCGTACGCCGCAAGCTAAGAAGTTGGCCTGGTTCGATATTTTAACCTTTGTGGAAAGACTTGATAGACCGGAAAGGGTGCCCTAGGGATTGGCGCCTTGGAAAACAGCGGGGGCGGGACCAGGAAATGAGGTTTTCGTTGCGTTCGATCATAGCCGCGCTGGTGTGCGTGGGCCTGGCGGGAGCCAGCCTCGTCATCTCCGAACCCGCCGCGGCGGCGAGCTCAACGACGTCAAAGTCCTCGAGCGCCAAATCCGCGCCCAAAACAGCCAGCAAGACGGCGACCAAAGCCCCCACGAAAACCGCCTCCAAGGCCGCGCCGAAGACCTCGGTCAAGAAATCGGTCTCCCACAAATCCAGCCGCAAGCGCCGCCCGGTGCGGCGCCCCGATCCGGGCTTTGCGGCGCGCGACGCCTATTACAGCGGCGACGTGGCAAAGGCCTATCCGCTGGCAGTCGCCGCGGGCGAAAAGTGGGTTGCGGCCCTGTCGGCCTATCGCCTGGAAGACTATCCGGCCGCCTATGACCTGTTCAAACAGGTGGTCGCTGAGACCACCAGCGACGACTGGCTGAAAGCCGGAGCCGCGTTCTGGGCGAGCCGCACGGCGGTCGCGGCCGGCGTGGCGGAAGAAGAGAACGGCTGGCTGCAGGCCGCCGCCGCCAACCCCTGGACCTTCTATGGCATGGTCGCCGAGGCCAAGCTGGGCCAGCGCCCGGTCGCCACCTTCGCCAGCGTGGTGTTGCCGCCAGACGTGCTGGCCGCCGAAGCCGGCGATCCCCTCGCCCGGCTGATCCGCGCCAGCGCGACCAATATCGAGCAGGTGGAAACCGCCATGGCGGCCGGCGGTGATCGCGGCGCCATCGCCTATCCGACGCCGGTGCTGATGCCGGACGGCGGCTTTATCATCGATCCGGCCCTGGTCTACGCCATCGTGCGCCAGGAAAGCCGCTTCAACGCCACCGCGGGCTCGCGCGTCGGCGCGCGGGGCCTGATGCAGCTGATGCCGGCGACGGCGGCCCTGACGGCCGACGATCCGCGCTATCGCACCAACCGGTCCTTGCTGAACAATCCGGGCGACAACCTGCGCCTTGGCCAGACTTACGTGAACCTGCTGGCCAACGAGATGGTCGGCGATGACATCCTGAAAGTGGTCGCCGGCTACAACGGCGGGCCGCAGGCGGTGATCAGGACCCTCGAGCGCATGGGACAGGGCTCCGATCCGTTCCTGTTCATCGAGAGCCTGCCGGCCAAGGAAACCCGCGATTACGTCGAGAAGGTTGTCGCCGGTTACTGGCTCTATCGCCGCCAATTCGGCCAGGACACGCCGTCATTGGCCGCCTTGGTGCGGGGCGAGCAGGTGTCGATCAACTATGACCGGCTAACGCCGAAAGACGCCGAGCGCCCCTTCTCCGAGCCGATCCATTTTACCAATTCCAATTCGCTGCTGCAGCCGGTGTCCAACACCACCGAGACCCCCACCGCCCGCCGTCTGTTTTAGGCAAAGGATCGCGACGGGCTTCGGTCCGAACAGCCCTGCTCCCTTGATGTGAAACCGCGCGGGTGACTTGCGTGTGCCGATATGCCCGCGCACAGGCTTTTCCCAGCCGGACTGCAGGATAACGCGAGGATCGAGGATGAGCAGCCACGGGCCTTTCGCCTGCTTTACGGCCTCATCGAGCGAGGCCGCGAACACCGCGCCTGCATCCTCGGCGATTTCGAGGGTGGCGTCGGTCGAGCCGGCGTCGACGACGATCAGCTCGCGGACCAGCGCTTCCATTGAGGCGCCGACCAGCGGTTCAAGCGCCTGGACAAGCCGGGCCTCGTCGTTATGGGTCGGGATGATGAGGGAGATCATGGCTACGGCTTGAAGCTGTCCCGCGACGGTTCGTCAAATGCCCCCTACTTCTCCACAAACGCCTTCAGCTGGCCGAGCGCGTCGTCCCACTGGCGCGCGACCCGGTCCAGATAGGCCCTCGCCTCGTCGACGGTGTCTGGCCGGTAGGCGAAGCGGACCTCGCGGCCGGCCTTGCGGCTGGCGATCAGGCCCGCGCCTTCCAGCACGCGCAGGTGCTTGGTCACCGCCTGACGGGTCAGGCGCCCGCCCTCGCCCAGCGCGGTGATCGAACGCGGCTCGCCTTCCGCCAGACGGGCGAGGATGGCCAGGCGAGTGGGATCGCCGAGGGCCGCGAACACCTCAGCGGGACTAGCGTTCAACATGGGCTTTGATGTTGAGGACCTGCTGGGTCCAGCCGCCGTCGTTCATGCGGAAAGCCTCGTCGCGGCGGTGGGCGGGCACCTTGTCGAAGCCGCTCTCGGTGATAGTCAGGTGCGTGCCCTGCCCGTTTGGCTTCAGGCGAAACTCGACGCGGGTGGGCTCCTCCTTCGAATAGTCGGTGTTTTTGTCGACACCGTAGGGATGCCAGGTGAAGGCGAAGAGATCGGGCTCGTCCATCGCCACCACCGTCGCGCGCCAGGTGACGTGCTCATAGCCTGGATGGGTGATCTGGCCGGTGGCTTCCTCGCCCACCACGAAAGGGGCGGTAAGGTTCACCTTGAACCATTCGCCGAATTCGGTGTGGTCCGTCAGCGCGCGCCAGACCCGATCGATCGGTCCGTTCAGCTCGATGGTCTTTTCGATGGTGTTTGTCATAAGCAACCTCCTTGTTGCCTATGTCGTGTCACGTTGAATTTAGTTATGCAACTATTTAGTTGCTATTTTCGCGCGGATCATGCCGATACCTGTCGCCACGAACCACAGCGTCAGGCCCATGAAGCCGGCGATGGTCGTCAGGCCGAAGACTTCACCGGATCGGCCCAGCGCGATAGCAAGGCCCTCGCCCGACCCCACAACAATCAGGCCGCCGGTCAGCAGGCCGAGAGAGCCTGCGATGCGCTTGCCTTCGGCTCCTTGCATGAGAGCGACCTGAAAGACGAAAGCCGCCGTCAACAGCTGGCCCAGGTGTTCACCGATGGCGACACCGCCCCAGGCGTTCAAGACGTCAAAGGACTGTTCGGCCGAGAGGCGGGCTGCCGCGGATGAGGCCGGGTCGCTGTGAACGCGCGCCAGGGCGGGAATGGCGAAAACCCAGCGCGACAGGCCGATCGCCTGGGCAAGGCCGGCCAGCGATCCCGCCAGCGCGGCGCCCACGGCGAGCGCCGGGCGCGCGGCAATGCGCTGCGGCGTCACCGCGAGAGCCGGCGCGAGGACGGCCAGAAAGAGCGCGGTGAGCATGAAGCTGTGCCAGACCACGATCAGCAGTGGCCCACCAGCGGCGAAGAGATCGAGCGCCTCCCCGGCCGGGCGGCGCAGCACGTTCGGATAGTCGAAGATGGCGCCGAGGATCGAGAACGGCACGTTGAAGGCAACGGCCAACGCGATGGCGGCAATACCCGCCCCGGCGGCCGGGCCCAGCAGCGGGCGGCGAACTTTAGCGGTGAATTCGGTGGTGACGGTCATTGGTTGCCCCCTTATGTCTCCGATTGGTGACATGAGATTTATCACCGCGCAGTGACATGTCAACCTATTTTTATCACCGGCCGGTGATATAGGGACTGTCATGACCGAGTCCCGTAGCCGCGACCGCGCCCGCACCGAAGCCTCCATTGTCGCGGCAGCGCGCGAGGTGCTGGCCGAAGACGGGTTTCAGGGATTTGGAGTGAATGCCGTCGCGCGCCGGGCCGGCTGCGACAAGCAGCTGATCTATCGCTATTTCGGCGGCCTCGACGGGCTGGTGGACGCCATCGGGGCCGATCTGGCGGGCTGGCTTGAATCCAGCCTGGCATCGGAGTCGCCGCCGGCGACCTATGCCGAACTGGTGGAACGGCTGATCCTCGGGTTCCTCGAAGCCCTGCGAGGCAATGTGCTGGTGCAGAAGATCGCCGCCTGGGAGATCGCCGGCCCCTCCCCGGTTGTCGCCCGGCTAACGGCGGCGCGTGGAATGGCGCTGGGTCGCTGGATGGCCAATACCCGAGGAGACCTGGCCCCACCGCCGGGCCTCGACGCGCCGGCGCTCAACATCTTCCTGATCGCGGCCGTCCAGCAGCTGGTGCTGTCATCGTCGGCGGCGGGCAGCTTTTCAGGTGTGCCTCTGCAGTCGGAAGCCGACTGGGAGAGGGTGAAGGCGGCTGCGGTGCTGATCGCGCGGCGGGTGTACGCCGAGGGGTGAGCGTCAGTTCGCCTTCCGCGCCTTGAACTTCTTCTTTTTCTTCCAGGGCGCGGGCGGACCGTCGGCGCTTTCAGGGCGCCAGGCGGGTTTGTCGGCAGCGGTCGCCCCGGCGGGCGGCGCGAACTTTGGCTTGAACTTCTTTTTCGGCGGCGGCGCGCCCTCTTCCCTTGGCGCGCCATAGGCCTTGCGGTGGCTGGACGAGGAGGTGTTTCGGTCGCGCTGGGGCGGGGGCTCGTTGTCATCGAGCCGGTGGATTTTGCCGCCGTCGCTGTCGCCCTTGGTCAGGGCCGCTTCGAACCGCTCGACGGCCGTGGCGATGATCTGGAAGCGGGTTTCGCGTTCGAAGATGCGGATGGCGCCGATGTCGCTCTTGGTCAGGTGGCCCCGGCGGCAGATCATCGGCAGGATCCAGCGCGCCTCGGCATTCTTGTTGCGGCCGAGGCCGATGGCGAACCAGGCGGCGTCTTCGAAGCCCGGTCGCGGGACGTCGCGCTGGTCGACGCCGTTGGGCGGCTGGTAGGCGCGCGGCTCCGGCTCTGAATCGGCCAGATCTTCAGGCGCCGGCATGCGGGCGCGGGCCAGGCGGATGTAGGCCGCGGCGATGGCCTCGGGCGAGCGCTGGGCCATCAGGGAGTAGGCGAGCGCCACGTCCTGTTCGCTGGCGTCGGCGGCGGGGATGACGTCCTCGATCAGCTTGGCCTCGTCGCGGGCGCGGATGTCTTCGGCCGTGGGCGCGCCCTGCCAGACAGCTTCGATGCGGGCAGTGCGCAGCAGCTGCTCGACACGGCGGCGGCGCGGGTGCGGGACGAGAATGACGCAGACGCCCTTGCGCCCGGCCCGGCCTGTGCGGCCCGAGCGGTGCTGCAGCACATCCGGATTGGCCGGCAGGTCGGCGTGGATGACGAGGTCAAGGTCGGGAATGTCGATGCCGCGCGCGGCGACATCCGTTGCGACGCACACCCGGGCGCGGCGGTCGCGCAGGGCCTGGAGAGCGTGGGTGCGCTCGGCCTGGCTGAGTTCGCCCGAGAGGGCGACCACGTTGAAACCGCGCTCGACCAGGTTGGCGTGCAGTTTGCGCACCGCCTCGCGGGTCGAACAGAAGACGATGGCGGCGCTGGAATCGAAGAAGCGCAGGACATTGACGGTGGCCAGTTCCACCTCGCTGGGGGCGATACGCACGGCGCGGTAGTCGATGTCGCCGGCCGCGGCCTCCCCTGCCCCGACGGTCAGGCGCATGGCGTCGCGCTGATAGGCTCCGGCCATGGTGACGATGGCGCGCGGCAGGGTGGCGGAGAACAGCAAGGTGCGGCGGGACTTGGGTGACGCGTCCAGGATTTCCTCGAGCTCTTCCTTGAAGCCGAGGTCGAGCATCTCGTCGGCCTCGTCGAGGACGACGGCGCCGAGGGTGGCCAGGCGCAGGGCGCCCCGCTCCAGATGGTCGCGCAGGCGGCCGGGCGTGCCGACGACGATGTGGCAGCCGTTGTCGAGCGCCCGCCGTTCGGCGCGCGGGTCCATGCCGCCGACGCAGGAGACGACGCGGGCGCCGGCATAGAGCCATTGCAGCTCGGACTGCACCTGCATGGCCAGTTCGCGGGTGGGCGCGATGACGAGGGCCGAGGGCGGGCCGGCGGGAACGAGCCGGCTTTCCGGACCCAGCAGGGTCTCGGCGAGCAGCAAACCATAGGCCACGGTCTTGCCCGAACCGGTGCGGGCCGAGACCAGCAGGTCGCGGCCGGCGGTGTGCGGTTCGAGGACGGCCGTCTGAACGGGGGTCAGGGTCTCATAGCCACGGGCGGAAAGCGCCGTGGCCAGCGTGGGGTCGATAGACTGGGGGAGCATGGCGCGCCGTGTAGTTGATAATGACGGCCGGGGATAGGCGGGAGGTGGGTTTGCCCTACACGGGTGCCCCGCGCTTTTGAATTTCAGCAACCCGAGTCCGGGCGGTCGTCAGATCCAGCTTTTCGCGTTTGCGCAGCAGCACGACGGCGTCGATGATGCGGCCTTCGGCCACCAGGGCTGCAACGGGGTCGGGCTCCGCGGGTCTCGGACTGGTTTTGAACACCATATCCATGATGGCCTCGCGCATGGCGCCATAGCGCTCAAGGCCGGGCTCGTAGGCGGCGGTCAGAGGCACGGGTCCGCCTGGGGTGAGAAGGCTCAGCCGGCAGGTCTCTGGCGAGGTCGCGCGCTGGCCGGGACCGGTCTCGACCCGCACATTGGTGATCTGGCCAAAGTTCAGTCTCGTCTCCTGCCATCGCCAGATATCCAGGCGGCGGATGACGCAGCTGCGGGCGCCCCGGTCGAGGACCACCTCGGTGGCGCGCAGGAACGCCACGCCGCAAAGGGCGAACAGGGCGAACAGGGCGGCGCCAAAATACTGTTCCTCGCCCTCCCCGCGGATGAGCACATTGGCGACCAGGACCGCCCCCGCAGCCAGGCAGATAACGGAAATCCACCAGGTCCGGTCGCGCAGGACTAGGCGGGCCGGGCTGTTTTCGGCAATGCGCATGTCGCTCGTCCTTCGAAGATCAACGCGCCCTGCTTTACAGGGGATGGGAAAATCCACTCTTAATGTTCTTGTTATGTTCTTTCTGGGTGTTAGTGTCGGTTGATGAACAAGTCCCAACCCGGCCCCGGCGTCGTCCGCGGACGTGGCGCGGTGTCCAACGCCACCGGTCGCTACGAGATGCTGGCGCGGGACGCCTTTGACGACGGCTGGGGTGAAGAGGACGAGCCGAAGAAACTCACCACCTCGCTGGCCCGCGAAAACGCCCGTACGATCCTGTCGCGCAACGACAGCCCGGACATCGGCTTTGACCGCTCGATCAATCCCTACCGGGGGTGCGAGCATGGCTGCATCTATTGTTACGCGCGGCCGAGCCACGCCTACATGGGCCTGTCGCCGGGCCTCGATTTCGAAACCAGGCTGTTCTTCAAGCCGGATGCGGCGCGGCTGCTGGAGGCCGAACTCTCAAAGAAAGGCTACAAGCCCGAGCGGGTCCATATCGGCGGCAACACCGATCCCTATCAGCCGACCGAACGGCGGCTGAAGATCACCCGCAGCGTGCTGGAGGTGCTGGAACGGTTCGGCCACCCGCTGTCAGTGATCACCAAGTCGAACCTGATCGTGCGGGATCTCGACATCCTGTCGCGCATGGCGGCCCGGAACCTGGCCAGCGTGGCGATCTCGATAACCACCCTGGATCGGGCCCTGGCGCGGGCCATGGAGCCGCGCGCGGCGACGCCAGGCAAACGGCTGGAGGCGGTGGCGCGGCTCTCCGAAGCGGGCGTGCCCGTCAGCGTGATGTTCGCGCCGGCGATCCCCGGCCTCAACGATCACGAGATGGAGGCGGTGCTCGAGGCCGCCGCGAAAGCCGGGGCCAGGGGAGCGGGCTATGTGACCCTGCGCTTGCCGCTGGAGATCAAGGATCTGTTCCGTGAATGGCTCGAGGAGAACCGGCCGGACCGGGCCTCGCGGGTGATGTCCCTGGTGCGCCAATCCCGCGGCGGCAAGGACTACGACCCCCGCTGGGGCAGCCGCATGGTCGGGTCCGGCCCGGTGGCGGAACTGCTAAAAGCCCGGTTTGGCGTGGCGGTCCGAAAGTTCGGCCTGAACCAGCAGTCGCGGGGCGCGGACCTGACCCAGTTCAAGGTCCCGGTCCGTCAGGGCGGGCAGATGGATTTGTTTGGGTAGGACTCGGACGGGTCTTCCGTCCGCAAGAGAGAAATAAAACCACAAAGGCACAAAGGAAGGTCATGATTCACGAAGCGATTATGGAAACCACAGAAACGGTTGGCCGTCAGGTGATTGATGCGGCACTAGCTGTTCACAGGTTGCTTGGTCCCGGCTTGCTGGAGTCGGCCTACGAACACTGCCTGGCAAAAGAGCTTGAACAGCGGAGCCTTCGCGTTGACCGGCAGCTTGCGCTGCCGGTCGTTTATAGAGGTTTCACGCTTGAAGCCGGATATCGTGTTGATCTGTTGGTCGCCAAATCCGTCGTCGTGGAAGTCAAAGCCGTGGAAGCACTAACGCCAGTGCATGACTCTCAGTTGTTGACCTATCTGAAATTGTCAGGCCACAGGCTCGGTTTCCTGATTAATTTCAATGTTCCGCTAATCAAACAAGGAATCCGCCGGAAGGTGGTCTAGTGACCGCCTCGTGAAACTTGATCTTCCTTTGTGCCTTTGTGGTTTTATTGCCGTCGGTCAGGGCGTGCCCGTTGCTAAACGTTTGGCCCCTACCTCGAAAACACCCCCACCAGCTCCACGTGGGGTGACCACAGGAATTGGTCGATGGAGTGGACGCGCTCCAGTTTGAAACCGGCATCGGCCAGCACGCGCGCGTCCCTCGCGAAGGTGGTCGGGTTGCAGGAGACCGCGATGACGCGGGCGGTTCTGGAGCGGGCTATTTCTCCGGTTTGTTCGAGGGCCCCGGCTCTCGGCGGGTCGAAGAGGACGACGTCGACGGATTTGAGCTCGGATGACAGCACCGGGCGGCGGACGAGATCGCGGGCCTCGGCGGTGATGGCTTTCAGGCCCGGCGCGGTGGCGATCGCGGCCTTCAGCGCGGCGATAGCGGGCGCCGAGGCGTCGGCGGCGTGCACGGGCGCAATTTCGGCCAGGCGGAAGGTGAAAGCGCCTGCCCCGCAATAGAGGTCGGCGATGCGGGAGGCGCCCTTCGCCGCCTCAAGGGCGATGCGCGCCATTTCATCCTCGGCGGCGGCGACGGCCTGCAGGAAGCCGCCGGCCGGCAGGGCGACCATGGCTCGGCCGAAGCGGACCATCGGCAGGCGTGACTGATAGATCAGATCCCCGGCCAGGCTCACGCGGGCAAAGTCAGCCTTCGCGGCGATCTCGCCGGCCCGCATGGTGGTGTCGGCCGACAGGCCGCCGCTTTTGCGCTCCACGCCGGTGATGTCGACGTCGAGGCCGGTCTCGGTGAGGGTGACGTGCAGGGTGGGCGCCGATTTCGGATGGCCCAGAAACGGCGCGGCCAGAGCTCTGAGGGCCGGAAAGGCTGCGACCAGGCGGGGATCGGAAACCGGGCAGACATTGATTTCGACCAGATCCCATGAGCGGCGGCCCTTGAAGCCGATGACCGCCCCGCCCCTGCCCCGGCGGGCATGGAGCGCCAGGCGCCGGCGGCTGGCCGGTGGGACGGCGTAGGTGGGGGCAAAGTCGGCCTCCAGCCGCTCGCGGGAGAGCGCCAGGCGGATCTGATCGACTTTCCAGGCGAGGTAGGGTTCGGCCGCCCAATGCTGCGTCGCGCAGCCGCCGCAGGCCCCGAAGTGCGGACAGACCGGCTCAATCCGGTCAGGGCTGGCCTCGAGAACTTCCAGCAATTCGCCGCGCTGACCCTCCAGGCGCAGGCGCACACGCTCGCCGGGCAAGGTGAGCGGCGCGAACACCGGTCCGGCCGCCAGGCCATCGCCCTGCGCGCCCACCGCCTCGATCTGCACTTCCTGTTCGCTCAGCGAACCATCCTTTCGACAAAAAGCCTGACTATGAACGCGGCTGTTGCCTGCCGTTCAGCTTGGGCCGGTTATAGGGGGGTCATCAACTTCATGTTTCCGCGTCAAGGGAGCGCCGAAATGACAACCCAGTTCTTCAAGTCCGCCATCCTCTCCACGGCCGCGGCCGCCATGGCCGCCGTCTCTCTCGCCCCGGGGATGGCCTTGGCCCAGTCACAGTACAACCCACCCTATGGCACGTCCTATGACCAGAGCGGGCAGTATTACTATGACGGCTGCTCGCGCGATAAGACCAACCGGGCTGTCACCGGCGGCGTCATCGGCGCCGGCGCCGGCGCAATCATCGGCAACAGCCTGGTCAACAAGCGCCGCGACAGCGGTCAGGGCGCCCTGTTCGGCGGCCTGCTGGGCGCGATGGTCGGAGCCAGCGTCGGTTCCAGCACCGCGGCCTGCACGCCCGAGCCCAAGCCGGTTCAGGTCCAGGCTCCGCCCCCGCCGCCGCCATCGCGCGCCTACAGCTATGCTCCGCCCCCGCCACCGGCCCCTGCCTACGATCCGCGCTATGACGACCAGCGCTACGACTATCGCGACGATGTCGATTATCGCAGCGCCCCCCCGCGGGCCGCCAAGCCGCAGTGCACCTATGTCGAGGACGCGGTGAAGATGCCGAACGGCGCGATCTCCAAGCGGATGGTCCACGTCTGCCAGGACCGCAACGGTGACTACCAGATCGTCGACTAGTCGAGGTCCCCAACCCGAGACGATTGCCCGCCCGGTGGAAACGCCGGGCGGCTTTTCTGGCTAGCTCACCGCCTCGATACGCTTCAGGGCCGCCTCCAGGCGGGATTTCGCCGCTTCCGCTTCAGCCAATTTCTCGCGGTTTTCCTCGACCACTTCTTCCGGCGCGCGGGCGACGAAGTCCGGATTGGCGAGCTTGCCGGAGGTACGCGCGATCTCGGCGGTGAGGTTGGCCACTTCCTTGGAAAGGCGCGCGCGTTCGGCGGCCAGGTCGATGTAGCCGGCGATCGGCAAGGCGCCTGTGGCCTCTCCGATGACGAACGGCGCTGAGCCGGCGGGCGCCTCGCCTTCGGTGGCGGATTCCAGCCGCGCCAAAGTGAGGATCAGGTTGCGGTGCCGGGTCAGCCGCGCGCGAGTATCATCGCCAGCGTTTGAGAGGGTCAGCGGCAGCTTGGCGGCCGGGGGAATGTTCATCTCGGCGCGCACCGAGCGGACCTCGGTGACCAGGGCGATCAACCAGCCAATTTCGGCGTCGGCGGCAGGGTCAGTCCAGCCTGCCGGCAGGTCAGGCCAGGCTTCACTGATCAAAAGGCCTTTGCGGGTCGGCCCAGTCTCGGCGAGTTTTTCCCACAGCTCCTCGGTGATAAACGGGCTGACCGGGTGCAGCAGCTTGAGGATCAGATCGAGCGTCCAGGCGGTCATGGCGCGCGTCTCGGCCTTGGCGGCTTCGTCGTCGCCATTGAACACCGGCTTGGCCAGCTCCAGGTACCAGTCGCAATAGACGTTCCAGATGAACCGGTAGAGCGTGTTCGCCGCATCATCGAAGGCGCAGGCGTCGAGGGCGCGGGTGACTTCGGCGGCAGCACGCACCGCCTCGCCGCGGATCCAGCGGTTGATGGTTTCCCTGGCCGCGCCGGGGTCAAAGCCGTCGACGCGGGTGCAATGGTTCATCTGGGAAAAACGGGCGGCATTCCACAATTTTGTGCCAAAATTACGATATCCTTCAATGCGTTGCTCTTGTAATTTAATGTCACGCCCCTGCCCCGACATGGCAGTCAGCGTGAAGCGCAGGGCGTCCGCGCCATAGCGGTCGACCAGCTCGAGCGGGTCCATGACATTGCCCTTGGACTTGCTCATCTTGGCGCCGGTGGCGTCGCGCACCAGGGCGTTGATGAACACCCGGCGGAACGGCACGTCGTCCATGAAGTGCAGTCCCATCATCATCATCCGGGCGACCCAGAAAAAGATGATGTCAAAGCCGGTGACCAGGGTGTGGGAGGGATAGAAGCGCTTGAGGTCTTCCGTCTCTTCCGGCCAGCCCATGGTTGAGAACGGCCACAGGGCCGAGGAGAACCAGGTGTCGAGAACGTCCTCGTCCTGGGTCAGCGCCTTGCCGCCGGATGCGGCCACGGCGGCGGATTGGGTTTCCTCGACATAGACGTTGCCATCTTCGTCCCACCAGGCGGGGATGCGGTGACCCCACCACAATTGCCGTGAGATGCACCAGGGCTCGATGTTGCGCAGCCATTCGAAGTAGGTTTTTTCCCAGTTGCGCGGTTCGAAGACGGTGCGGCCGTCTTCGACTGCCTTGATGGCCGGCTGGGCCAGGGTTGCCGCGTCGACGTACCACTGATCGGTCAGCCACGGCTCGACCACCACGCCGGAGCGATCGCCGTGCGGCACCACGTGGCGGGTCTTTTCGATGCTGCGCAGCCAGCCCTCGTTCTCAGCGCGCTCAACGATCTGCTTGCGCGAGGCGAACCGGTCGGAGCCGGCATAGGGGCCGCCCTCTTCGTTGATCTTGCCGAAGGCGTCCATGATGTTGATGACCGGCAGGTTGTGGCGCTTGCCGACCTGAAAGTCGTTGAAGTCGTGGGCCGGCGTGATCTTCACCGCGCCCGAGCCTTTTTCGGGATCGGCGTAGTCGTCGGCGATGATAGGAATCTCGCGGCCCATGATCGGCAGGGTCACGGTCTTGCCGATGAGGTGTTTGTAGCGCTCATCGTCGGGGTGAACCGCCACGGCGGTGTCGCCCAGCATGGTTTCGGGCCGGGTGGTGGCGATGACGATCTCGCCGGACCCATCGGTCAGTGGATAGGCGAAGTGCCAGTAGTGCCCGTCGACCTCGCGCTGTTCGACCTCGAGGTCGGAGATGGCGGTCTGGAAATGCGGGTCCCAGTTCACCAGACGCTTGTCGCGATAGATCAGGCCTTCCTTGTAGAGCTGGACGAACACCTTGCGGACAGCGACCGACAAGCCCTCATCGAGGGTGAAACGCTCGCGGCTCCAGTCGCAGGAAGAGCCCAGGCGGCGGAGCTGACGGACAATCGTCCCGCCCGACTGTGCCTTCCACTCCCAGACCCTAGCGACGAAATCCTCGCGGCCCAGGTCGCGGCGGCTGATGTTGCCCGCGGCGGCCAACTGGCGCTCGACGACCATCTGGGTGGCGATGCCGGCGTGGTCGGTGCCGGGCAGCCACAGCACCGCCTCGCCCTTCATGCGGTGGAAGCGGGCCAGCACGTCCTGCAGGGTGTTGTTCAGCGCATGGCCGATGTGCAAGGAGCCGGTAACGTTCGGCGGCGGGATGACCATGGAGAAGGTCTTGTCCGCGCCTGAAGGCGAGAACGCGCCCGAGGCTTCCCACGCTTTGTAAAGGCGCGGCTCGGCGGCGGCGGGATCGAAGGTCTTCTCAAGCATGGCGCGTTGCTACACGCCTGCCCGGATCAAATAAACCCTAGCTGCGCAGGCGGCGAGCCTGGCGCTCGACTTCTTCTTCTACCTTGGCCTCAACGATGGCGCGAAGGTTGGCGTCGAGCCATTCCCTGAGCAGTGGGCGAAGCAATTCCCGGACTACACCGTCAAGGGTGGTTTCGGACGACAGCATGCCGATGCGCTGCTGCAGCTGGCCGAACGCCGAACTGACCGCCGCGCCGATCGGCTCGGAAACCAGGGACTCTTCCGGCTCGATCGCCATTGGCTCTTCGAATGTTGCGGCGGGCGCAATCGGCGCGGCTTCGAAGACATCGAGGTCACCGATGCTGGACTGCGGTTCCTCGACCTTCTGGGTGAGTTCGAGGACCTCTTCTTCGGGTTCAGGCTCGAGCGCGGGCGCCGCAGCGACAGGTTCCGGCTCCGGCTCTGGCGCGGCCTCGTCGGCGGGCGCATCGTCTTCGGAGATGATCCGCCGGATGGAGGCGAGGATTTCCTCCATGGTGGGTTCTTGAGTGGCCTGCTCAGACATGGCGCCCCTACGGACAGAATCACGGATGTTAGCGCCACAGGTTAGGCGCGATGGCCTGATCCTGCAATTTTCCGCTAACCTGGCAAGGGAAGCTTTTGCCGTACGGGCGAAATACCCCGTTTTGCGCAAACGGCGGCTGGCTACGGCCGGGTAAATTCCGGGATGACTTCGCCGGGCTGCGGAACGTAATCCGGCGCCCGAACGCCGAAGCGGCGATCGATGCCTTCGACCCATTCGGCCCAGGCGCCCGAGCCGCGGCCGTTGACCCGTTCAAAGTGTTCGTTCGGATCGAACTTCTCGATGCCGTTGACACCGAAAGTCTCGGCCGCCAGCACGCCCAGATCCTGAAGCAGAGTGACGCCCGAGTTGAACAGGGTGAAGCCTGCGACGAGATAGGACTGTTCGGCGCTGGCCAGAGCCTGGTCGGCGTTGAGCTTGTCGGTCAGGTTCGCCGCGCCCTGGGTGTACTGTTCCTGATAACCGGCCTGCGAGACCCGGCGGGCCTCGACCTGGATGGTCTGAACTTCCAGCTGACGGCGGTTGTTTTCCAGGTTGTTCCAGTCCTGGGAGATGTTCTGATAGAGGGTGCGGCGCGCCAGATCGAGGGTGTACTGGGCCGAACGATAGCTCTCTTCAGCCGAGCGCAGGGTCGAATTGGTCGCGCGTCCCGGCCACAACGGAATGTTGAAGCCGAGCGTCGCAGTCACGCTGCCCGTCGTCGTATCTAAACCGATGCTGGAGGGTCTGGCGCTGAAATTCGCCCGGCTGCCAAAGCTGTTGCTGAGGTTAAAGGTCGCCGTGGGCCGGTAAGGCGCCCGGGCGTTGGCCAGGGCGATCGCCGCCTGACGTTCCTGCAGATAGGCGTTGCGGATCGTCGGGCTATTCTGCTGGGCGACCCGATAGGCCTCTTCGAAGGTCTTGGGCAGGAACGGCGAGATATCCGGTTCCTGCGACAACGTGCCCGGCAACTGGCCGATCGCGGTCAAATAGACGTTGCGCGCCTGCTGCAGCGAGTTTTGCTGGGTGAGCACCTGGGCTTGCTGACCCGCAAAGGTGGCCTGGGTGTTCTTGAGTTCGGAAATGGTCTGGGTGCCGACGTCATAACGCGCCTGGGCGTCATCGGCCGCCTTTTTCTGGATCGTCAGGCTGTCCTGGCCGACCTTGTAGGCGCCTTCGGCCTGACGCACGCCGGTGTAGGCGCGCACGACCGAGGAAAGCATGCTCATTTCCGCCGCGCGCCAGTTTTCGCGCTGCGTCATCAGGGTGTTGCGGGCCTGATCCATGCCGGTGGCGATACGGCCGCCATTGAACAGGGTTTGCTGAACACCAACGCCGGACAGGCTGAGGTTGAGGCTCGGGCCGTTGTCGTTGCCGCCATGCAGAAGTTCCTGGGTGTCGGCGAGGCTGGCGCCTACGGTCCCCACGGTCACCGTGGGATCGACGAGGCCGATGGTCGTGCGGAAATAGGTTTCGTCGGCGTTGCGCACGGTGCTGCGCGCAACCAGGACCTGCGGATTGGTCTTGTAGGCAAGCGCGATCGCTTCGGCCAGGGTTTCGCCGTAGGCCGGCAGTCCGGACGACGCCAGACCCAATCCAAATACGGCGGCCAACAGGCCTGCCTTCCGGCTATTTCGCATTCCTGGAACCTCTGACTCGGACCGCATCCCCGGCCGGCGACGCTTCTGTCACGAGCGTGTTTCGATCGTGTTTCAACATTTTGGCCGAATGTACCGATACCATACGCGACCGGGATTTGTCGCAAAACAGCAGCGGGGCACTGACCGTCTCCATATCGATAATTGATAAGAAATGCTACGGATATTTCGGACCCGGGATATATGGGCGCAGTCCGGGAAGGAATTATTTCGGACGACGGCGCCGCCGCTGCCTGCCTCTAGAAGGAAAACGCCGGATTGCGCTCCAAACCCGCCAGCAAGGACGCTGCGCTTTCGAAAACGATTCGGCGGCCTGATCCGTCCTCGCCGTTCAGCCAAACGGTGGCCCGACCCACCGGTCCCTGACGTTCGACCACGCCCAGACGTCCGCCAGGCGCGAGAGCGGCAAGCCAGGCGAGCGGCGCTTCGGCCACGGCGCCTTCACAGACAATCACGTCGTAGGCGCCCGACACGGCCAACGGATCGTCGCTGCGATCGACGGCCAGGCCAATGGCTTCCATCAGGGCAGCGAGATAGGGGGCGGCGATGGCGAGCGCCCGCTCTCCTGGCCGGGGCGTGACGGCCTGGAGCAGTTTGCCGGCGTCGCGGGGGCGCAGCAGCGCGCGGCCGGGCGCGTAGGGGACTTCGGCATCGGCATAGGCCAGATGCGTCGCGGGCCCGCAGCAGGTCTCGCGCGCGACGGTGCGCATGGCGTTCACCACCAGCGGATCAGTGACATCGTTGGTGCGCACCTGGGTGTCGACCATGGTCTGGCGCGCGCTGGCGAGGGAAGGACTCATCGCGGTGTTTATAGTCGCGCGATTAACCCGGACGCAATGCGGGCAAGGCATTGTTCGCGCAGCGCGGGTCTGATAGCCACGCGCCAGACGCGACCGGCCTGGTGGCGGAGTGGTGACGCAGCGGACTGCAAATCCGCGCACCCGAGTTCGATTCTCGGCCAGGCCTCCAAACTCTTTCAAGAGCTTAGTCATTTCCCCTCTGGGGCAGTTTGCAGACCAGTTTGCAAATCTCGTTCTGGCTCTGATCCGTAGTAGGTCGCGGCGAGCCGTTCGGCATTGGCAAGGGCGACAGCGGCGCGGTCTACATAGGCATGAAAGGCACCTCGCTTTGCCATCGGATGGCCCGAGCAAAGCGCCACCTCCTCCTCGGCCCACCCCAACTGACGCCGCCGGGTGATGAACGTCCCACGGAGGTCGTTGAACGTGAGACCGCTGATACGTGCGGCCTCGCAGACGTCGCGCCATGCCGCGCGAAAGCCGTTGCCTTTCGGGTCCCAAGGCAGCCCGTCCGCTTTGGTGAGGATCGTCGTGGCCTTTTCGCGAGATACTGCCTCAAGGCATTTTCTGAGGTCGGGGGAAACCGGGACCGCGATAGGTACGCCAGTCTTCAGTCGCCGCCCGGTGATCACCCGTTCTCCTACGGCGGTCCAGGACATGACCAGTAGGTCCTCCTGCGACTGACCAGTTTCGATTGCTAGGATCATCGCGCGCTTTAGAGGCTCGGGGGCCTTGTCGAGAAAACTCGTGACATGGTCGGCAGTCCAAACCGACGCGCTTCGATCTCCCTTATAAAGTCGCTCGATGCCCGCTGCGCGGTTGTGGTCCAAGAGTCCCCGGCGAACACCCCACGCCAACGTCGCTTTCAGAACCTGTACTGCATAGTCCGCCCGGCGTGGACTGCCGGCCATGCTGTCTCGCCATGCATAGATGTGGCCTGCAATCTCCTTGGCGCTCATAGCGCGGAGCGACAAGACCCCGAACTTGGCCTGCACCTTGTCAAGCTGCTGTCGGTAGTCCGCCTGAGTGCGCGGCCGAAGCCCAGTGAACTCGGGCGACTGCCGATACTTCCAAATGAGGCTTGCGACCGTTCCGTCTGAGGGAGCTTTCGCCATGGCCTCCGCCAAGGCGTGATAGAACTCGACACTCCCCTCACGGCCAAGCGAGAGGGTGCCAGGCCCCCTGCCCCAATAGCCATACCGCACCACCTCAGCGGAGCTGAGGCGCTTCTTCTGGAACCAGACCCCTTTTGGGTACTGCCGGGCCTTAGCCATTTCCCATCACCCGGCTGATTTCATCCAGAATGTCCGCTGGTGTTTCGCTTGGCTTCGCCATCTCAGCGCGGACAAATCGAAGGTCGCCGGTAGGGGACAGGCGAACCTCGTCGAAACCGGCAGCGCGGGCCGCCTTCAGCGCGCGCAGCAACCGGGATTGCGATAAACCAGATTGAGGCCTGCCCACCGGTCAAAGCCTCCCGCCAGAGAGAAGGGAGGCTCGCGAATGTCGCCGGACAGATTCGCGGCACGGCTCTGAGAGGGACATAGGGATGGGGTGGCGCTGCATTTATATATATACATCAAAATTGGAATTTCGTCCAAAGTTGAGTTCTAGGTGGAGCTTGGACCGTGCCTAGCTTGCCCGGTGCAGGAGGACAGTGAACAGCTCAACCGGCTCACGTCCAAGGGCTCTCGCGATTTCGCAAAACTCAATCACATCGACCCGACGTTGCCCGCGCTCGATGTTACTGATGTAGGACTGGTTGCGTCCCAAAGCCGTGGATAGCTCGGCCTGAGTCACCCCTGCATCCCGACGCACAACTGATAGCGCCTTCACGAACCGTGTGTGTTCCGCAGTAAAGATGGTGTTGGGCATTACGGCCAGCCGGAGAAGGACTGGCCGTTGAGTTATATGCGATTTTTAGATATGCATTTTTCTAATATTTCCCTCGGAAAAGACACTCATGCTTCGCCTCTCAATCGTCTTGATAGGGGCTTGGACTTTGATGTCCTGCACCAAAGCCCCACCTCCTCCCGATCTAGCAAAGGAAGCCAGGACCAAAGAAGTTTCGGCGGTAAGGGACGCGGTATTCGAAAAGCTGCGGGATCCAGCGAGCGCCACGTTTAAGAATGTGGTGCGTGTGGTCACGGGTGCCGATCCAGCGGCAGGAAAGGTGGGCGTCCCTGTCTATTGTGGCGAGGTGAACGCCAAGAACGCATATGGCGGATATGTAGGCTATCAGCGCTTTTTCGTATTTGATTCTTTAGCCTTAATCGGCACCACCGACCTTCCTGATCCGGTGGGTTACAAGGTTTTCTGCATTGGGAGCGGCGAACCTGTGGACCTCAACCAACCGCCTCAGGAACCTAAGACTGTTAGATAGGGAATTTGGATGACTCCCGTGACCGCTGATTTGTTCGCTGAGCCACCGCCTTCGGCGCCAATCTTTCACGGCTCGGCTAAGTTTGCGCGGGATGGGACGCTACGCCTCGAAATTCGCCGCTGGTGGGTTGAGAACCCCACGCGATGGGCTGCATGGCTGATGCTCAATCCAAGTAAGGCGGGAGCCATAGAGACCGACCGAACCGCAGATCGTGTTACGCATTTCTCGAGATCATGGGGTTATGACGGATGGATCGGCGTCAATCTCTATCCATTCATTTCAAGCAAACCCGCCCAAATGTGGCGTTGGGCTGACTGGGAGAACAAGGGTCCAGATTGGCATGCCAGAGACGATTTGGGCGACAACCTCAGCGTATTAGATGCGGTAGGACGTGAGGCGAGCCTGCGCGTGGCGGCGTTCGGGGCACGGCCCATCAAGCGCGACAATGAATGGCTGGAGAAATGCCTAGAGAGGTTCTGCCGGCCATCGAACACCGGTGACGGAGAAGCCCTGTACTGCCTCGGCACGAATAAGACCCAGCAGCCGCTTCATCCCATGGCGCGAGGCAAGTGGCGCGTGGCTGACGATCAAAAGCCTATTCTCTGGAGGGCCGGATCAGTGGACCTGGAGTCATCTATTTAGGTCGCATAGATGAGGGTGACCCTTACGAGTCACCCTCACCTGTCCTGTATCCATGTCCTGAGATCGAAACCTGATGAGGTTTCACTTAAGTCCTAGGTTCTTACCTGTAGTCACATTTTTCCATGGGATGCGATTTGCATTCGGGTTTGAGGGGGGGGGGTGACCGCTTCTTCCTTATCTGGGCATTCGTCGAGCGACCTAGACTCCTGCAATTCGACCGGCCCGTGGAGGCCGCTCCAGATTCCATTTTGTGCCATTGCCATACCGGCTTCATGCCACTTTTCATGCCATTTGCGTCGGTCCCGATCACAGAATGACGTCCTTCATCGGGTCCAATTCATCGACTGTCCGGAGTAGGTGGCGCTCCCAGCGCTCGCCATCGCCTCCGAAGGCCGCAAGCTGTGCAGCGACAAATCCCTGAATGTTGGAGCAAGTGAAATTGCCGACGCCGCATTGATAGCGAAGGTCGTTCAAAACCGGCTGTCGGAAAACCAGAGGCGTACCATTTGGGTTCTTTGCGAACAGGTAGCCATTGCAGCCCGCTCGATCTGCAAAGATGCGAAGCGCGAACGGCCCCAGACTCTGAAGGTGACGAAGGTCCCCGTAGGAACGGTGATCTCCGATACCCCACGCGCGCCCATGCGCCACGAGGTGGGTATCTTTGGCGCGAAGGACTTCGTGCATCGGCTGACCGGTCAATATGCACAGGCGGTATATGTCACTCCACGGCGAAGGAAGCTCACAGCACTCGCGCCAGATCACCGTCAGCTTGTGCATGTCCAAATGAACGGGACGGCGAGGCAGCGGGCAGACAGGGGGGAGAGTCCCCTTCAGGACATTGCGTTCGATGCGACCGGTTTGCACAGCCCAAGTCAGCATGGCGCTTGTGATGTAAAAATCTTGGCGCTGAGTACGAGGGGCTGAACTTGGATGACGCACCGCGCGATTGACGTCCTTTGCCGTAATATCTGCGAGATTGAGCGACCCAAGCTCCGGCAGCATGCAATTTGAAAACCTGAGGGTGACCTTCTTGCGCCATTCGGGCGACCAGTCGCTGCCCGCCGATTTCAGGTACATTTCGGCGACCGCCGCAAAGGTTCTGGTCATTTGTGGTCGGGCGAAGGCCTTCGCTGGAAGCCCCTGTTCGATCTGACGCTCCCGCTCTCTGACCTTGGCTCGCGCCTCTGCAACGGTCATCTCGGTCGTGCGGCCTAGGGTCGATGGATTTGAGCGGTCCAGAGATCGGGATGGCCGATAGATGTAGGTAGTTGTCCCCGATGGGAGAACACGAACTGAGAGCCCAGGAACATTCGAGTCATGGACAGAATATTCTCTCTCCCGGGGTTTTAGGTCGGCTATCAGCTGGTCGGTAAACGGCTCACTGAAAGTGGCCGGCCGCCCACGGCGCTTGTGCAGAAAACTCGGCGTCCGCCTGTTTCTGTTGCGAGGCATAGGGCTACCCTTTCGGTTCCCTATTAAATACCGGCGAACGCGGAAAATCGCCAAAATGGGGCGCCCTGCGACTCCCCGCGCTCTTCGTAGAAAGACGCTACCTCGCGCCCTCAATGACCTGTGCGTTCACCAGGCCGCCGAGCTGTTGCGTCGTCAGGCTGGTGTAGAGGCTCGGCCCGGCGGCGGTGTAAACGACCGCGCCTTGGTTAGGGCCGTTGGGTCGCGCGCCGACGATCTGTCCGCGCTTCACGAGCACCCCGCCACCGGAAACGCCCGGCAACAGGACAAAGCCCGCATCTTCAGTTTTTTCGATATCCATAGAGGTTCCTTTCTTCCCAAAATGCGGAAGCCGGCTGGGGAAATCATTGCCCCAATCCTCTTCCTAATAAGAGAAACCAGACCCTCAGAGGGTGTCAACATTTGAGTTTGAAGGGCTCGAAGCAGCAAGGAATCAAAGAGGAAATCGTCCTCTTTGACTCCTCCGCCCTAACGTAGAATGTCCCATGCGCGCCAGCCCGGCAGATGGGCCGTCAGCACAGCCTTGAATAGGCGGGTATGACTTGAGAGCCTTAGGTGCAGAAGCTCGTGAGCAATTACGAAATTCTGGAATTCAGGCGGCTGTCTCATTAGATCGGCGGCAAGGGTCACCGTTCCCGCGGAAGAGCAGGACCCCCACTTTCTGGTCATGGTCGCAATCCGAACCAACCTCGGGCTGACCTGAAGGGTCCTTGCCCACTCGTCGACCTTTTGTCGAAGGTCGGCTGTTTCAGATGGGTCAGGTCTCATGGATCAGGCCCGAAAAAGGGACCGAATGATAAACTCTACCAACCGGGTGCTGTCCTCCTTGGGCAGAGCTAGGAGCGGTCGATAGAGCGAGGCGCGCAGTCGCCGTTGTTCATCCACATTCACCGCGGCGTTGGGAAAGCGCGCGAGTAGCACTTCGATTTCGGCGGCGAGCGCCAAGGGATCGACGGCAGCCTGCGCCAACGCCTTGTCTGACTGAAGCGCGTGGGCGATGGCAAATGCTTCGGCCGAAAGACCGCTGGCCTTGGCCTGTTGGAGCAATGTCTCTTTCTCAACGGCAGCGGCCGCTAGGAGGTCCATCGCGGCAAGTCCGGAGATCGTCCGGCTTTGCAAGTCCTTCAGGATGCGATCCATTCGATCCTTGAGGGGTTGCAAGACTGCAGCCGCAGCCGCGTCGTCCTCCAACTCTTCATGGAAGCCACGAACTAGATTGAAGACCTTACCCTCATCCGTGCCGTCTTGGCCGCGCAACGCCTCAAGCGTTTTCACATCGAACGTGACACTCTTGGTCAGGTTGCCAAGGCCCTCCTGCGTGGCTCCCTCCTCCACCAAGCGCCGGGTCTTGTAGGCCAGGTCAGCGACAAACCCGATCTGTTCGGCATAGGCATTGCGAACAGCCGCATATAGCTGAGCGAGCCGCTTGAACGTGGGGATAAAATCGACCAGCTCTTTGTCGGGTGAGAGGATTTCCCAAAGGCTCTCGATGTCCTTGTAGTCCTCGAAAAACGCCTTGCGGGCGTCCTTGTCGAGGAACCGCCCATAGACCACCTTCTCAAGGCGCTCGTCGGCGTCACCGCCCTCGCCGGCATCGAGGTAATCCGCTTGGGCTATTTTGATCTTTTCGAGGAAGTCCTTCAGCAGCAGATCAAGGTCTTCGATAACGCCGCTGACATCAGCGGAATCGAATTTCAGAGCCTTCTGAAGCTCCCGCAGCACCCCGACAAAATCCACCACCAGGCCGATCTTCTTCTGGACGCCTTGGCTGTCGACATAGGGGCGGTTCACCCTCGCCACCGCTTGTAGGAGGACATGGTCCCGCATCGGCTTGTCCAGGTAGAGGCAATACAGCAGCGGGGCGTCATAGCCGGTGAGCAGCTTGTCGGTGACGACGAGGATCTTCGGGTCTTCCTTCGCCTTCTTGAAGAGAAGGCGCACGTCCTCCTCACGCTCCTCAGTGAGCTGGAGTTCAGCCACCAGAGGGCGATCAATCACGTCAGCGGCGTTCTCGGTGTAAACCGCCTCGGTCCAGCCCGGCGGCAATAGCTTGTCCAGGGCGTGTTTGTATTTGGCGCAAGCCTCACGATCCACGGCCACAACGAAAGCCTTGTAGCCCAGTGGCAGGACGTTCTCTTGGAAGTGGGCCGCAATGAAGGCCGCAACCTTCTGGACCCGATCATCGGCCTTTAGGAAGGCGCGCAACCCCACTGCTTTGTCGAGGACGCGGTTTAGTTCCTCGATGTCCGTGACGCCTTCTGCCGCCGCGAGTTCGAAGAATTCCTTGTCGAGCCGTTCGGCGGGAACCGTCATTTCGCTGGGCGCGAGGACGTGCTTGATCGGCAACGTGGTCTCGTCGGCGATGGACTCCTTGATGGAATATTTGTCGAGGTAGCCTAGCTCGTCCTGCTGACCGAAGATTTTGAATGTGCCCTCCCCCTGCTCGGTCTTCGCAATAGGGGTGCCGGTGAAGCCAATGATGGTCGCGTTGGGGATGGCGGCCATCAAATAGGTGCCCAAGTCTTTCGCGACGGATCGATGCGCCTCGTCGATGAAGACAAAGACGTTGTCCCGTGTGGAGCTGTCTTTCTTGATGGCTTCAAATTTGTGGATCATCGCAATGATCAGCCCACGAAAATCAGCATCCAAAAGCTGTTGAAGTTCGGCCTTCGTGTTGGCTCGCTTGGTGGCGATGTCGTGGTTTTGCATCTCGCCCAGGAGACGCTCCACCCATCCCTTGAGCTGACCTTCCAATTCGGTGCGATCCACCACAAGGATCACCGTGGCGTTCTTGAAGCGATCCTTCTGCTCAAGGATCAGCCGCGCGGCGGTCAGCAGGGTGAACGTCTTGCCAGAGCCTTGGGTGTGCCAGACGAGTCCCCTCGTCTTGGCGGGGTCAGCGCAACGCTCCACGATGGCGTCGATGGCCCGCCTTTGGTGCTGACGAAGGACGGATTTGCGGGTCTCGCTGTCCTGCACATAGAACAATATCCAATGCTGCAACGTGCGTAGGAAGTCGGTGGGCTCAAAGAAGGCTTGCACGGCGAACCGATAGGCTTCGTCGGGTGTCTGCTTCCATCGGGCCATGTCGCGGCGCGTGGCGTTCCAGGTCACGCCGTACCAGTAGTCCAGCAAGTGAGTGACGTTAAAGAGCTGTGGCGTTCCGATCAATTCCGGGGTTTCGATCTCATAGCGGCGAAGCTGTTTGATGCCGCGCTCGATTGCGTCCCCGTCCTTCGGGTTTTTGTGTTCGACGATACAGACCGGAACCCCGTTGATGAGGAACATCACATCGGCCCGGTTGCCCTTGCGCGCCGGCGGCTTCAGCGCCCACTCCCAGGACACATGAAAGGCGTTGGCGGCCGGGTGTTCAAAGTCGATGAGCGTGACCCGCCGGTGCCGTTTCTCGGCTTCGTCGTACCACTGCCGCTCACCCCTCAGCCATGCCAGGACATCCCGGTTGCCTTCCACCGTTGGCGGAATGGCGTCGATGGTTTCGATCACTGAACGGATCGCATCCTCGTTCATCCACGGATTGAACTGTGCCAGCTTTGCCTCAAGCTCATCGCGCAGCAACATTCCTGCTTCGCCGCCTCGCTTCTGTTTGGCGACGTCAGGTCCAATCGGAACCCATCCGATTTCCGCAGCGTGTTTGACCATAGGAAACTGAACGGAACCCGCTTCGCTTATCTTCAGGTCGGTCATGCTGCCGCTCCCTCGACAGGCGTTTGCGCCAAGACCGCATGATCTAATTCGGATGCGGGAATTTCGCCGCTCATCAAGCCGCGCAATAAGACTTTGAACAGGTCGTCAAGAACGGTCAGCTTGGCTCTCAGAAGATCGATTTTTGTGTCGATGGCTTCCAGGATGGCAACGATCTCATACTGTTCCCCTAGGGTCGGAGGGAGAGGCAGCGGCAGTGAGTCGATTGTGCCGGTATTTAGGTTGTACTTTCCATCTGCCGCTGGGGTAGCCCGGCCTGCGACTAGACCAGTGCCACGTTCAGAAGCGAAGAAGTACGCGGCAAAACGCGGAAATATCTTGTCCGTTTGGAGCCGAGCGCGGATGAGATAGGACGCGAAGAGCGCTCGTTCAGGAGTGTCGACATAGACAGCGCAAGATCCAAGTCTATCGAGCACGCCATTCGTCCGGATGAATATCAGGTCGCCCGCTTCAAGGAGGAAATTCTCTGCCTCCCTCGGTTCCATGTTGCAGTATTTGAGGTCAGAGGCATTTACTCGACCGGGCTCAATGTTGGGAATTCGTAGTACAGGGAAGGTACCCGGCTCTAGGGTGCAACGTACCGAAGTGCCGTACTGAAGCCATTGACGAACCTCTGCGAACTCCACCACCGCCCAACTCGCTGGTACAGGCCCTATTTCACTGTCCTTCTGCGCTTCGTCCCGAAGTCCGCAGCCGAATAACTCGCGCATCGCGGCCCGCTTGAGCTTGTCCATGTTGGTCAACAGTTTGACTTGCGCCTGCCGGCTCAAATCGACCTGCCATAGGGCATTGGCAATTTGCGCTTGGTCCTTTGTTGGGGGTATCGGAACCAGCTTCTCCTTCAAGACAGAGAAGTGGCGATTGTACCCCCTTGCCGGTAGTTCGATGGCTTGGCAGGCATAGTAAAAGAAGAGCGCATTGATCCCCTCTCGCGGTCTGAGGATTTGCGTACCATCGGCACCGCGAACGAACGGAAAATCTATAAACTTAAGCGCCCGAGTGTGGTCGCCGAAGACGACCACAGGCAAGTCGTTCGATATCAACCCGCTGGCATTGTCGGTCCATCCCGCGATGAATGATTGTCCCTGATCAATTATCGGGAATTGTCCAGTTGGGCGGTAGTCTTTCGTCTGAAGCTTGGGGACGCCGCCTAGAGCGGTGCGCTTGAGACAGTTTTCTACAGTTTCAAATGCCCATTCAGCCATTTGTCTGCCTCATGGTCACTGGACGTAACAGAGCCATGAGATTGCTCGTCACCTGCAATTCAAGAGCGCTTAGCCGTTCAAGTTCGCCAACAATGAGGTCAATCGAGCCGAGTTCCTCTACACCGGCTCCTCCAACCCAGCGACTAGGGCTAAGGTTGTAGTCAGCCTCCTCGGCTTCTGTGCGTGAAATTACGGTGATCTCCCCATCTACCGGAGCGCCTTTTAGATAGGACGCCGCAAGGGGACGGATCGCCTCGTCGGGAATGTAGTTTTTCGGTTTGCCCTTCCTGAGCCGTTTGCTCGCGTTCAACAGGACGATCTTGTCCTTTCGATCCGCAGGCTTTCGCTTGTTCAACACGACTATCACGCCAGCGGCGCTGGTGTTGTAGAAGAGGTTGTCCGGCAAAAGGATCACACCATCGATCAGGTCACGATCGACAAACCACTTCCGAATATTGCGTTCCTTGTCCTCGTTTTTCGATCCTGAGCCCCGCGTCACCGCGCCTGTATCCAGCACGACGGCGGCCCGGCCATGCTCGCTGAGGCAGGCCAGAGTGTGTTGAAGCCACGCCCAATCGCCCTTTCCCGTCGTGACGCCTCCGGCAATTCGGAAACGATCAAAGGGATCATTGGCAAAGACGTCAGTCGGGAATGGCTGGTTCCACATAGGATTGGCCACCACTACGTCGAACGTACGCAGCTTGCCCTCATTGGTCCGAAATTTTGGATTGATCATGGTGTCGCCACGAGCAACTTCCACGGCCATGTCGTGAATGATCCCGTTCATTTTGGCGACGGCGTAGCTCTCGGCCTGAAGCTCCTGTCCAAACAGTTTGAGCGGCGTCTTGCTGAGGGGGTCTAGCTCCCGGCAAGCGATCTGAAGCTTGATCAACAGCCCGGCCGAGCCGCAAGCAAAGTCGTGGCACTCCTCGCCAGGGCGGGGCCGCATGATGTGGGCGATCAGAAAGCCAACTTCGGTTGGGGTAAAGAACTCTCCGGCGCTCTGACCCGATCCCTCCGCGAACTTGCGTAGGAGGTACTCATAAGCACGGCCCAGGAAATCGGGCTCCACGTCGGCGAGGCCAAGACGGTAGCGAGGGTCAGAAAAGGTCTCCACAACGGCTCGAAGTTTGGCGGGATTGATGTCCCGCTCACCATTTCGCTCGGCGGCAAAATCAACCACGTCGATGACGCCGGATAGGTCAGGGTTTTGTTTGACGACCGACCGAATGGCTTTCGTCAGATGCTCTCCGATGTCCTTAGGCTTTTCACCCTCCGGCCATTCCATTTCCGAACGCCCATTGATGATGGACCAACGAGCCTCGATCGGGAGAAAGAAGCGAATGAGAGTGTGATCGCTCTCAGCGATTTCGAGCGCCGTCTCTCGGTCTCCAAAGTCCTCGGCGAGCCTCGTGATTTCGTCGTCGAAAACATCCGAAAGCCGTTTCAAAAAGAGCAAGGGCAGTAGGTAGTCCTTGAACTTTGGCGCGTCCTTCTCGCCCCTAATGGAACAGGCGGCATCCCAAAGCATCTGCTCCATGGACTTCGTGGAAGGCGCGGACGCGATCCGCCGGCCCCTTCGCCCTGAAACAACCGGCGCGGCCTTTCCATCCTCGGCGAACTCAACACCCGCCTCCTCGGCCAACGCCGCTATGGCAGCCTGTGCAGCGCGTTGGGGTGTGTTGAGCCCTCCCTCCCATCGGTTAACGGTCGCTGTAGAGACGCCAAGGCGTTCACCCAGCTGCTCTTGCGTGAGGTTGAGGGAGTCACGGATGGCCCGCAGGGTCGTGGCGCTTGCGTTATTTGTCATGTTTGATATATAACATGACAGAATGTTCCGGTCAAGAAAACCGAGAGCCTTGACCGGAGCCAGTGATGCCACAGCCGAAAATGGAGCCTGATAAACCTACCGGGGCCGTCACATGACGTGGCCGACGCTGACGATCGCCGGGAACGACTACGACTTCCCGCACCTGACTCCCTTTGTGATGGCAGTCACACCGAAAGCGAAGGATGCGCCGACGTTTCAAGTCCTTGTGACCTTTGGCTCTCACACCTTCACAAAAGACTGGACGGGCAATGACCCTTTGGATCATCAGATCCCGGATGGCTCAGGGTTCAGGTGCTTTTGCCCCCTCCGCTACGGGTGCTCGAAGGAGCTACCTCGGATTATCGCCTACGCTGCAAAGGGTCGCGCGTTCTTCAGCGAGGGGCGGAACATGCTTCTAATCGAGCATCTGCCAGGACTGACTGGTCCCTATGCTGTCTTTTTCAATCTTGAAAAGGCCAAAGAGAAGGGGCTGGACGCCGTCATGTTCGTTGTAAGCGCCTACGAAAAGCTCGCGTTGCCCGACAGGCTTCCCGCGATGACGTTTGCGACATTGGTTTCAACGGTGGTGGGTGGTGGGATCATCCGACCGCCGAGGGACTTGAGGAGCATAAAAAAATAGCCCCCACGAGGAGGGCTATTTCTTGTGCGAGAACCCATTTCTATCGCGATCCGCGATACCTCTTGCGAGGCGGGGCGCTGTTTCTCATCGCTATCAGCAAGCTATAAATACGCATTCAAGCGTATCGTTTCAATGAAAATCGAGCGAATTCGTACTCGCGTAGTGTTCCTCATGACGTGACCCCCTGAAACTCCTCCAGAAATAATTAGAGTCCGGCCCATGGAGAGAAGGGACGGACGGATGAGGAAATCGAGGTTTACCGAGGAGCAGATCATCGCGGTCCTGCGCGAGCAGGAGGCGGGTGTT
>CANJME010000017.1 GCA_947475875.1 Caulobacteraceae bacterium | reverse complement strand
TGCGCCAGCGGGCCAGCATCAAACGGCAGACCATCGAACATCGGCGCTTGCAACACCGAAAAATCGCAGCCTAAATATCAACCCCAGATGAGGCCAACTCTCCTTTAAATCCGGACCCCAACTGTCCCAAATGTTCTGACGACGTACAGGCCATCAGGGCCGCGTAGGTCTCGTTCATCGCCTTGTCCTGGCGCTCGAACTCGGCGTCCAGGCAATCGAGCTCGCGGGAAGTGACCTCGTGCGCGGCCTCAGTGCAGGCGGCGTAGTCGGCGGTGCGCCCATCCTCTTCGGCCGCCGCCACGGCGCCCGCATCCGCCGCGGGTTTCGCGGCCGGCGGGCCGCCGGGCTTGTTGCAGCCCACAGCCGCGATGGCGACCAGGCCCAAAACCACGACCACGGATGCTGATTTCATCGCCGTTTTATCCGCAAGCGCCAGCCGCGCACGAAAAAGGGGAGCGGCAGAACCGCTCCCCTTGATCGTTTGAGAAGGCGCGTTCGACCTAGAGGTCGCTGTCGGCCTCTTCCAGACGGGCCCGGGAAGTGGCCACGGCGCCGCCGGCGTTCATTTCCGCCAGCGTCAGTCCGCCGTCCTTGTTGGTGTCGAGCTGGGTGAAGCGGTTCTTCAGCGAGGCGTTGCGCTGCACTTCGGCGAGCGACAGCTTGCCGTCGGCGTTGTCGTCCAGCTGGCCGATCGTGCGCGATTCCATCAGCTTGTTCTGGAGATCGTTGCGGATGTGGCTGCTGGTCTCGTCGTTCCAGCGGTAGTTGACCCGGAAGTACATCATTTCGTTCCAGGTCTGCTCACCCCACGTGATGTTCAGCTTCGGATCGGGGTTGGCGTGGTTGTGCGTGGAGTTGTCGTAGACCATCTTGACCCGCAACTTGGTGCCCGCCTTGACCAGCAGCGGCTCTTGCAGATCGTAGTCGAGCTGCCAGTTGAAGTCATAGTGGGGCACCGAAAGGATCGGGGTTTCCTTGCCGTCCGGCGTGATCTTGGTCAGTTCCACCTGATAGCCGCGATAGTGCATGTGCGGGTGGACGCTGTAGAGCGTCGCGTCAGCCGGGAATTCGAGATAGGCGACTTCCTGGTGACGGGCTTCGCCGGCCGGAATGGTCAGGCCCGGATCGGAGATGATCGCCGAGCGGCGGATGACTTCCGGCGGGGTCTTCAGGATGTAGTAGCCGATCTGGGTCGTGTCGGTCATCGGCCGGCCCGTCGTCGTATAGTGCATCGAGTAACGCAGGGTGCCGCCGACCGGCACCGGCGCGCCCGTGCCGGCATTATAGGTCTGGATGCCAGCGCCCGGCACATAGGAGCCCACCGAGCTGCCCGGGATGTTGGCGGGCGGCAGGCTGCGGTCAGGCGAGTAGCTCGTGGTGATGTGGTGCAGCACCTGACGGGCGCCCGGCTTGAACGCCACGGCGCGCAGCCACGCGGTTTCCTTGAACGGATTCGGAACCGTGAAGCTTTGATATTCGATGGTGCCGGTGGCCGGCACGCTGAACGACGGCAGGGTCACCACCACGTCCGGCTTGCCCAGCGCCGTCGGCCATTCCGGCGCGGCGCCGGCATGGGTCTTCAGCACATCTTCACCCTGGCCGCGCGGAGCGCCAGCCTCGATCCAGTGGATCAGGGTCTTGGTTTCGTTGGCGGTGAGCGACATGTCGTTCGACCAGCCGCCGACGTGCGGATCGGCGAACCAGGGCGGCATCCGCTTGGTCATCACCGTTTCCTTGATCATCGGGGCATAGCCCTTGACCACCTCGAAGCTGTTCATCTGGAACGGCCCGATGCCGCCCTGCTGGTGGCAGCTGACGCACTTGGCCTGAAGGATCGGCGCGATGGTGCTGGAATAGGAGATGTTCTGGAACTCGGCGTCCTTGCCGCGATCGGCGAACGACAGCAGGCGGCCGGCCTTGACGTCGACGCGCGGGGTGGCGACGGCGCGGTGGGCCAGAACGGCGTCGATCGCCTGCGAGGCATAGGCGGCATTGACCTTGGCGGCCGGGTTCGGACGGGCGGCGTTGAAGCGGTCGTCAAGCGGGCCGTGATAGGCGAGCTTGAAGCTGGCTTTCGGGTCGATGACGAAGACTTCGCCGTCGCGCTGGATATTCAGCTGTTCGCCGACCAGTTGCAGGTCGTCCATCAGCACCGGGATCTTGAAGCCGTTCGCGGCCGCTTCGGCCGCCGTGGCTTCACGGCTGTCGGTGGTGTTGGAATTGATCATGTAGAAGACGACGCCCTTGTCCTTGTAGGCGTCCTGCAGCTTGGCCAGTTCAGCAGCGGCGGCGCGCGAGGTGGCCGAGCCGTTGGACTGCGACATCAGCACGACGACCGGCGCGTAGTCGAAATAATACAGGTGATGGGCCATGCGGGCCGTGTCGGTCAGCTGGAAGTCGCTGATCCGCTCCGGCAGCATCTTGCTCGAGTCCGCCGCGGTTGCGCTGATCGAAGCGCCACCCACCAATGCCATGAGTGCGACGGCAGCCGCAGTCGATTTCCAAACAGCCCGCATTTCAGTCTCCCTGAGTAGAATCCTTGCCCGCCCCCTGAACGAGGCAAATTTAATCGCGGAAACATACCACGGAGCGTCACGCGCCGCAAATCCCGCGAGCCATCTAATACGCCCTTGAATCATAAGGCGGAATTAAGAATTCAGAAGCCTCGCCGCACCGCCCGGGCGACTCAGGACCTGCTATTTCGGGGCCGGCTGATAGGCGACCCGGTCGCCGCCGTAGGATCCGGTCCAGAGTTCGTCACCGACGATCAGGGCAGTGCTGACCGCCCCCATGGTGCGCTCGGCGGGTCCTTGTTTGAGCATGGTGAGGACCAGGCTGCGGGGATCGAGGGCGCCGACCATGGGAACCATCGGGCAGCGCGCTCCCGGGGCGCAGTCGGGCGCGGGGCCCGGACCGGCCATCAGCAGCCTGCCGTCGGGCGCCCAGCGGAGGTTGTCGACGCGGAAGGTCAGCGGCATCGACCAGGGGGCCTTTTCCGGGGCGGCCACCTCAAAGCGCTTGATTGTGCTTTTTCCCCATTCGGCGACGAACATGTATTTGCCGTCAGGGGTGATCTCCAGGCCGTTGGGGGCGGCCATGTCCGTGCCCGGCATCCTGCTGAAGGCCCCGCCCGGCCGCCAGATATAGACCGCGCCTGTGTTGCGCGCGGCCGTAGCGTCGTTCAGCGTCAGGGGCGCGTCATAGAAATCGGTGGCGATCAGCCGCCCGTCGGCGAGCGGCGCCACCGCGTTCATGGTCGCGCCAGCCGGGGCCATGACGCAGCCGGCCCAGGTCAGCGTCGGCGGTCCCGAGCGCGGGATGACAATGTCAAAAACCTCGATGGCTTCGCGTCCGCCGTGACCGACGGCGTAGAGGATCGCCCTGCCGCGTCCTGCGGCGCGAACGTGCAGGCCATGGGTCGACAGCCGGGCCAGCACGGGCGGGCCTTCGCAGGCGGCAAAAGGTTTGCGCGCCACGCCGGCCGGGGCGGTGAGTTTGGTGGCGGTATGGGCCTTGCGGTCGATCAGAAAGAGGCCGCCGGGCCCCTGCCCCGGGTTCATCACCCACTGCGAGCCGATGATCCAGTCGGTCCCGGGGATCAGGACAAGGTCTTCGGGGTTGCGCACGCCGCAGACAAACCTCACCGCCACGCCCGGATCACAGGCGGGGGCTTGCCCGGCCGCGGCCGGCGGCTGGGCCGGGCTGGGCTGGGCTGCCGCAAGCATCGCCATGGCCGAGACGGCGGCCAGGACTGGAAGTTTCATCACATTCCCCCAAGCTCCGGTGACAGCGCGCCCTATTCGTTGAATGCTGCCGTCACGTAACCTCTCGCTTTTAAGCCAATTCATTGAACTGTCACGCACCCACGATCATAGCGGATTTCATCGCCCGGCAGCCGCCCCGCGGCGGGGCGCTGGTCGTCGGCCTCTGTGGCGCGCAGGGATCCGGGAAATCCACGCTAGCGCGGCAGGTTCAGGCCGATCTGGAAAGGCGCGGACTCGCCACCGTGATCCTGTCGCTGGACGATCTCTATCTGACCAAAGCCCGGCGGAAGAGGCTGGCGAACGAGGTCCACCCCCTGCTGGCCACGCGCGGGCCGCCGGGCACGCACGATGTGGCGCTGGGCGAGGATCTGCTGGGGCGCCTGAAGGCGGGCGAGTGCGTGGTCCTGCCGGTGTTTGACAAGATCGGGGACGATCGCGCGCCGCCGGAGGCCTGGCGCCGCGCCGGGCCGGCCGATGTGGTGCTGTTCGAAGGCTGGTGCGTGGGCGCAAGGCCGCAGCCTGAGGTGCTGCTGCAGGCGCCGATCAATGCCCTGGAGCGCGAGCGCGACGTGGACGGCCGCTGGCGCGCCTTCGTCAACCGGGCGCTGGCAGAGGACTACCCGGCTCTCTTTGCGCCAATCGACCGCCTGATCATGCTGCGGGCCCCTGGTTTTGAGGTGGTGGCGCGCTGGCGGCTGGAGCAGGAGGCCTCAAACCTCGCCGGACGCTCAGGCGGGCGCGCCATGGACGAAGGCGAGGTCGGCCAGTTCATCCAGCACTACGAGCGCCTGACCCGCTGGATGCTTGAAGAGACGCCTGGCCGCGCTGACCTGGTTCTGGACCTCGACGCGGCGCGCCAGGCCTTCACACCAGACTAGAGCGTGTTGCGATCTGATGGAATCAGATCGCCGCTCTAGATCTTTGTTTTGTCGCGCGTTTATTCCGAAAACCGGTTCCCGCATTTCGGAACGCGCACTAGATCGGGTCCGGTTCGGCGCTTTCCAGGCGCGGCACCCAAAGATGCAGCCATGTCAAGGCGGCCAGATAGGAACAGGCCGCGATGATCAGCAGCGGCGCATAGCCGTGACCGGCGTGCAGCAACTGCCCGGCCAGCCAGACGATGCCCATGCCGGCGAAATTTCCGCACAGGGCGCCGAAGCTCGTGACCCTTCCAACCCTGGCCTTGGGCGTGATGTCGGCAATTGTCGAGAAGACACTGACTGAAAACCCCTGGTGGGCGGCCAGGGTAAGGCCCAGCAAGCCCACGGCCACCCACAGGTTGTGCGCATAGATCGCCAGCGGCACCGGGGTGACCAGCAGGGCGCAAACCAGCATCATGCCCTTGCGCACCGCGTTAAGGCTGTAGCCGCGGGCCATCAGCCGCGAAGCGATCCAGCCGGCGCTGAGCGAGCCGGCGGCTGCCATGCCGTAGACCACGGCAAGCGGCGGGCCGTTCTGAGCGACGGTCAATCCAAACACCCGGTGGAAGAAATCGGGAGCCCAGAACAACAGCAGCCACCAGACCTGGTCGCTCATCGCCTTGGCGCCCGCCAATCCCCAGGTCCGGCGGTCGGCGAACATCACCTTCAGGTCGGCGAAGGTCTGCCGTTTGACCCCGGCCTTGGGAGCGCCAGAGAACTTCACGCCACGGGTCGCCGCGAACCAGAGCAGCGCCCAAACGAGGCCCACGGCGCCGACCACAATATAGGACCCGCGCCAGCCGTACGCGCCCGCCAGCACGGGCAAGGCCAGCGGGCCGACAATGGCCCCCACGTTGGACGCCCCGTTGGAGACGCCAAATGCAACCGAGCGCATTTTGGCGGGAAACACCGCACCGATGGTCTTGACCGTGAAGGGCGTGCCCATGGACTCGGTGGCGCCCAGCGCCAGACGCGCCAGGGAAAATTGCCCCATGGTCATGGCCCAGGCGTGGGCCGCGGCCGCCAGACTCCAGGAAACGACGCCAGCCGGTCCCGCCAGCTTCACGCCCAGACGGTCGACAATCCAGCCGGTCGCCAGATAGGCGATGGCCGCAGCGAACTGGAACAAGGTGGCGAGGTTGCCATAGTCGGCGTCGGTCCAGCCCCTGTCGACCTCAATCAGGGGCTTGAGGACCGCCAGTATGGTCCGGTCGACGTAGTTCAGGATCCCTGCCAGGACCAGCAGCGCCAGCAGGATCCAGCGCCGGCGCTCGGCGAGACTCTGGGCGACTGGCCCCATTTATCTCTTATCGCTTCGGCAGGGCGAAGACGAACAGCGTCGCGCTGTCGTTCGGCGAGGTGGCGAGATTGGCCACCGCCGCCACGTCGCGCGATTGCAGGTTGCCGCCGGTCGTCGACACAGCGACGTACTGCACACCGTTCACGGAATAGGTGATCGGCGCGGAGGTCGGGACGTTGTCGAGCCGGGTGCGCCAGAGGATCCGCCCGGTGCGGTCGTCATAGGCCTTGAACCAGCGGTCGGCGTCGCCGTTGAACACCAGGCCCCCGCCGGTGGCGAGCGCCGCGCTGACCGGGGGCGGAACCTCGCGGCTGGTCCAGACCACCCTGCGGGTTTCAAGGTCGATCGCCTGGATGATGCCGTACTTGCCGCGCGTCTCGGCCGTCGGGTTCTTCTGCCATTGCGGTCCGCCCGGTTTGGGCTCGACGCAGGTGTCGCCCAGCGGCACATAGACCAGCCGGGTCGCGGGGCTGTAGGCAGCGTGCATCAGGCTGTGGGAGCCGGCGGCGTTGGGACAGATACCGGGCTTGCGCAGGCCCTGGATCACCTCGTTGGGCGCAGGCACGGCGGCCGGGTTGATGTGCTTTGCGCCGGTGACCGGGTCGATGGCGTCGATGGCGTTCTGCATGCCAAGGTCCATCGAGAACAGGTACTGGCCGGTCCTGGCGTCCATCACTTCATAGATCGCCTGCTTGCCGGCTGTGATCACCACGCGGCGGTTCACGCCGTTCACCTTCATGTCCATGATCTGGCGCTCGAACACCCAGTCGTGGTCGAGCTGGTCGTTTTTCAGGTGCTGGTAGAACCAGACCAGTTTGCCGGTGTCGGGATCCAGCGCGATGGTCGAATTGGTGTAGAGCGCGTCGTTGTTGGCGGTCGGACTGGCCAGCACGCGCATCGGCTGGATGGTGTAGGTGGGCGCAGTGCCGAAGTAGACCAGGCCCGTCTGGGCGTCATAGGTTTCGCCAACCCAGACCGAACCGCCGGACCGGCGGTCCAGAGGCTGATTGTTCCAGCTGTCGCCGCCGGGCTCGCCGGGCCGGGCGATGGTGTAGAACCGCCAGGCTTCACGCCCCGTCGCCAGGTCGATCGCCAGCACGAAATTGCCGCCCTGAACCTGGCCATAGCCGTTCAGGCCAATGATCACCTTGCCCTTGGCGACCAGGGGCGCGGACTTTATCTGGTGCTGGGTGTTGGTCCCCGTATTGATGGCGTGGTCCCAGACCGTGGCCCCGGTCCTGGCGTTCAGCGCCAGGACGTGCAGATCCGAGGTCGGCACCAGCAGTGTGTTGCCCGAGATGGCCAGGCCCTTCTTGCTGGTATAGCCGCCGCCATTGCCGCCAGCGTTGGCCGGACGGGCGGGGCGCGCATAGCGCCACAACAGCTCGCCCGTCGTGGCATCCAGCGCCTCGACCACATCGCCGAAGCTGTAGGCGTAGAGCACCCCGTCGTGGACCAGCGGGGTCATCATGTTATCGCCGCGCGGCAGCGACCAGCTCCAGGCGACCTTGAGGTTTTTGGCGTTGCCGCGGTTGACCTGGGCCAGCGGGCTGAAGCCCGAGCCATCGCGGGTGCGCCGCCAGTTGATCCAGTCGTTGGGCGAGGGGTTGGCCAGCATCTCGTCGGTCACGTCCGTCATGGCGGTCAGCCGTGGCGAACCACGGAAGGTGAGCGCCGGCGCGCCCCCGCCCCGCCCGCCGCGACCGGCGCCAGCGGCCCCGCCGCCACGACCGGCGCCGGCCGCCGCCTGGGGCGCACCGCCGCCAAGGCGCAGGGCCGCGAGTTGGGTGTCGCCGGACGGCAGCGCCGCGCCCGCGTTCCCAAGACGGCTTTCGCGCAGGATAAACGCCAGCAGGGCCGCATCGGCGTCGGCCGCGCGCGGCTCGGCGCCGGGCGGCATGCGCCGGATGGTGGACATGAGCTCCAGGGCCGGCCGCCCGCCCCACTTGGTGCGGAACGCATCGTTGCTGAGCGCCGCGGCGGGGCCAGCGCCCTCGAGGTTCGCGCCGTGGCAACCGGAGCAAACCGCCATGTAGGCGGTTCTGCCGGCGTCGGCCTGAGCCGCTGTGAAGGTGAGACCGGCCGGCTGGCCTTGCGCCTGGGCCTCAGGGCGGATGACCAGCGCGACAGTAAGCCCCATGGCCAGCATCGCCGCCGTCGCGGTCAGGGTTCGTTTCGCGGTGATCATGTGCATCTCCCCAGAGCAGGAAGACAGCCTAACCAGCAAATGGCCGCAGAACCAATAGCCGTGTTGAAAAGCGCCCTCGCCTACTTCTTCGGCTTCTTGAACCGCAGCACAAACTGGTCGGTTTTGCCGAGTATGGAGGGGTCGAGCACCATCTTGGTATGGTCATCGGCGGAGTTGGCCAGAACCGGGCTCTCGCCGTCGAAGACGAAGCCGGCGGCGGTGACTTCCTGCTTGACGATCTCGGGGTCGATGCGGTGCTGGCGATTGGGCGCGGTCATGCCCGAGCCGGCGGCGGCGCGGTGGTCGAGCACCACGAAGACGCCGCCGGACTTCAGGGCCGCGAAGACCTTGCGGTTGAAGGCCGGCACGTCGATCGTGCCAAACACATTGGCGTGCAGGTCGTGGTAGTTCTGGCGGATGAACACGGCGTCCAGGCCCGAGGGCAAGGCCATGTCATTGAGGGCCGGGTTGAGGAACTCCGTGCTCTTGTAGGCGGCGTCCGCCTTGTGCGCGGCTTGCTGGCCAACGGTTTCGGGATAGCGGGACAGCACTTCGGCGGGCGTGACCGCATAGACCTTGCCGCGCGGGCCAACCTGCTTGTTGAAGGCGGTCAGGAAACGGCCGGCGAAGATGTCGGCGATCTTCTGGCCGCGCTTGAGGCCGATGAACTTGATGACCTCCGGGCCCTTGAGCTCGGGATTGTTGAGCGCATCGCCGCGGCTCTCGTCCGTCACGGCCTTGGTGACGTTCGGGCGGGCCTGAGGCGCGCCGGCGGGCGGCTGGGCGAAAGCGGCGGCGGAAAGCACGAGCGCCAGAACGACGGCCGAAGCGGAAATTTGCTTGATCATGGGGGTCCCCTTGGATTTGAACCAAGCCTAGCCTCGAAACGCGCGACGTCCACGCCTTTTCGCGTTAGCTTGGCCACAGCGCAGCGATGCGTCCTCAACGCGGCCGCCCAGACATTCGGAGCGCAAATGCCCACGAACCGCCAGATCATTCTCGACACCGTTCCCACCGACAAGCTGACGCCGGGCCATTTCCGCCAGTCGGAGGGACCGATGCCCTCGCCGGCCGATGGCGAGCTGTTGCTCAAGACCCGCATTGTCTCGATCGATGCGGCGGCGCGGGCCTGGATGCAGGGGCCGACCTATCGGCCGGCGGTGCTGGCCGGGGATGTGATGGCCGGGTACGGCCTGGCGGAAGTGGTCGAGAGCCGGAGCCCGGCGTTCAGGCCTGGCGACCTGGTTTTCGTCGAAACCGGCTGGCAGGACTATTCAGTGCAGCCGGCGAGCGCCGCCACCAAGGCCGGATCGGCCGAGCCGCTGAGCCATCTGATCAGCATCTATGGCGTGGCGGGCCTGACCGCCTATTTCGGCTTGCTCGAGTGCGGTCAGCCGAAAGCCGGCGAGACGGTGCTGGTTTCAGCGGCGGCCGGGGCGGTGGGCTCGATTGTCGGGCAGATCGCGAAGATCAAGGGCTGCCGCGCGGTCGGCATCGCGGGCGGGGCCGACAAGTGCGCCATTCTGACTGATGAACTCAGCTATGACGCGGCCGTCGACTACAAGGCCTTTGGCGAGGATCTGCGTTCGCTGGGACGCGCGGTCGCTGAGGCCTGCGGCGGCGGGGCCAATGTCTATTTCGACAATGTCGGCGGCTCGATGTTCGACGTGGCGATGTTCTGCATGGCCAATCAGGGGCGCGTCGTCTGTTGCGGCAGCCTGGCTTCCTATGACGGGCCGCGCCGGGGCGTCATGACGGTGCCGGGCCTGGTAGTGGTGAAGCGCCTGACGCTCAAGGGCTTCATCGTCACCGACTACTACGGCGGGCGGGATGCGGCGGTGGCCGAGCTGAAGGGCTGGGTCGAAAGCGGCCAGCTGAAAGTGCGCGAAGACGTCATCGACGGCCTGGAAAACCTGCCGGACGCGCTGATCGGCCTGCTGGCCGGCGGCAACATCGGCAAGCGGATGGTCAAGGTCGCGTAGTGTTGGCGCAGATGTGGGTTATGGATAACTGAAATTAATACTACTAAAGATTAACAATTACTTTCATATTTACTCTATATTACTTAAAATATCTTGATTTCATTTTTTGATTATTCTAGCGTCCAGCTTGGCCATTGGGGCCCGGCAAGGATGATATTTTATGCCCACCTCCCTCCGCATCCTGGGATCGGCCGCCGCCTGCGCGGTGCTCGCCCTCTCCGCTCCAGCCGCCCTGGCGGCGGAAGTCGCCGACGCCCATGCCGGCTTGCCCGGCCCCGGCGTGGTCGGCCAGATCTTCGGGCCGGGGATGTTCAACGCCGCCGTCGCCCAGACCTTCACCGCCGAACACTCCGGCGCAGTTTCACGTCTGACCCTCAGCGCCGGCTGGTTCAGCAACCCGCCGCCCGGGCTACAGGCAAGCCTTGTGCTGCTCGACGGCCTCGGCCTTCCCGCGGCTACCCTGGCGAGCGCCAGCCTGACCAACCCGGTGAGCAACTCGGGGGAGTTCCTGACAACGCCGGTCATCTTCGACTTCACGGGCACGGGCGCAAAAGTAACGGCCGGCGCCCAGTACGCCGTCGTCCTGAACGCCTCGGCCTGTTGCGGCGGGGTGAGCCTGGCGCCCGGCGACGGCTACCTGGGCGGCCGCGGGCTGGTGCAGTCCGACTCCGGGATCTGGAGCGACATCATCGGGTCGGATCTCGTTTTCCAGCTCTATGTCAACGAGGCCGCGAGCGTTCCGCCGCCGCGCAAGGGTCCGGTCAGCAAGGACGACTGCAAGGGTAACGGCTGGAAAGCCTTTTCCAGTCCCTCGTTCAGGAACCAGGGCCTGTGCGTGGCCTACACCAACCACAACTGACCGCGAGCAGACCGCTATTCGGCGATCATCTCGCCTGAGCCGCCGAATTCGGCCGGGAAGTCCTTCAGCTTGGGCAGGCCATCGCGCATCGGCAACACCGTCTCGGCGTAGTTGATGTGGACGCCCGGCGCGAAGTCCAGGGTCGGGATAGTGGCGGCGAATACGTCCACCAGGCCAAGAGGCGGATGGTTGGTCATCAGATGGCCGCCGCATTTGGTGCAGTACTGGCGCTGGCTGACCTCGGTCTTCTGATAGGTCGCGAGGTGCTCGGCGCCCCTGGTCACCTTCACTGTCTCGGGCTTCCACAAGGTGAAGGCGTTGACCGGCCCTCCTGACCACGAGCGGCACGAGCGGCAGTGGCAATAGCCCATCCCCTCCGGCGCGCCTTCGACCTCCAGTTCCACCGCTCCGCAGAAACAGCTTCCGACGTGCGCCATGATTGCCTCCATTCCTTCGGCGGTCCTCTCCGCCCCCAGGAGCACTGAATACCCGGGTTGCGGAAGTGACAAGGCCAAGCCTCTTTTCTCCACCGCGACGGGGCGTTAGGTTCACTCTCCATGAGCAAGGCCGGGTGGGCGGTGCTGTTGATGATCCTGGTCAGCGGCTGCGCCCCGCCGCCGAAAGCCCAGGATTTCTGGAAGGGCCGCAAGCCAGGGCTGTGGCGCCTGATCACCCACAGCACGGCGACTACCGACAGCGTGGTCGAGCAGTGCGTCTTGCCCGAAAAAGACGATGTTCTCGACGTTCCGGTCGCCTTTCCGCCCGGCTGTGACGGACCGATCAACTTCGATGTCCGGGACAAGCGCTGGGTGTTCCAGATAACCTGCCCCATCGCACCCAAGGTGACGACCCGCTTTCTGGGAACGGTCAGCGGCAATTTCCAGGACAGCTATGAAATCCGCATGACGGTCGGCAACCCGGACGCGCCGGCTGACGTCAAACCCGTGGTGCAGACGACCCAGGCGGTGTGGCTGAGCGACACCTGCCAGCCCTCAACTCAACCCTAGAGCCTATACCCCACCTGCGATTCCGGTCTAATCTGACCGCATAGAGGGGAAGACATGACCAAGTCCACGATCCTGATCGCCGCACTCACCGTAACTGCCGCGTTAGCGCCACTCGCTCTGGCGCAAACCGCCAAGGCGCCGGCCCCGGCGAAAGCCGCGGCGCCGGCCGCGAAAGCGCCCGCACCAGCGAAGGCCGGGGCCTGGAAGGCCCCTCACAACAGCTTCGGTCAGCCGGATTTCAGCGGCGCCTGGTCAAACGCGACAATCACACCCACCAGCCGCGTCGCCAGTTTTGGAACCCGCTCGACCTACACGGCCGAAGAGGTGGCGAAGCTCGAAGGCGCCCTGCAGGACGGCATCGAGGCCGGCAACAAGCGCATCGACAATACCAAACCCCTGACCGACGGCGTCATCCTGGCCCGTGGCGGACCGGGGATCGCCGGCAACTATGACCGCGGCTTCATGGACCCCGGCACCTTCGTCATGCGGGTGCGGGGCGAGTCGCGCAATTCGCTGATCACCACGCCGAACGGCCAGGTTCCGGCGCGAAAAGGTGCGGTGGCCGCGGCGACGCCGGCCAGAGGCGGCGGGGTTCCGGCGCGTGGCGGCGCGGCGCCCGCGCGGGCAGGCGCGGCGCCGGCGGCCGGCGCACCGGCCAGGGGCGCGGTGACTGTTCCGGCGCGAGGCGGCGCGATGGACAATCCGGAATCCATGCCCAACGGCGACCGGTGCCTGGTCTCGTTCGGCCGCAACGCCGGCCCGCCGATGCTGCCCAATGGCTTTTACAACAACAACTACCAGATCGCGCAGGGCAAGGACTCGGTGGCGATCATGTCCGAGATGGTCCACGACGCGCGTATCGTGCGGCTGGGCGGCAAGCACCGCACCGACGGCGTGCGTCCCTGGTTCGGCGATACCATCGGCCACTACGAGGGCGAGACCCTGGTGGTGGAGACCACCAACATTCCGCAGAGCCAGGCCTACAACACCTCATGGCGCAATCTGAAGGTGACCGAGAAGTTCACCCGCGTCGCTCCCACGCGACTGCTCTACCAGTTCACCATCGAGGACCCGGACACCTGGGACGCGGCCTGGGGCGGTGAATACGAGTTTTCGGCCTTGCCCCGCGGCATGCGGGTTGAGGAATACGCCTGCCACGAAGGCAACTACGCCATGGAAGACATGCTGGCCGGGGCCCGCGCGGCCGAACAGGCGGCGAGGCCGACGGCGGTGAGATAGGCCTGGGTCGCGCACGGGAGGCCAAGCGCCGGGCGCGAGAAAAATCCGCTGTGTCCGGTGGCTGACGCGGCTTGACTGGACCGCGCCTTTCGCCACCCTGCCGCCTGGCCGCGCATGGCCGAACTTTGGGACCCGCGTATGACCCTGTTGAGCGAAGACGCCCTTGTCGCCCGGGTGCTGGGCCATATCGACGCCGGCACCACCGATCTGGCCGAGGCGGTTTATGAGGTTCCGGTCGACCACTATGCGTCAGGCGAGCGTCTTGAAGCGGAGCTGGAGCGCGTCTTCAGGCGCACCGCAACGCCGTTCTGTCCTTCCGCCGCCCTGCCCGAGGCCGGATCCTACGTAGCGCGCACCGTCGCAGGCCGGCCGCTGGTGGCGACGCGGGGCCAGGACGGGGTGGCGCGGGTGTTCATGAACGCCTGCCGGCATCGCGGCATGCAGGTGGCCGAGGGCGCGGGCTGCAAGAAGGTGCTGACCTGCCGCTATCACGCCTGGACCTATGGTCTGGACGGATCATTGCGCGGCGTGCCGGACGAATACGGTTTTCCGGGCCTCGACAAGCGCGAGTACGGGCTGGTTCCGGTCAAGGCCATCGAGCGGCACGGCCTGGTTTTCGTGATTCAGGACGGCGAGGCCGAGCTCGATCCGGCTCTGGGCCAGATGGCCGGGCTGATCGGCGGGAAAACCCGGGTGCTCGACCAAACCATCGTCGAGATGGAAGCGAACTGGAAGCTGATCTGCGAGGGGTTTCTCGAGGGGTATCACATCCGCTCGACCCACACCGAGACCTTCTATCCTCGGCAGTATGACAACGTGAACGTCATCGAAGACTTCGGGCGCGGGAACCGGGTGACCTTCCCCTATCAGGCGGTCGAAAAGCAGCGCGCCTTCCCGCCGGGCCAGCGCAGGGCGGGCGGCGGCATGACCAGCGTCTGGCACATCTTCCCCAATGTGGTGATTTCGACCTTCCCCAAGACCCGCAAGATCACCATCGTCGAGCCCCTGGCGCCCGACCGGTCCAGGCTGGAGACCTTCATCGTCACCGATGCGCCTGAGACCCCGGAGGACAACCGCCTGGTCGACATCAGTCGCGACTTCGTCGCCGCCGGCGCCGAGGAAGACCGCATGGTGGTCAGCGCCGTCCAGAAGGGGCTGGCGACCGGCGCCAACGCGGTGCTCACCTTCGGCCTGTTCGAAGGCGCCCTGACACGCCTGCACAAGGAGATCGACGCCGCTATCAGGGGTGAGCCACAGCGCCCCTCAGGGCCTCAAGCTTCCTGACCAGCCGCTCGCCGCCGATGCGGGGCGTAATGATCACCACCAGGTCACCCGGCCGGCCGCGGGCCAGGGTTAAATCGCACGCTTCATCATAACTGCCGGCGCGTGTGATCCGGTCGGAGGCGACGCCGCCGGACGTGAGCCATGCGATCAGCCGCTCGCACGCCTCGCCCGGCTCCCGGCCGCGCAGCAGGTCCCAGTCGCTGACGACGTAGTGGTCAAACGCATCGACGGCGGCCAGAGCGGCCATGGTCTCTTCCATGAAAGCGTCGGTACGATCGCCCATCATGCTGAACATCAGGATTTTCGATCCTTCCGCCGACGTGTTCGCCACAAATCGGCCGAGCGCGGCAAAGGGCGCGGGCCCGTCCGCCCAGGTGAGCCACAACGGGCAGGCAAAACCCTCGAACAGGTTCATCCGGAACGGGTTGGTCTCCTGGGTCGATTCAAAGCCGCTGAGCGCCGCACGGGTCACCTCGAAATCCACGCCCAGGCCGTAAGCGACGGCGGCGGCGTAGAGGGCATTGGTCAACGGCGGCTCAAACCGGCCGCCAAGGCTGGTCGGAATCTCGCCCGCCGTCATGGAGCCGATCAGCCTCTCGCCCTCGAACAGGCGGATTTCCGTGAGCCGGTCGTCTGCGTCCGACCTCACCAGCAGACCGGCCGCCCCGCCTGCGGCCTGATGCTCGCGCACAGTGGCGTTGCGGGCCGCCGTCGAGATCAGACAGACCCTGGGTGCGGTGACTCGCTCGCGCATCTGCAGGCACAGGGGATCGTCCGCGTTGAGGATGGCAAGCCTGCGGGCATGACGCACCACCAGGCCCTTCACCTCGGCCAGTTCCTCACGGGTATTGATCCCGTCCAGACCCAGATGATTGTCGTGGACATTGAGCATGGCCCCGACATCGACGCCGTCGATAACCATGCCGTATCGGGCCAGCCCCCCGCGGGCGAGTTCGAAGACGCCGGCCTCCACCGTCGGGTCGAGCAGCAGGCTCGTGGCCGCGCCACCCCCGGCATAGTCTCCGGTAAGGATCTTCTCCTCGCCAATCCAGGCGCCCTGGGTGGTCGACCGGCCGACCACCCAGCCGGCCTTGTCCAATATGGCTGCGACCATGTGGCAGGTGGTCGACTTGCCGAGACTGCCGGTCACCCCGACCGTGGGTATCCGGCCGTTGCAGCCGCCGGGGAACAGCCGCTCCAGCGTCGCGAGCGGGCTTTCGCGAACGAGCGAGGTGGGTGGGGCCAGGGCGCCGGGCGGCGCCTTGACCTGCAGAATCACACCGGGGGTCTCGCGCCACGAGGCGGCGATATCCGGCGTTCGAATGACCACGTCCGCGTTGCCAAGCCCGATCACCCGCGCCGCCCGCTCGGCCAGGATGCGGTTTTCAGGATGGGCCGCGGCGGCGCCGACTGGTAGACACCGGCCGCCGCTCACCCGCAGGCTGTGATCCAGACCTTCGAGGGGGCGCTCCATGAGGACGCCGTCCCGGATCGGACCGGCCTGTACCAGCGCCTCGGCCAGCCCGGCCTCGCTCTCGACGAGGATCATCGCCCTGCGGCCGCCCTTTCGGGGCCTGACCGTCAGCGGATAGCCCAGGGTTCCCGCCAGCCGCTCGGCCTGGCGTGGCGTGTTTGCCAGATCCCACTCCGGAGTCGGCAGGGTTTGACGCCGCAGAACCGAAAGGGTGAGGTGATCGTCGGCCGATATCAGTGCTGCCGAGACCCCGGTCTCGTCGGCCGCGCCGTTGATGACCCGGCGCACATGAGCGCCCTCGCCCAGCGCCTGCACCTGGATTTGCCGGGTCAGACGATGCACGGGGCAAGTGCGGCGCGCGCCAGCGCCATCGACGGGGCTGCGAGGCCCTCGCTGCGAAGGAACGCTTGCACCTGGTTGTATTTTTCCGCCAGATCAGGAGGTCCAGCGCTTCTCGCGACCGCCTCGCCCGCCATCAGCGCAAAGACCAGCGCCGAAGTGGCGATGCGGTTTTCGTCGCACGGCAGAAAGACCTGGACCTGATCTTCGCCCCGCGAGACGATGCGCCCGGCCGCCTGTCGCAGGCTGTAGTCCCGGGTTAGATGATCGAACACGACGAAGATCAGTTCGAAAAACGGCGGCGATCCCGCCACGACCCGATCCCCGGCTTGCAGAAGCGCAGCGTCCGGCGCAAGGGTCAGCGCCTGCCCCAGCCTGGCGGCAAACCCGGCGCCCGGCTTCCATTCCAGGAGGGGCTTTTCGGCGCCACCCCAGACGATCGTCGCCAGAAGACCCGAGGTCGAGCCGTGAATATTGGGACCCCTCAGATGTCGCGATGTCAGCAGCTTCATGAGGCCCACTTTGCCTGAGGCCCTTAACCGATCAAGCGGGCGCTGGCGGATGGGGGCGCTGCTGGTCGTGGCGCTCGCCACCGGTTGCGGGCCCGCGAAACCCACCTGGAGCGGACGCCGGCCTGGGCTCTGGCGCCTGACCATGACCAGCGAGGCCCTGGTTCTCAACGGTGGGGTGGCGACGACCACCCAGTGTGTCGATCCAACGCCCAAGGGCGCCACCGATCTGCCGGTCAATCTGCCGCCCGGATGTTTCGGGCCTTTGACGTTTTCGGGACCGCCGCCGAGCTGGACGTTCAACAAGACCTGCCCTTCGCCGTCCGGAGAGACGGTCACCATCTCGGGAACCGCAACCGGCGACTTCAAGGACCGCTACAGCGTGCAGATGACGCTGACGACGAGCGGGGCCACCGATTCGGCCCGCAACGGGGTGGTGCGCCAGTCCCTGCAGGCGCAGTGGATCGACAAGATCTGCCATTAAGCCGGGGCGCGGGCCCGCCTCGCCATCCGCCGGTTTCCTGTTAGGGTCGGCGGCGGAGGAGAGACATCATGGCGTTGAAGGTTGTTGGGTCGGGGCTTGGCCGCACCGGGACAAAGTCGCTGCAGACCGCGCTCAACATGCTGGGCGTCGGGCCCTGTCATCACATGGTCGAGGTCTTCCAGCATCCCGACAGCGTGCCCCTGTGGGTCGAAGCCGGGGCCGGACGGCCGGACTGGGATGCGATCTTCGCCGGCTATCATTCGATGGTCGACTATCCGGGCGCCCGCTACTGGCGCGAACTTGCCGCCTTCTATCCCGACGCGAAGGTGCTGCACTCCGTGCGCGATCCGGACGCGTGGTTCGAGTCGACCCAGTCGACGATCTTTTCGCCGACGTCCCGGGCGCTCGCCGAAGGGCCGATGTCGGCCTTCTTCAACAGCTTCCTGGGCGACATCCGCCCGCACCTACATGATCGCGGGTTCATGACCGACCACTTTCGCCGCCACACCGAAGAAGTAGTGAACACCATTCCGGCCGAACGCCTGCTGATCTACGAGGCCGGTCAGGGCTGGGAGCCGCTGTGCGATTTCCTGGGCGTGTCCGTTCCCGATGAGCCCTACCCTTCCGAAAACTCGCGCGCCGAGTTCATGGCGCGCATGGCGGCGGGTCCGCAGTCGCCGCTGGCCCGCCAGATCGCCGAACAGGGCAAACCTTAGACCGCGAAGCAGTTGCGACACACTGTGTCCCGGTTTGTTGCATGTGTTGCAAACCTGAAAAATAACTTGCTCTTCTGGACATTTCGTGGTCACTTTAACCATCGCGCGCCCTCTCAGTCGGGCGGCGGAACAGACCAGGGCAGGCTATCATGGCTATGGTGCATGGTGTTTTTGAAGACCGGCTTCACGAATCGGTCGTTGAACCCCTACCCCGTGAGGTCCACCCGTACTGGGGTTTGCTGACCCTGGCCCTTATCTTCATTGTCGGCATCGCCTCGGGCCTGGGCTGGGCGGCGACCCGTCCGCAATTCCATAATCAGGTCACCGGCACGGTCGGCAGCGCACACGAACTGCTGCGCGACGAAAAGCGCGAGATCGCCTTTACCACCGACCAGGTCATCGCCTTCAATACCGGTCAGAAAGACATCATCGTTCCTTACGAAACCAAGACTCCCGTGGCCAAGGGTGAAGTCCTGACTGTGACCTTCAATCCGGCCGATCCCCATGAATACAGCGTCTATGACACCAAGCTGTTCGGACGCGTGCTGCAGGTCATCGCCGTACTGGCTCTGCTGCTCGGCGGGTTGGGCGCCTGGATGACATTCAGGGCGATCCGCCGTCAGGAAGACAAAGAATTGTCCGAAATGAAGGGCCCCAAAGCCTAACCTCGGCCTTCACCCCGCCCTTCCCAGACGGTATCAGGGGCGGGGAGTACCTTCATGAGTGAACTGATTTCGGCCAGGGCCGTATTCGTGGGCGTGGCCCGCGACAGCGGCGAGGCCCTGGCGCCGATGCTGGAAAACGTGGAACGGCTGCAGGGCCTGTTCACCCAGTCGGCCGCCGTTTTTTTCGAAAACGACTCGACCGACAACACCAAGGCCGACCTTGCTGCGTGGTGCGCGCGCCACGAGAATGCCAGGGTTGTCGAAATGGACGGCCTGCTGGCTTCCTGCCCGCTGCGCACCGTGCGCATGGCACAGGTGCGAAACCGGGCTCTCGCTCTGATCCGCGATGATTTCAGCGATTGGGACTTTCTGTTCCTGATGGATTGTAGCGAAGCCAACGGCGGGGTCATCGACCTCGATATCGCCGCGCGCGCGATCCGCTACATGATCCGCGAGCCCAGTTGCGCCGGGCTATTCGCCAACCAGGACGGCTATTACGAGGACCTGTGGGCGCTGCGGCATCCGACCTGGTGTCCGGGCGATATATGGGAAGCGACCCTTGATCACTTTGTGCAGCACGGCGGGTCGGATCAAGAGGTGTTCAAGGCGGTCTTCACGCCGCGGGTGGGTAATGTGCCGGCCTCCGATCCGCCGATGCGGGTCACCTCCGCCTTCGGCGGCATGGCCGTCTACAAGATCCCAAGTGTGCTCCAGAACCCTAACGCCTATGTCGGCTACAAGCGCCGCACGTTGCTGACCAGCAATGGCCGCCGCGAGGTGGGCTGGCAACAGTGCGAGCACGTCAGTTTCAACGAGGGGTTTTCGGCCATAGGCCAGGGGCTCTACATCATGCCAAATCTGATCAACCGGACGACCATCGACGCGGACAGCGCACTGGGCGGCGCCATCTACGCCTCGGCCTTCCGCACCTTCATCTTCGAGCTTTCGGACCTCGGCGAAAACGCGTGATCATGGCGCTGAGAACCCTGCGAACGCCCGACGAGAGATTTGCCGACCTCCCGGACTGGCCCTATGCGCCGCACTACACCGAGGACCTGCCGGGCTATGAGGGGCTGCGGGCCCACTACGTCGATGAGGGCCCGAGGAACGCCTCCCGAACTTTCCTTTGCCTGCACGGCGAGCCAAGCTGGGGCTACCTCTACCGAAAGATGATCCCGGTCTTTCTGGAGTCCGGGGCGCGGGTCGTGGCTCCGGATTTTCTGGGGTTCGGCCGGTCGGACAAGCCGATCGACGACGCGGCCTACACGTTCGGTTTCCACCGCAACCTGCTGATCGCGCTCGTGGAACGTCTGAACCTCTCGAACATTACGCTGGTCGTCCAGGACTGGGGCGGGCTGCTGGGGCTGACCTTGCCCGTCACCATGCCAGAGCGCATCGCGCGACTTCTCATCATGAACACGGCCTTTCCGACCGGGGCCGAACCCAGCGAGGGTTTCCTGGCGTGGCGCGACTATGTGGCCCGCACGCCCAACCTCGACGTCGGCGCCCTCTTCCGGCGCAGCGACAAGACCCTGACGGCCGCCGAGGCGGCCGCCTATGACGCACCTTTCCCGACCGCCGCATTCAAGGCCGGCGTGCGGCGGTTCCCCCAGCTCGTTCCGGTGCGTGGTGAGGATGCAGACGAGGGGGCCATGGCCATCGGCCGCGCGGCTCGCGACTGGTGGCGCGATTCGTTCGACGGACTATCGTTCATGGGTATCGGCGCGGCGGATCCTGTGCTTGGCCCCCCGATCATGACGCGCCTGCGCAAGGACATTCGCGGCTGTCCCGAGCCTATGATGCTTCCCGGGGTGGGCCACTTTGTTCAAGAGCATGGCGCCCCGCTGGCGCGGGCGGCCCTTGAGCGGTGGGGCGATCTACCCGGCGCCCGAACAGGGCAATGAAAGACATCATCGATGCTCGCATTGTCGTGGTCGGCCTGGCGCGCGACTGCGCCGATCAGCTGATGGCGGTGTTCCTGAACATCGACCGCATGGCGAGCTGCTTCAGTGACAAGGCTTACATCTATCTCGAAAACGACTCGGCCGACCGCACGCGCGATTATCTGGAAGCCTATCGCGACGTGCGGCCCAATACCCGGCTGGAGCATTTCGACGGCCTTGCGGCCTCGCATCCGGTGGCGAGTGTGCGGCGGGCCTGGCTGCGCGACCACGCCCTGTCGCTGATCAACGAGCACTACGCCGACTACGACTACATGCTGGTCGTCGACTGCGACCAGACCAACACCTTTCATATTGACCATCTGGCGTTCCGGCGTGCCATCGAGTTTCTGGATCGCGAGCCCCGCTGCGCGGGGGTTTTTCCCAACCAGGACGGCGTCTATGACGACCTGGCGGCATTGCGGCATCCCTCCTGGCAGCCTGGCGATGTGTGGGAGGCCGCGCTCGACCATTTTCTGGCGAAGGGCGGCACGGATCTTGAGGTGTTCAACGCGGTTGTCGCGCCCAGCGTACGCAGCCTGGGCCGGCACGACCCCCCCATCGAGGTGACCTCGGCATTCGGCGGACTCGGAATCTACAAGATATCCAGCGTGATCCGGAACGCCCGGCGGTCGACAGGCTTCAAGACGCGAACCATGCGCACGCCTGAGGGGTTTCGCGAGGTCGGCTGGCAGGTCAGCGAGCACATCGATTTCCATCGCGGGTTTGGCGAAACGGGTGAGAAGCTGTTCATCCTGCCGTTCCTGGTAAACCGTCAAACGGCAGGCCATTTCGAGGCTCTGGGCGGCTGGATGAACCGCTCCCTTTGGCGAGACCTGCTGTTCGAACTGGATCAGTTGCCTCAGTCCTCCTGACGGCGCGGGGACTATCTCCGCCCGGAAAGCTCGCCTAAGCTGATCGTCCGCATAACCCGGGGAAATGACCATGAACCGTACGATGTTTATTCTGGCTGTGGCCGGCGCCAGCCTGACGCTGGCCGCCTGCAGCAAGACCGGATCCGGCGAGGCCAAGACCGAGGGCGCGCCGGCTGCCGCCGAGGCCATCCCGACGCCGGGCGCCGGCCTGTGGGAACAGACCATGATGGGCGAGGGCCTACCGCAGATGACCAGCTCGATCTGCCTGGACGCCACAACGGCCTCGGCTGGTTTCGGCAAGGATCCCAAGGACATGCCCTGTTCCCAACGGGAATTCCATCGCACGGCTGACGGCTGGACCTTCAGTTCGACCTGCACCATGCCGACAGGCGGAACCGTCAAATCCACCGGCACGGTCACCGGCAATGTCGGCTCTGACTATACAGTCACCCTGCAGAGCGAGACGAGCGGCGCGCCCCAGGCGGCGGTGAACGGATCGCGCACCATGACGGTTCACGCCGTGCGCAAGGGCGACTGCCCGGCCGGCATGGCGCCGGGCGAGGCCAGGATCTCCGGCATGCCCAACATGCCCTCCGGCATGTCGATAAAGATGCCGACCATGCCTACGGCGCCGAAATAGCAGAACGTCTGGCCATAAGGCGTTCGGGAGAACGGTCTTGTTGAACGGCGCAAGACAGGCGGCGCTTGCGCTGGCGGCGATGGGACTGGTTGCGTGCGGTCAAAAACCCACCGACGCGATCAAACCGCTCAGGCCCGGGCTTTGGCGCGTCGCTACGACCGTCGATCACCGGCGCGCCGGCGTTGACGCCAGGCCGGGCCGGCCAGTCATTTCCATGGTCTGCGCCGCCGCCGATCCCAGGCCGGCGGGCGTGAGCCTGGCCATCCATCTCGGCTGCCCCGGCCAGATCGAGCTGGACCCCAAGGACGGTGTCTGGAATTTCGCCGAGACCTGCGCGGCCACGCCCAACAAGGTCACGGAAGGCATGGTCTGGGGAAATTTCCAGCGCGCCTATCTGATCGAACGGTACATCACCACGACCGACGCAGCCGATCCGGCCAAAAAGACCGTCGTGCATGAATCGGTGAGCGCCAAGTGGGTTCGGTCGACCTGCGGGACGGCTGCCAAGGGCAAGTAAGTCAGCCCGCTCGCCTGGCCGCGTCGGGGCTTGCGGCGCGCGCCGCCTGATCAAGGTGAGCCAGGGCGCGCTTGAGAAATCCCTGTTCGGCGCCTGGCGCGGTCATCAGTCTGCGGGGCGCGCGCACCGGGCCGGAGGCGGATTGAAAAACCCAGGCCTCGCCCGCCGGAACCAAGGCCGTAACCGCCGTCCATTCGACCCGAAAACTGGCCGCTCCAAAATCATAACCCAGCGTCTTGCCGGTCATCACCAGCCGCCAGGGCAAGGTGGACGGAGCTTCCGCCGCCGCACGGGGCAACCGGAACCAATGCGGCCGGGCGCGCCAGGTGAAATAGCCGGCCAGGCCCAGCGCCACGCCAAACTCCCAGGCCATCCCTTGGGTGGCGGGGATGAAGAGGTCGGTCATGGCGCCGAGGATCAAACCACCCGCGATGGCGCCCACAGGAATGGCGATCGGCGCCCAGGCAGGCAGGCGCAACGGCGCGGGCGCCGGATCGGCCGCTCCCGTCGCTTCGGCATGTGTAAGGTCGCCCCGAAGTACGATCATCGCCCTCTCAGGCGCCGCCCTTGCGCTGCACAGTCCAGTCGGAGGCGGTGCAAAGACCGCAGGCCGGGCCCGTGAATAGCGCCGCGGCCTGTCGGTCGTCCATCAGCTGATAGCGGAACCATGCGATGATGGCCGGCCGGAAGGAGCCGGAGTCGGGCTGCATGGGCACAAGGTGGCTGGCGTCCGCCAGGGTCGCCCAGAATACCGGCACATTGGCCTCATCGAACACCGGCTTCTGGTTGGGCTCGGGCCGGGCAATGGTGTCGGCGCCCCCTGAGAGCAGGAGCATGGGGCCGTGCTGCCTGGTCTGGGCGCCCGCTTCATAGCCAAGGCGAAGGGTGTAGGGCTGAATGGGCGCGGTGGTTTTCACCCGCTCGTCGCGCCCCGCCATGATCGCGCCGCCGCCGCCCTGGGAGTGGCCGCTGGCTCCCACCTTTGAGACGTCGAGCTTGCCCTCATAGCGGCTGCCGGCGCGGCTGTTCTCCTCGGTCAGGTATTTCAGGCACTCCAGCATTTCCACTGCCGTGCCGGCGTTGGTGGTGTTGGCCGCCGCCACCACGAAACCGTGGCTTGCCAGCTGGTTGAGCATGCCCGCATAGCCGGCGGGCGTAACGCCGGTGCCGTTGCCCCAAAGGACGATCGGAGATTTTCCGGTCAGGGTCTCGGGCCGGAAGATCGTGCAGCCCCTGCCCTCGTCATAGCCCCTGGTCTTGAGCGGTCCGTCCTTGTCGAACGCCGCCAGGGCGGACGAGACCGCCATCGGCGGGCCACGGCCCACGCCGCGCCCGGCCTGACCCTGAGCCGGGGTCGCGGCGGGCGCAGTGGCGGAAGGCGCCGCCGGCGCAGGCGCAGGTTGCTGGGCGAACCCGGCGCTGGAGAGAACCAGCGCCGAGGCCGCCGCGACCAGCGTCAGAGAGAACGCCGGCCGCATTGATCAGAGTCCCTTTTTCTGGACGGTCCATCCTTGCGCCGAGCACAGGCCGCAGGCGGCGCCGGTGAACACGGCCGCGGCGCGGGTGTCGCCCATCAGCTGATAGCGGAACCAGGCAATGACCAGGGGCCGGTACTGGCCGGAGTCGCCTGTTGCGGGGGCTGCGTGCGCCTGGCCGGCCAGATTGCCCCAAAACACCGGGCTGGTAAGCGCGTCATAGACCGGCTGATGCATGGTCGCCGGCGGAGCAACGGTGTCGGCGCCGCCGGACATCAGCAGCATCGGAACCTTCTGCAGCGGAACTGATGTGGGATCGAACCCGAGACCCGCGCGGGTATAGGGCATGATCGGCGCGGTGGCCTTGATGCGCGCATCCCGGGCGGCCATGATCGTACCGCCGCCGCCCTGGCTGTGGCCGGCCGCGCCGACCTTGGTCAGGTCAAGCTTGCCCTGATAGACGCTGCCCGCCTTGCCGTTTTCGGCGGTGAGGTAATCGAGGCAGGCCAGCGGCTCGGCGCCCGTGCCGGCATTTCCGGAATTGGCCGCGGCGACGACAAAGCCGTTCGAGGCCAGCTGATCCAGCATGGTCGCGTACTTGTCGGGCGTCTGGCGATTGCCGTTGGACCAGACGATGACGGGCGTGCGAGCCGCCAGGGTCTCCGGACGGAAGACGGTGCAGTCCGGGCCTTCAGCGTTCTTCACGGTCTTGGCCGGGCCGGCCTTGTCGTAGGCCGCCAGCGCCGCCGGCGTCGGGACGGGGGCTGCCGCGGGAGCCGCCGGGGCGGCGGCCGGCTGAGCCCAGGTGGCGACCGCCGCCGCGCTGACCATCAGGCCGGACACCGCCGCGAAGACGCAGGTTTTCATTGAGAGTTTCATCATGATTGCGGTCCTCCGTCCGCTGGTTTCTGTTTTTATCGGTCGCAACCTTAGCTGAGGGGCCGGAGTTTGTCGCCGGGCTTAGAAAGCGGGCAGATCGAGCCGGTAAACCCGCGTCGCAACCCCGCTGAACAGCGCGGTCTTTTCGTCGGCCGAACAGCCGGCGGCGATGCGCTTGAAGGCGTTCCATAAGGTCCGGTAGTCGGCCGCGCCCCGGTCGACCGGGAAGTTGCTTTCGAACATGCACCGCTCGACACCAAATGCTTCGATACAGGTCTCAATGTAGGGCCGCCACTCCTCGGCGAGCTGGGCCGACGAGGCCGGCGGCTCCGACAGGAACGAGGGGAAATTGCAGAAGGCCATGGCCAGGCCGCCGAGTTTGACGGTCACATTGTCCGATTTGGCCAGGGCGCGGATATTGTCCCGCCACACCCCGAAGCGCTCGGGCAGCCGACCCGCATAGCTGGCCACGCCCAGCGGGGTGCCGACGTGATCCAGCACGATCGGCGTTTGCGGAAACGCCCGGGCCAGATCGATCAGGTCCGGCAGTTGCGGCTCCAGCAACCAGGCGTCGAAGGACAGGCCCAGCGGCGCCAGTTTGGCAAACCCTTCGCGGAATGTATCCAGGCGATAAAGCCCGCTCGGCTGGCCACGATTGAGGGGGCCGAGAACTTCCGGATCGGCGTCCCAGGACGCGCCGTGGCGAACGCCGCGAAAGCGAGCCGGCGCGGCAGCGATGTGGGCCTCCAGGGTTTCCTGCACCAACGCGCCCGAGGTCAGGTCGGCAAAACCCATGATGCCTGCGCAGGCGCGCACCGGGCCGTAAAGCCCGCTGGCGGTCATGGCCGCGACGCCATTGACGAATTCAGTCTCGCCGACAGCCCGCAAGTGCGCCGGGCCCTCGGCGCGGTACATCGAGCCGCACTGCAGATAGACCGTGGCGATCACGCGGTGGCCGCTCGTCAGGTCTGTGAGCAGCTCATCCAGCAGATAGCGCGGGGACTTCGCCGTCACTTTCGAAAAGCCATGGGTCGGCGGCGGCGCCTTGGCGCGGATGGCGGCGGTGGAATCCCACAGATGGTGATGGGGATCGACGATCGGCAGATCGGGCTCGAGGATGGGTTCTGCGGTCATGTCTTCCTTCTGGTCAATTCACCGACCCAGGCGCGCAGGTCGTCGTAGGATTGGGGTCCCAGCCGCCGGTCGATCAACTTGCCGCCTTTAAAAACCAGGGTGCTGGGACTCTGGTTGACGGCCTCGGTCAGCGCGAAACGGGCGGGCGTCAGAGGAATCTCCGGCAGGGTAATGTTGTTCTGGCGGCGGATGCGGTCGAGATCGGACCGGTAGCTCGCCGGCTCGACGGCCGTGAGAAGGCTCACATCCAGGCGACGAGATTTAAAATCCGCCTCCGCCCGCTGCAGGTCGCGCAACACGACCGGGCTATGGGCGCTCCAGGTGCCCCAGATGGTCACCAGGGTGAGCTTCCGTCGAGGCGCCGGCGTTTCGGGAAAAATGTCACGCCACTGGCGGTTCATGGAGAGCTTGCGCGGGGTCGCCGGCAACGGGCGCTCGGGCGCGCTCAGCACATTGCTGGCCATCATGAAGCCGCGATAGTCGGGGCCGTCGTAACGGAAGGATAGCCGGCCATCGCGGGTCCAGCTGGGAAAGAGGCTCGAGCCCGGCAGGCCGGAGGTGACGGTGCGCACGGTGCGCTTTTGCAGGTCGACCACCTCGATCTGCTCGCCATTGCCGTCCGGTTTGGCGTCGTGGAGGGCGAGGTAGCGCCCGTCGAAGCTGAAATCGGCCTTGGCGCCCTGCAGGCCAGTGTCGATGATGTCTTTGCAGTCGCTCAGGCTCCGGACCACGACGGTTCCGCGGACGAAGGTGCTGATCCGCCGCCCGTCCTTGGAGATCAACGGCCGGTCGCCAACGCCGATGTTCGGGCACGATGTGACCCGGCCGGCAGGCAACACCGCCTTGTCGCCGTTCAGGTAGTAATAGTTGCTGGTGATGGTGGCGATCAGCTGCCTGCCGTCGCGCTCGGCCCAGCTGAAATAATCCCCCAGCGCGATCGGGACGACGTTGCGAGTGATCGAGTTGTCGGGTCGATGCCAGATGCTCACCGAGCCGGCCGCATAGCTGGAAAAGATGATCCGCTCGCTATCCGGCGACCAGTAGGCGTCGATGCCGACCTCATTGAAGAGGATCTGTTTGGTGGTCAGGTCCACGACCTTGACCGTCTGGGCGATCTGCGGCGCGCCCCTGACGCCCATGTTGCCAGGCGGCAGGGAGTTCAGCTTCTCGGCCGCATAGGCGAGATAGCGGCCATCGGGCGAAATGCGCGAATAGGCAAACACACCCTGGTCGGGCTCAAGGGGATAGTTGCGTTCAAAGGTCGGGCCCGCCGGCGCCTGGCCGGTCAGCGCGAGGCAGGCCAGGATACCCGCGCAACGAACCAGGACCGATCGCCTCAAAGTCAGCCGCCGCGCCGTTCGATCGTCCAGCTGGCCGAGCGGCAGAGGTCGCAATTGGGGCCCTGGAACAACTTTCCGGCGGTCATGTCGTCCATCAGCGTCCAGCGGAACCAGGCGGTGGTCACGGGGCGGAACTCACCGGATGTTTCGGTGGCCGGAACCGAGTGGCTGGCAGCCTTGAGCGTCGCCCAGATGACCGGCGATTTGGCCCCGTCGAACACCGGCTTTTGATTGGCGTCCGGCGTGGCCGTGGTGTCCATGCCGCCCGAAAGCAGCAGCATCGGGCCGTGCTGGGCGGCTTCCGCGCCCTTCACATAGCCCAGGCCGACCGTATAGGGCTCGATCGGCGCGGTGGTGGTGATGCGCGGATCGCGCCCGGCCATGATCGTGCCGCCGCCCCCCTGGCTGTGGCCGGAGACGCCGATTTTCGACAGATCCAGCTTGCCCCTGAAGATGCTGCCGTCGGCCGTATTTTGCGCGGTCAGATAGTCGAGGCAGTCGAGAATGGGTTTGCCGGAACCGGCGCTGTTGGTGTTGGCCGCCGCCACGACGAACCCCTGGCTCGCCCACTGGGTCAGCATCGGCGTGTAGGCCGGCACGCGCGAGCGGGTGCCGTTTCCCCACAGGATGACCGGGTGCTTCAGCCCGCCCTCGCCCAGGGTTTCCGGGCGGAAGACGGCGCAGTCCGGCCCTTCTTCCTTCGAGACCACCTTGAAGGGTCCCGGCGCCGAATAGTCCGTCACCGGCGGGAAAGCCGCCCAGGCTGCGCCGGCCAGCAAGGCAGCCGCCAGGGCGGCGCTTGCGATCATGGATTTCATGAACAGTTCCTCATCAGTACGGGGATCGCCTGGCCCAAGTTGGTCACCGGGAACCGGTGAGAGGCGCCGCCGACCGCGCCGGCCGCATCATCGGATACGTCCAGGTTCACATAGAGCTCGACCGCGTTCTCGCCGATCATCTTCTGGAACCGCAGGCGATCGATATCGCCGGCGACTTTCAGTGTGTCAGCCACCACAGCGATGTCGGCGAAGGTCAGGTCGCTGACCTTTTCGGAGGTGGTATGCAGCTTGGCGCCGTGTACCTGCTTGCGGATCTCGCCAGCGCCGTCGGTCCCGGGATGCAAAATCCGGGCGGCGATCAGATGGATGGCGCGCGTGTTTTTCGCGCAGCTCAGCCGGTACTCGGTGACCGAGCCGTTCTTCTGCTGCTGGCGGCTGACCAGATAGAGGCCCTCGCGGGCCTGGGCGAATGACCAGGCCGCTTCCGCCGGCGCGCGCACATCGGTGACCGCGTGATAGGTTTCGAGTTCTTCGCGATTGAGCCAGTGCATGTTGACGGGCGAGGTTGACGCCGCCGCCAGGATCAGGCCTCCGGCCACACCCATGTCGGCCATGTAGACGCCCAGGTCATTGATCGCCGTCTGGGCGACCGCGAACGAGCCGCGCCCGGCTCCTCCCCGCCCGCGCGGGGCGTCGGAATAGAACTGGTGTACGCCCAAACGCGAGCCCTCGTCGATGCGACGCTCCACCCCGCCCAGGAAAGCATAGGTGCAGGCCGACGCGCAGGCGCCCTTAGACCAGCGCGCGGTCAGGCGATCCTTGGCCGTGCGGGGTTCGAAAACGGTGCGCGAAACGCCAGTGTTGAGACCCCGTTCGCGGATCAGCCGGCCAAGCTCGATGGAGGCGGTCAGGTCGCCACCGTCCGAATTAAAGCGGACCATCAGTCCTTCGGCCTGCGGCGCGGTTTTCAGGAACTTGGCCAGCCGCGAGGGCGTGGTCTCGACGATCTCGCCGTCGGCCGCGATCCAGCGACAGTCGGCGCAGGTTCCGCGGTTCGAGGCCAGTTTGAAGGTCATGGGCGCGGCGGCGGCGGCGCTCGCCGCGAAAAGCGCGGCCAGACAAGCGATCGTCCAGGTGAAGAGTCTCATGCGCCGGTTCCCTGAAACAAAACATCGCCTCAAACCCTCGCCGACGCAACGCCGACCTCGCCGCGGCGCTGGCGATTGGTCGCAGAATCAACATCCCTTGGCCTTGGCCCGGCTGAGCGCTAGCCTCGCGGCCATCAAAGGGGACAGCATGACCACCACCATCAAGGCTTTGACAATCGCGGCGGCGGCGCTGGCGCTTGTCGCATGCGGCGCCAAGACCGACGAAAAGGCGGACGCGACCGCCCCGGTGGCCGCAAGGTCCGACACCGTGCGGCCAGGTCTATGGGAATACGCCGTCTCGATGGCCGGGTCCGAGGCGCAGACCGCGAAAACCTGCGCCGACGCTGCCCACGGCGGGCCCTTTATGGGTCCGGCCCAGTGCTCGAATGTTCAGCGGACCAAATCCGCCGATGGCGTCTGGTCGATCGCCGGTAGCTGCGATGCGGGCGCCAATGGAGCCCTGACCCTCTCGGGGGAGATGCGCGGCGACCTGCAAACCAGTTATTCGATCAACCTGACCACCACCATCAAGGGCGCGTCCAACGCCGCCCTGAACGGCACCCAGACCGCCACCGTCAACGCCAAATGGCTCGCCGAGACCTGTCCGGCGGGCCTGCCCCCCGGCGCCATTGAGACCCCACAAGGCATTATCGACTCATCTGCGGTGAAGGCCGCGCCCTGAGGCTCCAAACGGCGCTGTGACAAAATTGCGTCAAGAATCTTCGACCGCAAAAACCGTGGGAACACGAATCGGCCTACATGCATTAGCTCCTTCGAGGAGGAGTTAGCCGTCATGGCCGCTAAAGCATCCAGTACAACGCTTACTGTGGTTTCCGACGAAGTCTATCAGCTTGGCCGCAAACCCGAGACCCCGTCCCAGCGTATCCGCCGCCTGCAAAACGAAGCAAAACTCCTGGCGCGTGAGCAGATCGAGGAACTGACCAAGGGGATCAAGCTTCTGGCGATTCAGTCCGAGGAGATCGCCAACGGAGGCGAGGCCTATCCGGCCGGCATCCGCGAGCTCGCCTCACGCATGACCGAGGACCTCTACGCCAAGATGGAAACCTTCAGTTCCCTGCTCGGCCGCGTGCCGATGCCGAAGCTGAAATAGGCGGAACGCTTCCAGGCGAAGTGGGCTTCGGTTCGCCGTCCGCAAGCGCGACCTTAGGCGAGCACGTCCGCCGCATCCGGGTGGTGCTTGAACCAGTAAACCGCATACGGACATGTGGGCCGCAGCTTGAGGTTCGCTCCTCGCGCGTGGGCGGCGATCGCTTCCATCAGCCTGCCAGAAGCGCCCTTGCCGCGCAGAGCCATGTCCGCCTCGACGTGAGGCAGGAACACCACCCCGTCCCCTTCGTGATAGTCGGCGAAAGCCAGTAGACCTTGCTCGGTCCACTCGAAGCGATGTTTCAGCTTGTTGTCTTCGAACACCCTACCACCAGCGCTCCGGCCGACGGCGGCCACCTGCCGCCTTCTCCATAACGCCGGCCAGCGAGAAAAGGGTCCCCTCGTCGAGCGGGCGGCCGATCAGCTGCAGGCCCAGCGGCAGGCCGTCTGCCGACTGGCCGGCCGGAAGTGAAAGACCGGGCAGACCGGCCAGGTTCGTCGTCACTGTGAAGACGTCGTTCAGATACATGGCCACCGGATCGTCCGAGCGCTCGCCGATCGGGAACGCCGCCGAGGGCGCGGTGGGGGTCAGGATGGCGTCGACCTTTTCGAAGGCGGCGGTGAAGTCGTCTGCAATGCGGCGGCGGACCTTGAGCGCCTTCAGATAGTAGGCGTCGTAGTAGCCGGCGGAGAGCACATAGGTGCCGATCAGGATGCGCCGCTTGACCTCGGCGCCGAAACCCGAGGCGCGGGTGTTCTCATAGGTCTGGGTGAGGTTGCCGCCTTCCTCCCGCAGGCCGAACCGCATGCCGTCATAGCGGGCGAGGTTCGATGAGGCTTCGGCCGGAGCGATGATGTAGTAGGCCGGCAGGGCGTATTTGGTGTGCGGCAGGGAAATGTCGACGATTTCGCACCCGGCCTCCCTCAGCCAGGCGACGCCCTGGTCCCAAAGGGCGGCGATTTCCGACGGCATGCCATCGAGCCGATATTCGCCCGGAATGCCGATGCGAAGGCCTTTTATGGACTTGCCTACAAACGATGCAAAATCAGGAACTTCCACCGATAAGCTCGTAGAGTCCTTCGGGTCGTGCCCCGCCATGGAGGTCAGGAGGATCGCCGCGTCCTCGACCGTCTTGGCGATGGGTCCGGCCTGGTCGAGCGAGGAGGCGAAGGCGACGATGCCCCAGCGCGAGCAGCGGCCGTAGGTCGGTTTGATCCCGACGGTTCCGGTGAAACCGGCAGGCTGGCGGATCGATCCGCCGGTATCGGTGGCGGTGGCGCCGAGGCAGAGGTCCGCGGCCACGGCGGCGGCAGAGCCCCCCGAGGATCCGCCCGGCGTCAGCGGCCGGTTCGAGCCCTTCAGCCGCCAGGGATTGGTCACTGGCCCGAAGGCCGAGCTCTCGTTCGACGAGCCCATGGCGAACTCGTCCATATTGAGCTTGCCGAGCATGACCGCCCCGTCGCGCCACAGATTGGTGGTGACCGAGGACTCATAGGTCGGGACGAAGTTGCCGATGATGTTCGAACAGGCGGTCGAGCGCACGCCTTCGGTGCAGAAGAGGTCCTTGATACCGAGCGGCGCGCCTTCAAGGGCGCCGGCCTGGCCTTTCGCACGGCGGGCGTCCGAAGCCCGCGCCATGCCCAGCGCCTTTTCCGGGGTTTCCAGCACATAAGCGTTCAGCGCCCGCGCGGCCTCGATGGCCTTGATGTGAGCAGCCGTTATCTCTTCGGACGAAAATGCTTTCGAGGCCAGACCGTCCAGTGCGGCCTTCAGGGTGAGCTGGGTGAGATCGCTCACTATTCCACCACCTTCGGCACGACGAAGAAGTTTGATTTCATCTTCGGTGCGTTGGCCAGCACCAGGCGGGGATCGCCGCCTTCGGTGACCACGTCCTCGCGCATCGGCAGAGGTTGCTCGACCGCAGAAGTCATCGGCTCGACGCCGTCGGTGTCGACCTCAGCCAACTGTTCGATCCAGGCCATGATGCCGTTCAGCTCGCGCGCCAGACCTTCGAGCCGGTCTTCCGGTTCGGCGATGCGGGCAAGGCGGGCGACCTTGCGCACGGTCGCGACGTCGATGGCCATGGGGCGCTCCTTTGCGGCTAGGGGTTAGCCGGGCGCGCCGCCGTTTGACAAGCCTAGACTACAGGCTCGGCCACCAGGAACTGAGGATTGTCGGCAAAGCCCATGAACTCACCCATGATCTTCTGCACCACCGGTCCGCCCATGTCCTCGGCCAGAAAGCCGGGCAGATCGGGCACGTCGAAGACCTCGACGTAATCGCAGGTAGGCTCGCCCTCACCGATCAGCAGGCCGGTGACGCGATGGTTTACGAACGAGGCCACGCGCTTCAGGCCACGCATGGCCGGATAGTCGACCGTCCGGGTCCAGGTCTCGTAGCTCTCGCGGCTGACGCCCGCCTTCAGCTTGTAGGTCAGGATAATCTGGCTCATCGGCCCCTCCGCCAATAGGTTGTTGTGAGGCTATACGCGTCGGCGCGCCCTGCGGATCTCATGGCCCCGGCTGCACAATCGCGCAAACCCGCGTATGGGGGGGGCATGGCCATTGTCGAGCTCACCGATCTGCCGCGCGGCGCGCCTCTGTTCGGGCTCGACCTCGGTGAAAAAACTATCGGCATCGCCGCTTCCGACGTCAGCTGGATGATCGCTTCACCGCTGGAGACGCTGAAAAAGGGCAAGTTCGGCGACGATGCGGCCAGCCTGTTTCGCCTGATGGGCGGACGGGGCGCGCAAAGCCTGGTCATCGGCCTGCCGATCAACATGGACGGCACCGAGGGCGCGCGCTGCCAGTCGGTCCGCGCCTTTGCGCGCAATATCTTGCGGCTGAAAGACATGCCTATCGCCTTCTGGGACGAGCGGCTGTCGAGCGCCGCCGTCAACCGCATGATGGTCGACGAAATGGACCTGACCAGGGCCCGCCGCGCCCAGCTGGTCGACAAACTCGCCGCCGCCTACATTCTGCAAGGCGCCCTGGACCGGCTGCGGCCCCAGAAGTTCGACCCATGAACACCATCCTGCTCGGCGTTCTGCCAGTGTTTTCGATCATCGGTATCGGTTGGGGCCTGCGGGTCTCCAAGGTCATTCCCGAAAACGCCTGGAGCCCGATCGAGCGGCTGGCCTATTTCGTCTTCTACCCGGGATTTCTGATCCCGGCGGCCTGGAAGGCTGACTTTGCGAACGGCTCGGCCGGAGCGCTGGGCCTTTCCACCATCGCCAGCGTGGTCATCGTGGCGGCCGCAGTGCTGGCGGTGCGGCCTTTGTTGAAGATCAGCGGCCCGGCCTTCACCAGCGTCTTTCAGGGGGCGCTGCGCTGGAATAGTTTCGTGTTCCTGCCGCTGACCGTCGCCCTCTATGGCGACAAGGGGTCCGGGTTGGCGGCCATCGTCCTGGGCGCGCTGATCCCGGCCATCAACATCATGAGCGTGCTTGTGATGAGCCGCTGGGGCGAGGGCCAGGGCGGCGGCTGGCGCGGCTCGCTGATGGGCCTGGCCGCCAATCCGGTGATCTGGTCGTGCGCCATCGGCCTGTCGCTCAACCTGCTGCACGTTCCCAAGCCCGAGATCGTCATGAGCGCGCTGAAGCTGCTCTCCGATGCGGCGCTGGCGGTCGGTCTGATCGTCGCCGGCGGGGGATTGTCCTTTACCTACGCGCTTTCCCGCCCCTGGCTGATCGGTGGGGTCAGCGCGGTGAAACTGGTGGTCCTGCCGATCCTGATGTGGACCCTCTGCCGGGCTTTGGGGGGCGATGCGACGGCGCTCGGCATCGCGTTGATCTGCGGCTCGGCGCCCGGCGCGGCCGCCTCCTATGTGCTCGCCCGCCAGATGGGCGGCGATGCGCGGCTGATGGCCGGGATTGTGGCGTTCACGACCGCCGCCAGCCTGATCACCATTCCAGTCCTGCTGGCGGTTTTCGGCGTCACCACCGGCTAAGCACAAAATGTCGTTGACATTGCTCTCGCCGTCCGCAAACTGAAGACTCGATGGACATCGGTGACAAGATCGCGGCCGCCCGCAACCGCAAGGGCTGGTCACAGGCCAGGCTGGCCCAGGCGCTGGGCCAGGCCCAGACCACGGTTTCGTCGTGGGAGCGGGGGCGAACCGAACCCACCCGCTCCGATGTTGCGCGCCTGTCTGAAGTGCTGGGCGTCCCAAACCTCGACGGCATGCCCAGCGTCGCCGCCGCACCCGGCGAGATTGAGGATCTGATCCACGAGCGGCTGTTCTCCTTCCCCGGCCAGCATTTCCTGTCGGTGCACGACCTCACCCGCCCCGACGCCGAGGCCCTGATCGACCTTTCGGATGCCTTCGTCGCCCTCTCGCGCCAGCGAGCCAAGCATTCGGACCTGCTGGCCGGGCGCACGCTGGTGAACCTCTTCTTCGAAAACTCCACCCGCACCCAGGCCAGTTTCGAGATCGCCGCCAAGCGGCTGGGCGCGGACGTGATCACCATGAACCCGGGCGCCTCCTCGATCGCCAAGGGCGAAACCCTGATCGACACGGCCGCGACGCTGAACGCGATGCAGCCGGACCTGCTGGTCATCCGCCACAAGTCGTCGGGTTCGGCCTCGCTGCTGGCGCAAAAGGTCGATGGCAGCGTCATCAACGCCGGCGACGGCCAGCATGAGCATCCGACGCAGGCTGTGCTGGACGCGCTCTCCATCAAGCGCGCCTTCGGTAAGGTCGAGGGTCTGACCGTCGCCATCTGCGGCGACATCCTGCATTCCCGGGTCGCCCGCTCCAACATCGGCATGCTGCAGATCCTGGGCGCGAGCGTGCGCATCATCGCCCCCAAGACCCTGATCCCGTCTGAAGCCCACCGCTGGGGCTGCGAGGTGTTCACCGACATGCGGACGGGGCTGGAGGGCTGCGATGTTGTCATGATGCTGCGCCTGCAGCTTGAGCGCATGCAGGGCGGCTTCGTGCCCTCCACCCGCGAATACTTCCGCTTCTTCGGCCTCGATCGCGAGAAGCTGGCTTTCGCCAAACCGGGGGCGCGCGTCATGCACCCGGGGCCCATGAACCGCGGCGTCGAGATCGATTCCGACGTGGCTGACGATCTCTCCATCAGCCTGATCCAGGACCAGGTCGAAATGGGCGTCGCCGCGCGCATGGCGGTGCTGGCGAGCCTGGCGGCGCGTCTGGGGAACATGCGATGAGCCGCCCCATCGCTTTCACCAATGTGCGGCTGGTCGATCCGGAGACCGCCTATGACGGCCCCGGCGGGATCATCGTGCGCGACGGGTTGATCGTCGAGGTGGCGCGGGGCGCGGCGGCCGATACTGGCCCCGACATCCAGGTCATCGACGGCAAGGGCCGCTTGCTTTGCCCCGGGCTCGTCGACATGCGGGTCAAGACCGGCGAGCCGGGCTCGGAGACCAAGGAGACCCTGAAGTCCGCCAGCCGGGCGGCGGCGGCCGGGGGCGTCACCTCCATTGTCGTCCAGCCCGACACCCTGCCGGCCATCGACGAGCCGGCCATGGTCGATTTCATCCTGCGCCGGGCCCGCGACATCGAGCTGGTGCACGTCTATCCGGCCGGTGCGGCGACGCGGGACCTGGGCGGCGCGGAAATGGCCGAGATCGGGCTGATGAAGGACGCGGGCGCGGTCTACATCACCGACGGCGACCGCCCGATCGTCGATTCCAAACTGTTCCGTCGCATCCTGACCTACGCCTCCGGGTTCGGGATGATGGTCGCCCACCGTCCGGTCGATCCGTGGCTCGCCAAGGGCGGCGCGGTCCACGCCAGCGAATTTGCCGGTCGCTATGGCCTGCCGTCCATTCCGGCCATCGCCGAGCGGATCATGCTGGAGCGCGACCTCGCCATCGCTGAAGTGACGAAATCCCGCCTGCTGGTCGACCAGATCAGCAGCATGGAGGGGCTGGAGAGCCTGGCCCGCGGCCGCTCTCGCGGCATCGACGTGGTGGCTTCGGTGTCAATCAACCACCTGTCGTTCAATGAGCTGGACGTCGGCGACTACCGCACCTTCGCCAAGCTCGACCCGCCGTTGCGCGCTGAGGACGATCGCCAGGCGCTGATCGAGGCCCTGGCCAGCGGCCTGATCGACATCGTTGTGTCGGCTCACGCGCCGGAACCAGCCGAAAGCAAGCGCCTGCCTTTCGACGAAGCCGCCCCGGGATCGGTAGGGCTTGAGACCCTATTGCCCGGTCTGTTGGCCCTGCACCACGACGAGCGCATGCCGCTGACCGACCTCATCGCCACCGTCACCCTGAAACCGGCCAACCTGCTGGGCCTCAAGTGCGGGCGCATCGCGAGGGGCGCTCCGGCGGACCTGATCCTTGTCGACCTCAATGCCCCCCGCTTGATCGACGCCGACAAGCTGCTGTCGAAATCCAAGAACTCCGCTTTCGACGGCCGCCGCCTGCAGGGCGAGGTGGTGATGACCCTGGTGGACGGCCGCGTGGTGTTCGGCGGCTAGCGCTTCGGCGGCCAGCGCTGGGCGCCGTGGAGGACTCGCTCGATGTGAACCACACCGTCGTCCAGCCGATAGACGACGATATAAGGTGTGCGGGTGATGACCAGTTCTCGCGTACCCTTGACCCGCCCGGGCCGGCCGATTTCAGTTTGCTCGGCTAGCCTGCCGACCCTCTCGTCAATTTTGTCCCACACGGCCAAAGCGGCTCGTGGATTGTCGATAGAAATGTGGCCGGCCAACCCTCGCAGATCGGCGCGCGCACGTTTCGACCACCTAGTCGTCACGGGCTGATTTGGCCGCGCGGATGCGTTCCTCGATGATCGCGCGCGTTTCGGCCATCACTTGTTCGTGGGAGAAAGTCTCAGCATTCGGGTCATCGGATTCGCGAATGGCTTCCTCCAACTCGGCGCGGAACCATTTGTCGTACACTCGCTCCTCCTCCTGTTTGGACACGAACTCGCGCATCATTTCGCGCACCACCTGCGAAGCCGACCGATCCAGGCGCTCGGCCTCTTCCATGAATTTATCCCGCAGTTCGGGCTCGATCTTCATGGTGAAAACGGCGTCCTTGGCCACGGGCTCGCTCCAAAAAGGTATGGACAACGTATATACAACGTCATTACATCATGCTCACGGCTATCGCAAGAAGTGGCGGCGTCATAGGGTCGGACAATGGGGGCATTTCTTCCGTGGGTCTTGAGCGTGCTCGGCGGCTATCTGCTGGGCTCGATCCCGTTCGGGCTGGTTGTCACGCGGATGGCCGGGCTGGGCGATATCCGTCAGATCGGCTCGGGCAATATCGGGGCTACCAATGTGCTGCGCACGGGCCGCAAGGACCTGGCGCTCGCCACCCTGATCGGCGACGCCGGCAAGGGCGGGGCGGCGGTGCTGGCCGCCTGGTTCGTCACTCATGACCAGACTATCGCGTGCCTGGCGGGCGGCGCTGCGTTTCTCGGCCACCTGTTTCCGGTCTGGCTCAAATTCAAGGGTGGCAAGGGGTTTGCGACCTTCCTCGGCGTGCTCTTCGCGGTCGACTGGCGCCTGGGGATGACCGCCGGCGCGACCTGGCTGATCGTGGCCGGCATCGGCCGCTACTCATCGCTTTCAGCCCTCACGGCCGCCGCGCTGGCCCCGCTTTTTGCTTTCTGGCCCTGGCACAGCGGTTATCCGGTGATTTGGCTGGCGCTGTTCATGGCCATCCTGGTCTTCGTCCGCCACCATCAGAACATCACCCGGCTGCTGAAGGGCGACGAGCCGAAAATCGGGGCCAAGAAGGCGTGACGCGCTTTGAGCCGACGCCGGAAGCGCGCCGCGACTGGCTGCGCCTGGCCCGCACCGAAAACGTTGGGGCGGTCACCTTCGAGCAGCTGATCCAGCGTTACGGCAATGCCGCCCGCGCGCTGGAGGAATTGCCCGAACTCGCTCGCCGGGGCGGCCGGGTTTCGGCCCCCAAATCTCCGAGTGTCGCCGAAGCCGCCCGCGAGATCGCCGCCGGGGAGTCTCTGGGCGCGCGGCTGCTGATCAACCGCGAAAGCGCCTTTCCCCGTCAGCTCGCCGCCATCGACGGGCCGCCGCCGCTGATCTGGGCCCGGGGCGATGCGGCCCTGCTCTCGCGCCCCACCGTCGCCATCGTCGGGGCCCGCAACGCTTCGGCCGCCGGCCAGCGGTTCGCCCGCACCCTGGCCGAAGGGCTGGGACAGGCCGGCTATGTCGTGGTCTCCGGCATGGCGCGCGGCATCGATGCGGCGGCTCACGACGCTGCCTTGAGCGCCGGGACAATCGCCGTGCTCGCTGGCGGCATCGATGACATTTACCCGCCGGAAAATACCGAGCTCTATGCGCGCCTGGCCGCCAAAGGCTGCCTGGTCTCCGAAAGCGCCGTCGGCTACCGCGCCCAGGCCAGGGACTTTCCCCGCCGCAACCGGCTGATCAGCGGGCTCTCGCTGGCCGTCGTGGTGGTCGAGGCCGAGATGCGCTCCGGCTCGCTGATTACCGCGCGTCTGGCCGGCGAACAGGGCCGCGAGGTCTTTGCTGTCCCCGGCAGCCCGCTCGATCCCCGCACCGTCGGATGCCTGGAGCTGTTGCGTCAGGGCGCGAGCATCTGCGCGGGGCCCGAGGATGTGCTGCGCGTGCTGGAAACGCTGCCGAGGGTGGAGGAACCGGCCGGCGACTGGCAGGGCCCGGGCGATACGCCCGCCGAGGCCGACGACAAACTGCGCCGCAAGCTGGAGGAACTGCTCTCTCCCACCCCCGTCAGCCGCGACGACCTCGTTCGGGCGACAGGCGCGCCTGCGGCCGAGGTGGCGGCGGCGCTGGTGGAACTGGCGTTGGCGGGAAAGGCGGAATTGCTGTCGGGCGGTTTGGTCGTCACCCCATAACGTAGTCGCCGCTGATCATGTCGAGGCCGCGGAAGCTGGTGGCGTTGCGGACGATGAGGACGCGGTGGCCGGACCTCTGGTCGTAGCCTGATATCTGCAGCGCGCGGATCGGCGAGGCTCGCTCGCCTTCGATGGGGTATTCGACGAAGGGCTCGCGCCGCCACATGCGCTCGCCGTTGTTGTTGATCGCCACAAGGTGCGTGCCGTCGTTCTCGACATAGAAGGCGACCGAGGCTTCGGTGAACTGTAGGGTCGGGCCCTTCAGACCCTCCGGCAGGTGGATGGCGGCTTCCTGGTCGGCCTGGGCGCCGTGGTCCATGCCGGGCATGTTGCCGTGATCCATGCCGGCCATGCCGGCCATGGCGGCGTGGTCGGGGGCCGCGGTGGCGCAGGCGGCCAGGGGCAGCGCTGCAAGGGCCGTCAACATCAGCCGCCTGTTCATGTGGTGTCCTTCATCCCGAGCGAGTGTGACCTACGCCGGCCAAACAATAAACCCGTCATCCTCGGGTTCGGCGCCGCCGAATCCCGAGGACCCAGCATCCCCGCTCTTGATGCGAACTTCGCAGCTTCACCACCGTGCGGCTGGGTCCTCGGTCTTGCCCTGGCGGGCAAACCGAGGATGACGGCGTATTTTGAGGGGTTGAAATCACCCCTCATTGACAGCGCCGCCGGTCGCCCCCACTTTCCGCCGCCTTGCCCGTCAGCCCCCCGAGCGCCTCACCCTTCATGAATGTCGTTGTCGTAGAGAGCCCGGCCAAGGCCAAGACCATCAACAAGTATCTGGGCTCAGGCTACACAGTGCTGGCCTCTTATGGCCATGTGCGCGACCTGCCGTCCAAGGACGGATCGGTCCGCCCGGACGACGATTTTTCGATGAGCTGGGACGTCGATCCCAAGTCCGCCAAGCGGCTTTCCGACATCGCCGACGCCCTGAAGGGGGCCTCGCGCCTGATCCTGGCCACCGACCCGGATCGCGAGGGCGAAGCCATTTCCTGGCACGTGCTGGAAGTGCTGAACAAGAAGAAGGCGATCAAGGATATCCCGGTCGAGCGGGTGGTATTCAACGCCATCACCAAGACCGCGGTCACCGAGGCGATGGCCAACCCACGCCAGATCGACATGGAACTGGTCGACGCCTATCTCGCCCGCCGGGCGCTGGATTATCTGGTAGGGTTCACCCTCTCGCCGGTGCTCTGGCGCAAGCTGCCGGGCGCAAAATCGGCCGGCCGCGTGCAGTCGGTCGCCCTGCGGCTCGTCGTCGAGCGCGAGATGGAGATCGAGAAATTCATCGCCCAGGAATACTGGACGGTGGAAGCGGACGTTTCCGCCGGGTCCGACCCCTTCATCGGCCGCCTGACCAAACACCAGGGCAAGAAACTCACCAAGTTTGATTTGAACAACACCACGCTCGCCCACGCCGCCAAGGCCGCGGTTGAGGCCGCGACCTTCAAGGTCGCCTCGGTCGAGAAGAAGCCGGCCAAGCGCAGCCCCGCCCCGCCCTTCACCACCTCGACCCTGCAGCAGGAAGCCTCGCGCAAGCTGGGTTTCGCCGCCCAGCGCACCATGCAGGCGGCGCAGAAACTCTATGAAGGCGTCGACATCGGCGGCGAGACGGTGGGCCTGATCACCTACATGCGGACCGACGGCGTGCAGTCCTCGCCCGAGGCGATCGATGAGGCGCGCACGGTCATCGCCGGGCGTTTCGGCAAGGATTACGTCCCGGACGTGCCGCGATTCTACAAGACCAAGGCCAAGAACGCCCAGGAAGCGCACGAAGCGATCCGGCCGACCAGCCTGTCGCGCAATCCGGGCTCGCTGCGGCTCGAAGGCGATCTGGGGCGCCTCTACGAGCTGATCTGGAAGCGGATGATCGCCAGCCAGATGGAATCGGCGCGCATCGAAAAGACTGCCGTCGATCTGGAGTCGGCGGACGGGCAAACGACGTTGAGGGCTTCCGGCCAGGTGGTGCTCTTCGACGGCTATCTGGCGGTCTATGAAGAAGGCCGCGACGACGACGGCGACGATGAGGATTCCGGCCGCCTGCCGATCATCCACGAAGGGGCTGATGCGAAGATCGCCGCCGCCCGCGCTGACCAGCACTTCACCGAGCCGCCGCCGCGCTATTCCGAAGCCAGCCTCGTCAAGAAGATGGAAGAGCTGGGCATCGGCCGGCCCTCAACCTACGCCTCGATCCTCACCGTACTGCGTGACCGCGAATATGTGCGCATGGACAAGAACCGCTTTGTCCCGGAGGACAAGGGACGGCTGGTCACGGCGTTCCTGGAAGAATTTTTCCGCAAATACGTCGACTACAATTTCACTGCCGACCTTGAGGAGAAGCTCGACAAGGTCTCGGCCGGCGAGATGGACTACAAGGAGCTGCTGCGGGAATTCTGGAAGGATTTCAACACCAAGGCCGCCGAGATTTCCGAGGTTCGCACCACCCAGGTGCTCGATGCGCTGAACGAAGCGCTTGGCCCCCACATCTTCCCGGCCAAGGCTGATGGCTCCGATCCGCGCCTTTGCCCCTCCTGCGGCGCCGGCAAGCTGTCGCTGAAGACCAGCCGCTTCGGCGCCTTCATCGGCTGTTCGAACTATCCCGAGTGCCGCTACACCCGCCCGATCGCGGCCAGCGACGCCGAGGACGGCGGGGCGACCGGCGACCGTCAGTTGGGCGCCCACCCGACCACCGGCCAGGCCGTCTGGCTGAAGAACGGCCGCTTTGGCCCCTACGTCGAAATGGGCGAGGCCAAGGAAGCCAAGCGCGCCTCGCTGCCCAAGGGCTGGCCGCCGGCCGACATGGACATCGACAAGGCCCTGCGCCTTTTGTCCCTGCCCCGCGAGGTCGGCAATCACCCGGACGAGGGCGGCATGATCCTGGCCGGCATCGGCCGCTATGGCCCCTACGTCCAGCACAACGGAACCTACGCCAACCTGCCCACGGCCGATGAGGTCTTCGAGGTCGGCATCAACCGCGCCGTCGACGTCCTGGCCGAAAAGCGCGCCGGCAAAGGCGCAGGCGGCCGCGCACCGGCCGGCGCCCTGGCCGAGCTGGGCGCACACCCCGCCGATGGCCAGCCGATCCGCGTGCTCTCCGGCCGCTTCGGCCCCTACATCAAGCACGGCGCCACCAACGCCAATGTCCCCCGCGGAACCGACCCCAAGGACGTGACCCTTGAGCAGGCCGTCGAACTGCTGGCCGCCCGCGCCGGCAAACCCTCCGGCGGGAAGAAGGCCAAGGCCGGGGCGAAAAAGGCGCCGGCGAAGAAGAAGCCCACCGCCAAGAAGGCAAAGGCAGGCTAGGCGGACACGGCCATGGCGACGACCTCTGCTCTTCGCCGCGCTGTCGCCATCGTCGCCATCCTCAACCTCGCCTATTTCGGCGTCGAGTTCACCATGGCGCTCACCATCGACGCGGTGTCGCTGCTGGCTGACAGCGTCGACTTTCTGGAGGATGCGGCGGTCAATTTGCTCGTGCTGCTGGCCTTAAGCTGGCGTCCGCAAGCCCGTGCGCGGATGGGGATGGCGTTGGCCGGATTCCTGCTGGTCCCGGCCGTCGCGTTCCTCTGGGCCCTGTGGAGCAAATTCAGCCACCCGGCCCCTCCTGAGGCGTTCAGCCTGGGCGTGACGGGCGCGGGCGCGCTCGTCGTCAACCTCGCCTGCGCATTCATCCTGGCCTCCCACCGCCATACCGGCGGAAGCCTGTCGCGCGCAGCGTTCCTGTCGGCGCGCAACGACGCCCTGGCCAATGTCGGCATCATCGCCGCCGGACTCGCGACGCTCATCACACACTCGCTCTGGCCTGATGTGATCGTGGGTCTGGCGATCGCACTGATGAACCTGGGCGCCGCCCGCGAGGTCTGGGAGGCCGCCCGCGAAGAGAAGGCCGCAGCGTCTTGATCACTCGCTCCTGAAGGGGTCTAAGCCCGCCCATGTACATCCCGCCCGCCTTCGCGACCGATGATCCGGAGCTGATCCGCGAAATGATCGCGAGGGCGCCGCTCGCCCTGCTGGTGACGCAAGGGTCGGACGGATTTGCCGCCACGCATCTGCCGCTGTTCCTTTCGGCCGACGGCAAGACCCTTCGCGGGCATGTGGCGCGGGGGAACGCCCAGCAAACGCACGAGGGCGAGGCGCTGGTCATTTTCGGCGGCCCTTCGGCTTACGTCTCGCCCTCCTGGTATGCCTCCAAGGCCGAGCACGGCAAGGTGGTGCCGACCTATGACTACGAAGCCGTGCATGTGTACGGCCGGGTGCGGTTCACCAGCGATGTGGACTGGCTGCGCGAGACGGTCTCGACCCTTACCAATCGTTTCGAAGCCGACCGGGCCGAGCCCTGGGCGGTTGCCGACGCCCCCGCCGACTACATCGCCGGCGCGCTCACCCGCATCACCGGCGTCGAGGTGACGGTCGAGCGGGTGGAAGCGGTGCGGAAACTGTCGCAGAACCGTGGAACGGCGGACCGGGAAGGGGTTATCGCCGGGCTGGAAGCGGATGGTGAGACCGTGGTGTCAGGTCTGATGCGGAAGCTGAAAGAGTAGTCCTGCACCCCTCTTCCGATCGTCCCCGCGACAACGCAGTGAGGCGAAGCCAATGCGGGGATCCAACCAAAGCCCGACACAACAACGAATTGCTGAGACGCGGATGGATCGCATGGGTCCCCGCCTTCGCGGGGATGAGCGGGTCGTATGGGGCGGACTCTTGACTCCACCCTGTACCACACATACTGTATGGCACACACTGTATGAGGCCACATGAACCCGGACGGCGACCTTTATGAATCCCTGCGGCTAGAGCTGCGCCGTGGCTCGCTGACGCTGGGCGTGCTCGCTCGGCTGCGGACTGAGCGCTACGGCTACACCCTGCGCCAGGCGCTGGCCGCCGACGGGCTGGAGATGGAGGAAAGCACCCTTTATCCCCTGCTCCGCCGTCTGGAGACGCAAGGCCTGCTGGTCAGCGAATGGCGCGAAGAGGACAAGCGCAAGAAGCGCTTCTACCGCCTGTCGCCCGCCGGCGAAGCCATGCTGGAGCGCCTGCTCGCCGAATGGCGATCCATCAGCGCCTCCCTAGAAAAAATCACCCAGCCCTGACGCGGCCCCGGAGACAAACCCATGAAGCTCATCGACGAATATCTGCGGACCGTCGGGATCCTGCTGCCCAGGGCCCAGCGCGACGACATCATCGCCGAGTTGCGCGACACCATCCTCAGCCGGATCGAAGCCCGCGAGGAGGAGCTGGGCCGCGCCCTGACTGACGATGAAACCGAGGCCGTGTTGCGCGAGATCGGCCACCCGCTGGTCGTCGCCGCCCGCTATCGCGAAGGGCCCCAGCACGTCGTGGGCCCGACGCTCTATCCCTACTGGCTGTTCGCGGTGAAGGTCGCCTGCGCCATCCAGCTGTTCATCTCCGTGATCGTGCTCTTTGCCCACACTGTCGCCAGCGGCAATTTCAATCAGGCGCTGGGACAGGCCATCGGCACGGGTATAAGCGGCCTGCTGGTCCTCATTGGCCTGGCCACCGCTGCGGCGTGGCTGTTTGAGCGCCAGAAACTCAGCGTCAGCTATTTCGATCGCTGGCGGGTGCGTGATCTGCGCTTCCTCGATTTCGCCGCCTGGGACTGGGACGGGCGCGGGCCCCGCCCGGCCGCGGCCAGCGCCGCCGGACCGGCCTGCTCGCCGGCCGACAACCGGGAAGCTCGCCGGGCCGCCCGCCGCGACTGGCGCCGCCGCCGCCGGGCCTCGCGCACCGCCAGCGCCATCTGGGCCGTGGTCTGGGCCATCGTCTTCACCCTCTGGTGGGTCGGAGCCATCCACTTCCCGATTATCGGCAGCCAGGACGATCTGCGCCGCCTGGGCGTCGATGCCGGAACGCTCGCGGGCTTCAACTGGACAGCTCTGCACCAGACGCTGTTCTGGCCGGTCGTGGGCTATGAAGCGCTGATCGTGCTGCAGGCGGTGTTCATGCTGATCTCCCCCTGGGCGGTGCGCCTGCGCGGCGCGTTCGACATCGCCATCGGTGTGGCCCTGATGGCGCTGGCCAACTGGCTGTGGACCAGCTCGTCCCTCACGGCCTTCATGGAAGCCCACAGCTTCACCGGCCTGCTGGTCTGGGTTGAAACATCCTTCCGCTATGGCCCGCCCCTGCCGCTGGCCCCGATGATCGCGCTGGCCATCGCGGGTGCGGCGCTCGGCGGGCTCTTCAAGGTGCTGGGCGGCCTTTGGCTGCTCATCGCCCCGCCCGTCTGGACCGGCTATCGGGACGCCGAAGAGCAGCCGGCCTAAGCAGCTTCTTCGCCTTAGCCGGGTTGACCCCCCCGCCGAGTTCCAAACAGCCTTGACCGAAGCCCTCCATCGGCTATCCCCGCCCGATGACCACCGAGGCCCATATCCGCGAAGCCTTCGCCAGCCAGGCCTACTGGGCCGAGAAGCTGGGCTCGCCGTTCACGGGCCTGGTGTGCAAGCTGGCGGGCGAGCGGCTCGATGCCGCAACACCGGTCGGCAAAGCCGTGTTGGGCTGGAGCGGCGATCCGGACCCCATGGCCGACAATCTGCCGCTGCGACTGGCGGGCAGTCTGCACGCCCTGGTGATGAACGGCGAAGCGCCGGCGCTCGCCGCCCTCTATCCACCGAACCCCACACCCTCGCCGGACGCGCTTTGGGGCGCCTTAAGCGACACCATCGCCGCCCATCCGGGCGCGCTCATCCAGCGACTGGCCGTCGCGCCGCAAACCAACGAAGCCGGCCGCGCCGCCGCGATCATGACCGGCCTGATGACCGTCGCGGCGCAATACCCGCTGCCGTTCGAACTCTTCGAGCTCGGCTGCAGCGCCGGCCTCAATCTCAACCTGGCCCGGTTCAGCTATGACCTGGGCGGCGTCGCCCAGGGCCCGGTAGGCTCGCCCGTTCACCTTAAGCCCAAATGGGTCGGCCCGCCGCCGCCCTCCGCCCGCGTTGAAATCCTCTCGACGCGCGGTGTCGACATCTCGCCGCTCGACGTCCGCAAGCCCGAGGATCGCGAACGCCTGATCGCCTACGTCTGGCCCGAACAGGCCGAGCGCCTGGCCCGCGTGCGGGCGGCCGTCGACCTGGCCCTGAAGTTCCCGCCGCACATTGATGTGAGCGACGCCGCCGCCTGGACTGAACAGACCCTCTTGCCGGAGCCGACGCCGGGCGTGATCCGCGCGCTCTATCACACCATCGCCTACCAGTATTTTCCGGCTGAAACCCAGGAGCGCATCCGCGCCCATGCTGACAAAGTCGGTGCGCGAGCGACGAAGGACGCGCCCTTCGCCTGGCTGCGGATGGAGGCCGATCCGGAATTTGATCGAAAACCCAGCATCCGCCTGACCCTCTGGCCGGATGGAGCCGAGCGCGTGCTGGGAGTCGCCCACCCGCACGGCAAAGGCGTCGAACTTTTCGAGTAGCCTGGGTTTGAACCCAACGGCTCCCCATCGGTTGTTCTCCTCGAAAAGGAGCAACCGATGTTCATCCTGCCGCCGCTGCCCTACGCCTATGACGCGCTAGAACCCGCCATCTCGGCCAAAACCCTGAAATTCCACCACGACAAGCACCACAAGGCCTACATCGAGAAGACCAACAAGCTCGTGGCCGAAAAAGGTCTGACGGGCAGGTCTCTGGAATCGGTGATCAAGTCCACGACCGGCGAGCTGTTCAACAATGCCGCCCAGGCCTGGAACCACGCCTTCTACTGGGAGAGCATGACCCCGGATTTCAAAAAGCCCACGGCGCCGTTCGCCGAGCTTCGCGATACCTTCATCAAGGAAGGCAAGAAACACTTTGGCTCCGGTTGGGTCTGGATGATCGCGACCGGCGACGAGCTTACGGTTGTGACCACCCATGACGCCGGCACGGCGCTTAAGCATCCCGGAACGGCGCTGATCGTCTGCGATCTTTGGGAGCATGCCTACTATCTGGATCGCCAGAATGATCGCAAAGCCTACCTCGAAGCCTGGTTCGACAAGACCGCCAACTGGCGCTTCGCGGAAAAGCAGCTTAGGGCCTCGAAGGGCGAGGGCGAGGCTTTCGCCTACCCCGCCTCCGAGGACGTGAGTGCCCAAAGGAAGTCCGCCTAGGCCGAAACGCGCGCAAGGGTTACCCGACCGGGAAACCCTGATCGCCTTTCTGCGCGAGTCCGGCGAGGCTGAGAAAGCCGATATCGCCAGGGCTTTCGGTCTGAAGGGTGAGGACCGCCGGGCGCTGCGCCATATGCTGAAGGCTCTTCAGGACGAAGGGGCGCTGGGCAAGCGCGGCCGGCGCGGGTTTTCCGAAGCCGGCGCCCTGCCGCCGGTGGGCGTCGCCGATGTGGTCGACCGCGATGTCGACGGCGACCTCTATGTGCGGCTGGCCAAGGGCGGCGATGATATCCCGCCGGTCCGGCTGGCGCCCGGCAAGGGCGAAGCGGTCGCCGGCGCGCCGGCTCTGGGCGACCGGCTGCTGGTGCGCTTCGAGCGGCGCGACGACGGCTCGTTCGAGGCGAAAATCATCAAGCGTCTTTCCGGGGGCGCGACGAAAATCCTCGGCGTCGTCCGCAAATACCGGGGCGAGATCCGCATCGAACCGGTCGACCGCAAATCCCGCGACAGCCTGGTGATCACCGGCCCGGCGGGCGAGCTAAAGGACGGGGATCTGGTGCTGGCGTCCGCTTCCGAGGCCGATCGCAAATACGGACCCAAACGCGGCAAGGTGCTGGAGGTGCTCGGCCGCGAAGATGACCCCCGCGCCGCTTCCATGCTGGCCATCCACGCGCACGGCATTCCGGTGGGCTTTTCCGAGGCCGCCGAGGCTGAGGCCGCGGCCGCCAAAGAGCCGACGCTGGCGGGCCGCGAAGACCTGCGGGACATTCCCTTCATCACCATCGATCCCGTGGATGCCCGCGACCACGACGATGCGGTCTATGCCGAGCCGGATGAGGCCGGCGGCTGGACCGTCTGGGTCGCCATCGCCGATGTGGCCGCTTATGTCCGCGCTGGCACGGCCCTCGACACCGAGGCGCGCGAGAAGGGCAATTCGACCTATTTCCCCGACCGGGTCGAACCGATGCTGCCCGAGGTGCTGTCGGCGGGGCTTTGCTCGCTGCGCCAGGGTGAGAACCGCGCGTGCCTGGCCGTGCGGATGAGTTTCGACAAGTCCGGCCGCAAGACCGGCCACAAGTTCGTGCGCGGCCTGATGCGCTCGGCCGCCAAGCTTTCCTACCAGCAGGTCCAGGCCGCCCACGACGGCGCGCCCGACGACGCCACCGGCCCTCTGATCGAGCGCGTGCTGACGCCGCTGTGGGCCGCCTACGCCGCCATGCTCAAGGGTCGCGAGACCAGATCACCGCTGAACATCGCCTCGATCGAACGCCGGGTGCAGTTCGGCGCCGACGGCAAGATCGCCGCCATCACCGTGCGCGAACAGCTGGCCTCCATGCAGCTCATCGAAGAAATGATGATCCAGGCCAATGTCGCGGCCGCTGAAACCCTCGAGCAAAAGCGCTCGCCGCTGATCTACAGGGTGCACGACACACCCAGCCTGGAAAAGCTGCAGAACCTCGCCGACTTCCTGTTCACCGTCGGCCTGCCCTGGTCGAAAGGTGAGCCCTCCACCACCGCCCGCTTCAACCGCCTGCTCGATCAGACCCGGGGCGGCCCGCATGCCGAGATCGTCAACGAAGTGGTGCTGCGCACCCAGATGCAGGCGCACTACAATTCCGACAATATCGGCCACTTCGGGCTGAATCTGTCGCGCTACGCCCACTTCACCAGTCCGATCCGCCGCTACGCCGACCTGATCGTTCATCGCGCGCTGATCCGGGCGCTCGATCTCGGCCACGACGGCCTGGCCGAGGCCGAAATCCCGAAACTGAAAGACACTGCCGAGCGGATCACTTTCGCCGAGCGCCGCTCCATGGCCGCCGAACGCGACGCCACCGACCGCTATGTGGCGTTGTTCCTGTCGGACCGCGTCGGCGCCGAGTTCGCCGGGCGGGTGACCGGCGTCACGCGGTTTGGCCTGTTCGTGAAGCTCTCGGAAACCGGCGCCGACGGCCTGGTTCCCGTCTCGTCGCTCGGCGATGAATACTTCGTCCACGACGACCGCGCCCACGCCCTCATTGGCGAGCGGTCCGGCGTGCGCTATCCGCTCGGCATGGAATGTTCCGTCAAGCTTGTCGAAGCCACGCCGCTCACCGGCGGCCTGTTGTTCGAGATGCTGTCCGACCCCCTGCCCCGAGATCCCAAGGCGCCGCCGCCGCGCCTGGCCGTCCGCCGGCGCGAGGACAAACCTTTCCGGGGAGGCAGCCGTGGCCGCCGCTGATCCGCTGTTTGACAATTCTCCGCCCAAGGGCCCGAGGCCCCCGGCCGTCAAGCCGAAGGATGCGGCGACGCTGATCGTGCTGCGCAAGGACGGCAAGAAACCGCGCCTGCTGATGGGCCGCCGCCACAAGGGTCACAACTTCATGCCCGGCATGTGGGTGTTCCCGGGCGGCAAGATCGACCGCGGCGACTATCACGTGCCGTTCACCGGGGATCTGAAACCCGAAACTGAACGCCGGTTGCGGCACGGCCTGAATGCGTCACGCGCCCGCGCCATCGCGCTGACCGCCATCCGCGAAACCTTCGAGGAAACCGGCCTTTTGATCGGCAACCCGGCCAAAACCAGCCCCAGGGCCGGTCCCTGGCACGAATTCCTGGCCCAGGGCGCGCTGCCTGACATCTCCAGGCTCGATATGGTCGCCCGCGCGATCACCCCGCCCCATCTGCCCAAGCGGTTCGACGCGCGATTTCTGCTCGCGCCCGCCGAGGCCCTGTACAGCCTCGAGCCCCGCCCCGATTGCGGTGAGTTGGACGAAATCGCCTGGGTCGACCTCGACGAAGCCCTGGCCCTGGAACTGCCCAGCATCACCCGATTTGTCGTGCGCGACATCGCTGAACGCATCAACCATCCCGACCGGCCGGCGATTTTCATGCGGTTCGTCAATTTCAAGAGCAAGGCGACGCCGATCTGATGGCGATCGGAACGCCTGTTACCCTGCGCCTGACCATCGAGGACCCTGTCCCTGGCGTCGCCTACAGCCTGTGCAACAAGGCCAATCACCCCGTGGGCCGCCAGGATGCGACGGACGCGCCGCTCTCGTTCGACGTCCCGGTGCGCGTGGCGCCCGGACCGCGCTGGCTGGGCGACTTCGTCCGCGCCGAAGGCCCGACGCGCCGCTTTGTCTATATCTCGATTGGAACGGCGGCCGGGGATTTTGCGTCATGCTGGAGCCGCCGGGCAAAGATCGACATCCAGGATATTCCCGCCGAGCTGGTCGCGAGGGCCGAAGGCGGCGCGATCCTGGAGACGATCATTGCCGGGCGCGGCAAGAAGGGTGATCCGGCCTGCGCCACCGTCGGCAAATCCGCCTGGCGCGTGGTCTAGGGCTGCGCCCGCTGTGGCAGGGCGGCGACTTCCGCGGCCGACAGCTCATGCACGCTGAAGATGCTGCAGGCCATGTCGCGCCCGGCCGGGCTGCGGGTGATGATCTTGGCTTCGTCGCCCTCACAGATCTGGCTGCCGCGGATGGCCGAGAACCCCACCTGCTGGGCCCAGTCCATCCCCGTGCAGGCCGGCAGGTCGGCGCTGAACACCTTGCCGCGCAGGGTGTGGACGACAAAACTGGATTCGCTGGTCTGTTTGAAAGCCACCACATCGCCCGGCCGGAAGCACTGGGCGCCCTCGGCCATGAGCTGGGGCTTGTCCTCCGCGGCGCAGGCGGCCAGAGCCACCGCCAGGCCCGCGACCGCCAACGTCTTGATTATCCTGGACTTCATCTGACGATCCTTTCGTAACGCTATGCTTCGACAACGGTCGAACGCAGGATTCGTTCGAAGCCGGGCAATTGTATGACACCTGCTGCAACGCAGCGCGTTGACTTCACGGGCTTAATGCGTATGTTCCGCGCCTTCCGATTTTCCGGGGCCCTTAGCCCCACAAGGTGAAACCGCAGACATGGCCAAGCCAGCCTCCATCAAGATCCGCCTCAACTCCTCGGCGGACACCGGCTTCTTCTATGTGACCAAGAAGAACGCCCGCACCATGACCGAAAAGCTGGTGCTGAAAAAGTACGACCCCGTCGCGCGCAAGCACGTCGAGTTCAAGGAAGGCAAGATCAAATAGCGCCTGTCGCTTGCTGATATTTTGAAGACGCCCGGCTCAAACCCGGGCGTTTTTGATTCCTATTTCCCTCCCGCTCGTCGGGAGGGACGGCTGCCAAGCAGCCCGGGTGGGCCAGCGTTGATTGGCCATCATCGCTAGCATGGACATCACAATTCATGCCTATCTAGGCGTATGGGACGCGATTTAGCTGAGAGCCGTTTGCCGCATGACCTTCTTGGTCGCGCATCACTCGCTGGCAACGAATATGCTTGGCGGATCGCTGACATTCCTGGAGTAATCGAGGCGGCGAGAGCGGCCAATTTGGCCAACATCGGCGGCCAACTTCAATTTCGACTACCAGATGGTGGTATCTGCGAGTGCTATTGGGTGGAAGTGGACACCTACAAATCGGTGGACACGGCGCTGCCGTGGAACGAACGCGTGGAGCGCACCGCTGAAGCTGCATCGCGAGATTTTGTTGCCCTCCAAGAGCGTGTCGATTTCATTGCAGAAGGCCGCAACGCGTTTCCAAGCTATCTCGACAAGCATCTCGCGGACGGTCGTAATCTCGCGGATCTAATGTGTTTTGTTTGGGACCTTCTCAGCGAAGATGAGGCATCTGCCAAAGGGCTGTGACGTTTGGTGGGCGTAGGATGCCGAATTCCCAGTGCCTAGTTTGACCCAGATTGGCCCACCCGTCTCGCCTTCGGCGAGCCACCCTCCCGACTAGCGGGAGGGAAAATCTTAGGCCGCCTTCGCGACCACCTTGTTCCGTCCGGCCGCCTTGGCCTCATAGACGCCCTGGTCGGCGCGCTTGAGCAGAGCCTCGGGAGTATCCTCCTCGCCCAGCGTCGCGGCGACGCCGATGGAGATGGTCACGGTCAGGGTTTCTTCGCTGCCTGACACCCGGAACGGGGTGCCCGAGACGTGGCCGCGGATACGTTCGGCGACGATTTCCGCGCCCTCGATGGGCGTGTCGGGCATGATCACCACGAATTCCTCGCCGCCGTAGCGGCACGGCAGGTCGATGGCGCGCACGCTGGAGGCCACGCGCAGGGCGAATTCGCGCAGCACTTCGTCGCCCGCGTCGTGGCCGTAATTGTCGTTGATCTGCTTGAAGTGGTCGATGTCGATGAGCAACGCCGCCACCGGCTCGCCGCCCTTGGTGGCCCGGGCCACCAGCGCATCCAGCTGGCCGGTCATGTAGCGGCGGTTGTGCAGGCCGGTGAGCTGGTCGGTCACCGCCAGCTCCAGCGAATAGTCGAGGTTCGAGCGCAGGAAATCGGTGTAGCGCTTGCGCTTGATCTGGGTGCGCACCCGCGCGGCCAGCTCCTGCGGATCGATGGGCCGGGCCAGGAGGTCATTGACCCCGATCTCCAGCGCCTTGACCATCTTGGCCCGGTCGTCCGGATCGACGATGACCAGCACAGGCACATTGCGCGTCGCCTCGTCCGAACGCAGCTGGGCGGCAAAGCGAAGCCCGTCGAAGTGGCGCGAATTGGCGTTGACGATCATCAGGTCGACGGGGCCACGCGCGGCCAGCAGCGCCTTTTCCTGGTCGGTTTCAACCACCGGCCTATGGTCGACAGCCAGTTCCGCCGCCACCCGCTGGGCCTGGCGCTCGTTGTCGTCGACGACCAGCACCCGGCCGCCCGAGCCGCCCAGGCGTTCAGCCGCACCGGCCACCAGACCCATGCGGCGGCGGGAATCTTCCCGCTGGCGCAGTTCGTCCATGATGGTCTTCAGGCGCGTCAGACTGCGCACCCGTGAGAACAGCATCAGATCGTCGATCGGCTTGGTCAGGAACTCGTCGGCGCCGGCCTCCAGGCCCGTCACGCGGTCGTTGCGGCCATCGAGGGCGGTGACCATCACCACCGGAATGTGCCGCGTCAGGGGATCATCCTTCAGGCGCCGGCAGACCTCGAACCCGTCCATGCCCGGCATCATAACGTCCAGCAGGATGATGTCGGGCCGTTCCTCGGCGGCGAGCGCCAGGGCCGTCGGGCCATCGGGGGCGGTCAACACGTGATAATATTCCGCCGTCAGTTTGGCTTCGAGCAGCCGGACGTTGGCGTCGATATCGTCCACCACCAGGATGCGCGCGACCATCGGCCCTTATCCCAGGAACTTCCGGACGGTCTCAAGAAACTGAGCCACCGATATGGGTTTCGACAGATAGGCTTCGCAGCCGCCTTCGCGGATCCGCTCTTCATCGCCCTTCATGGCGAAGGCGGTCACGGCGATGACGGGGATGTGGGACAGCTCGTCGTCCTCTTTCAGCCATTTGGTGACTTCCAGACCGGAAATCTCGGGCAGCTGAATATCCATCAGGATCAAGTCGGGATGATGTTGGCGGGCGAGCGCCAGCGCCTGCAGCCCTTCACGGGTCTGCAGGGTCTCGTAGCCCTGGGCGTCGAGCAGGTCATGAAAGAGTTTCATGTTCAGCTCGTTATCCTCGACGATGAGGACTTTCTTAGGCATCAGACCCCGACCGGTTCTCTTTAGGGCAACGCTCCGCGACTCGCGGATTTCGCGCTCCTTTGGGCCGCCAATGTGCGGCCGATATCCCTAAAATCGCGTTAGCCGCGTTTTGGCGGGGCCGCCCGGCCTTGCGCCGCCGCCCGCAAGGTCTTAGCCCCTCACCTTGAGGAGATCGCATGAGCGAAGTCGAAAATCGCCTGAACGCCCTGGGCATCAGCCTGCCCCAGCCAATGTCGCCCGTGGGCTCCTATGTGCCGTTCACCTGGGCGGGTAACCTGCTGCACATCTCCGGCCAGGTCAGCATCGATGAGACGGGTGGGATCAAGGGCGTCGTCGGCGTCGACGTTTCGCCCGAGAAGGCGCGGGAAGCGGCTCAGATGTGCGGCATCAACCTGCTGGCCCAGATGCGCGCGGCGGTCGGCGATCTTGACCGGGTCAAGCGCGTGATCAAGCTCAACGGCTTTGTGCAGGCCGGACCCGATTTTTACGAGATTCCCAAGGTGCTCAACGGCGCGTCCGACCTTATGGTGGAAGCCTTTGGCGACGCCGGCCGCCATGCCCGCGCCGCCGTCGGCGTCTATCGCCTGCCGCTGAATTTCGCCGTTGAAGTTGACGCCATCGTGGAGGCCCTGTGAGACACGAGCACGGGGAAGCCTGGGACCTTCTGTTCAAGCCGCCTATCGCGCACCGCGGCCTGTGGAGTCCCGGCGGCGCGCCGGAAAACTCGCTGGCCGCGTTCCAGATGGCGGCGGGCGCCAACTACGGCATCGAACTGGACGTGCAGCTCTCCGCTGACGGCGAGGCCATGGTCTTCCACGACCTGACCATGGAGCGGCTGACCGGCGCGGAAGGCCGGCTGTCCGACCACCACACCGCTGACCTGGCGAAAACCAGGCTGATGGGCACGGACGAGACTATTTCGACTCTGGCCGAGGCGCTGGCGGTGATCGGCCACCAGGCCATGGTGCTGATCGAGCTCAAGACCCCCTATGGCGACGTCGGCGCGCTTGAAAAACGCGTCTGCGAGGTGCTGATCGACCACAATGGCCCGACCGCGGTGATCGGCTTTAACCCCTATTCCCACGCCTGGTTCGCCCAGCATCACCCCCAGATCCTGCGTGGCCTCGACAGCTATTCCTATCGCGACAACGAGACCCTGGCCCGCGAACAGCGCCGGGCCTACGCCGCGCTGGAGCATGTTGGTCTGACCAAGCCGCACTTCCTGGCGCTTGGCTGCGATATCGTCGCCAGCCCCGCGGCCGCCAAGTTGCGCGAAAAGGGCATGCCGGTCATCGCCTGGACCGTCCGTTCAACCGCCGAATGGGCCAAGGTCAAGGCTCACGCCGACAACCTGATCTTCGAGAGTTTTGAGCCCTGAGCCGGGCCCCGTCGGTCCACGCTTCCATCACTGAAATCGGCCGAGAGGTCTGGGACGCGGCCGCGGCTTCATCCGGCAATCCGTTCGTCAGCTACGATTTTCTGCATATCCTTGAGGAAAGCGGTTGCGTTTCCGCCCAAACCGGCTGGTCGCCCTGTCACCTTGCCCTCGATGGCGCGGTCATGCCGCTCTATCTGAAGACTCACAGCCAGGGCGAGTACGTCTTCGATCATGGCTGGGCCCAGGCCTATGAGCGGGCCGGCGGAGCGTATTATCCCAAGCTGCAGTCAGCAGTTCCGTTCACCCCGGTCACCGGCCCGCGCCTGATGGGCCCCGACCCTGCCGCCAGGCGCGCCCTGCTCACCGCCGCCGCGGGCCTGACCCGGCCCTTATCGGCCTCGTCCTTGCACATCACCTTCCTGGAGGAAGACGAATGGAAGCTGGCGGGCGAGGCGGGCCTGCTGTTGCGCCAGGACCTGCAATTTCATTGTAAAAACAACGGGTACGCTACGTTCGACGATTTCCTGACTTCCCTGTCCTCCAGCCACCGCAAGACCATCCGCCGCGAACGGCGCCTCGCGGCCGAAGGCCTGGAGATCGTCGCCCTGACCGGCCCGGATCTTACCGAAGCCCACTGGGACGCCTTTTTCGCCTTCTACATGGATACCGGCTCGCGCAAGTGGGGCCGCCCCTATCTCAATCGCCAGTTCTTCTCGCTGCTCGGCGAGCGAATGGCCGACAAGGTTCTGCTGATCATGGCCCGGCGAGCGGGGCGGTGGGTGGCCGGCGCGCTCAATCTGATGGGCGCGGACGCCCTCTACGGCCGCAATTGGGGCAGTGTCGAGGATATCCCCTTCCTGCATTTCGAGCTCTGTTATTACCAGGCCATAGAGCAGGCCATCGCCCTGGGTCTTTCGCGGGTCGAGGCGGGCGCTCAGGGTCCCCACAAGATCGCCCGCGGTTATCTGCCCGCCCCGGTCTATTCAGCCCATTACATCGCCGATCCGGGCCTTCGCGCGCCCGTCGCGCGCTATCTCGAACAGGAACGCGCCGCCGTCGCCGACGAAATGGCCGCCCTGGCCCGCGACTATTCGCCCTTTTCGCAAGGCTAACCGCAATGGCGGTTTGCGGGCGCCCCTGAGGCGTGTTTATTTCGTTCCTCGCGCGGTGCCGCAGGGGCGCGCCCGCACCAAAGGAATTCGGGGGCGCATGAAGCGCAACAAACCACCGCCGCCGGCCGATTTTTCGGGAGAGGACGAGCCCGCCTCGACGCTTGCCGAGGCGGCGGCCGTGGAGCTCGCGCCCGAGGCTGAACCGGACGCCGACCTGGAGATATCCACCCCCGACATTGAGACCGGTCCCCAGGGCATTTTCGCCGCCGAGGCCACTCCCGATGAAAAACCCGCCAAGGCCGCAAAGACTTTCGAGCCGCTGACCGCCGTGATCACCGAACTCAAGACCTCCACGGCGGTGCAGGAAACCCCGCGCAAAGCCCCCGGCAAGCGCTTGGTCAAGGCGCCAGCTCCAGCCGCGCCGCCGCCCTCCGGCCGCTGGGTCTATGGCCTGGCCGCCGGGATATCGGTGATCTGGGTCGCCCTGCTGGGCGCTTTTTTCTCCGGCTATGTCTACGACATCAAATCCCTGACGCTTGAGCCGGTAGCCATGACCGTGGTCGGCATCATCGCCGCCGGCATGATCGCTGTCTTCTGGGCCGTGGCCTACACCGCCAGCCAGGGCGCGCGCCTCGCCGCCGAGGCTCGCACCAGCCGCGCTCAGGCGATGGACATGATGGAGCCGGCGAGTCTGGCCTCCCGCGAAACCAGCCGCGCCGTCACCCTGGTTCGAAACGAGATCGAGAGCGCGGTGACCGCCGCCGCCCAGGCCCGGCACGAACTGACAACCCTGCGCGAAGTGCTGGCGGCCGAAACCGCCCAACTGGTCGAGGCCGCCGCCAGCGCCGCCCGCACGGCTGCCGCGCTCACCCAGTCGATCGGCGACGAGCGCCGCGCGCTGGAATCCCTTTCCGGCGATCTGGGGCGGCAGGTGGAGTCCACCGCCGAGGCCATCGCCCGCCAGGCCCGCATGGTCGCCGAGGCCTCGGATCTGGCCGAAACCCAGCTGCGCGAAGCCGAAGCCACCCTCAATGCGCGCACCGGCGATCTCGCCGCCGCCGCCGCAGAAACCACCCAGGCCGCCCAGACCGCCGGTGATGACCTCTCCCGCCAGGCGACACGGCTGGAAACCGCCGGAACCTTTGTCATCGAACAGGTCCGTTCGGTTGAGGAGACCCTGGCCGAACAGCGCGCCGCCATCGTCTCGGTCTCGCACCAGCTGCGCGAGGACCAGGAGGACTTCGCCGCCCAGATCGAAACCCAGCAGGCCCAGCTCACCGAAGTGCTCGACCAGCTGCGCCATGGCGCCGCGGACCTCTCCATCAGCGCCAACGCCAGCGGCGAATCCCTGCGCGACCTCGTTTCAGCCACCGCCGAACAGTTCCGTGACGTGGCCGAGGCCGCCGCCGAGGAACGCGACCTGTTCGGCGCCTCGACCCTGAAATCCATCGGCGCCATCTCCGAAGCCGCCCGCCACGAACGCGAGACCTTCAGCGCCGAGGCGCAACGCACGCTCGAGAGCCTGGCCAGATCCGCCGCCGAGGCCCGCGCCGCCACAGAGGCCCAGGCCGAGAGCGCCCGTCAACGTATCGATGCGCTCAGCCACGCGGCCGACATGGCCGGCCAGAAGGCCGACGCCTCGTTCGAGGCCCGCTTCAGCGAGGCCCAGGCCCTGATCGACCAGTCGGTTAGTCTGGTGGAAGACGCCGGCCGCCGCGCCGGGTCTCGGCTCGTCGAAGGTCTGGACGCCGCCCGAGCAACCATTCATCAGCTGGAAGGCCTGCTGCGCGAGGTCGATGCTCGCGCCAGCAACATGCCGGCCGAGGCCCGCGCCCGTAGCGCCGAGGTGAAGGCCGCGGTCGAACAGGGTGTCGAGGAACTGCTCGACACCGCCCGCAAGGCCGCCGAGGAAACCCAGGCCATCGACGCGGCCTTCCACGAGCGCGTGCGCCGCAACTACGAGATGCTGAGCGAGGCCGTCCGGCTGATGGGCGCTGTCGGCGGCGGCGCGCCCTCGCCCCGGCCCGCGCGCACCGTGCCGCCGCGCATGCCCGACCTGGCGCAGCCTGCCCCCCCTCCCGTCACAGATACGGGTGAGCGGCCGCGCCTGCGACTTCGACCTTCGTCCATTGACGCCGTCGCCGAGCCCGCTCCTGCGCCGCCCAGCGAGGAGCCGCCGGTGCATCCGGCCCGCTCCGAAGAAGACGGCTGGACCTGGCGTGAACTGCTGTCCTCGGTGGACGGCGGATCGCCAAAGGCAAAGGTCGATCCTGAGCGCGGCTTTCTGGACGAGATCACCGGCCTCGGCATCGATCCTGAGGCTTTGTTGCCGCAAAGCCGGTTGGACGAGATCGCGCCCGTGCTGCAGGCCGGCGACCACGGCGGCGCCCGCGAAATCGTCCGGCGTCTCGCGCCCGTCGCCATGCGGCGCCTGTCTCGCAGCATCCTGACCGTGCCGTCGATGCGTGATCAGGCGGCTGCCTTCAAGACGAGCTTCGAGGCTCAGCTGGACGAGGCCGCCACCAAGGATCGTGAAGGTTTTGCCATCGGCGTCCTCCTGGCCACCGCCGAGGGACGGGCCTTCCTGCTGGTCGACGCAGCGGTCGGCGAGACCACGTGAAGCTGAGGACCTACGAGGAACGCTGGCCGATCGCCGGCGTCTTCACCATCTCGCGCGGCTCCAAGACCGAGGCCGCCGTGGTCGTGGTTGAACTGGACAGCGGCGAGGCCCGCGGCCGGGGCGAATGCACTCCCTACCCCCGCTATGGCGAAACCGTCGACGGCGTCATCGCGGCCATCGAGGCCGTCCGCCCGGCCCTCGAAGCCGGCGCTGATCGCATCGCACTGCAGACCCTGCTGCCGCCGGGCGCTGCCCGCAACGCCGTCGACTGCGCCTTCTGGGATCTGGAGTCCAAGCAGGCAGGCTTGCGCGCCTGGACCTTGGCCGGCCTTCCGGCGCCCGGTCCGGTCACCACCTGTTTCACCATCAGCCTGGCGGACGCCGCCAAGATGGCCGCCGACGCCAGCGCGGCCGCCGGCCGGCCCTGGCTCAAGCTCAAGATCGGTGGCCCGGACGACCTTGCCCGCGTTGAGGCGGTGCACGAATCCGCGCCGGCAGCTCAACTTGTCGTCGACGCCAACGAGGCTCTCCCTTTCGAAGATCTCAAGCGACTCGCCCCGGATTTTAAACGGCTTGGCGTGACGATGATCGAACAGCCCCTGCCCGCTGGGTCCGATGAGGCGCTGGAAGGTTATGCCTCACCCATCCTGCTCTGCGCCGACGAGAGCCTGCATTTGCCCGGCGACCTTGATCTCTGCGCCCGCCGCTACGGCTGCGTGAACATCAAGCTCGACAAGACCGGCGGACTGACCGAGGCGCTTGCGCTCACGGCCCGGGCGCGAGCGGCGGGCCTGGAAATCATGGCCGGCTGCATGGTCGCCACCTCGCTGTCGATGGCCCCGGCCATGCTGATCGCCCAGGGCGCCGCCGTGGTCGATCTCGATGGCCCACTGCTGCTGGCCAAAGACCGCGAGCCCGGTCTGCGCTACGAAGGCTCCACCATTTACCCGCCCGATGCGGCGCTCTGGGGATAGACGACATGTGGAGCCGCAAAGTCTGGATGTGTCTGGCCGCCCTCGCGGGCCTTCTGGCCGTGGTCGGCGGGGCCTTCGCCGCCCACGGCATGAGCGATCCCCGATCGATCGAGCTTCTGCACACCGGCGCGACCTACGCCTTCATGCACGCCATGGCGACCTTCGCCTGCGCGATCTTCATGACCCTAGACGCCCGCAAGGCCCGCTTTGCCCCTGCCTTCTTTCTGGCCGGCATATTGCTGTTTTCCGGCTCGCTCTTCGCCATGGCGCTCGGTGGGCCAAGCTGGCTGGGCGCGATCACGCCGCTGGGGGGCGTTGCCTTCATCATCGGCTGGGCGGTCCTGGCCTGGGCGGCGCTGGATATCGACCCCAAGCGGGTCGGCTGAACCACACTTTTTTCCGGCAAGGCTTCATCGCCTCTGGTTGCCCCCAGCCTTTGCGGGCTATGGTCCGCCGCCCATGGATCACTCCCTCACCAGCCCTCCTGCCGGCGCTTCGGCTTCGCGACGCGGTCTCTATCCAGAGAACGAACCCTTCGCCCGTGGCTGGCTGCCGACGGACAGCGTCCATGAGATCTATTACGAGGAATGCGGCGCGCCCACGGGCAAACCCTGTGTGATCCTGCATGGCGGTCCGGGCGGGGCGATCAACCCGACCATGCGCCGTTTTTTCGATCCCAAGGCCTGGCGGATGGTGCTGCTCGATCAGCGCGGCTGCGGGCGCTCGACGCCGAACGCCAGCCTCGAGGACAACACCACCTGGGACCTGATCGACGATATCGAGCTGCTGCGGAAGCATCTCGGAGTCGAGAAATGGTGCGTGTTCGGCGGCTCCTGGGGCTCGACCCTGGCGCTGGCCTACGCGATAAAACATCCCGAGCGCGTTGAGTCCCTTGTCCTGCGCGGCATCTTCCTGCTGACCCAACCGGAGCTGGACTGGTTTTATCAGCGCGGCGCCTCGATGATGTTCCCTGACGCTTGGGAAGGCTTTGTGGCCCCCATCCCGCCGGCCGAACGCGGCGACATGGTCGGCGCCTATCACCGCCGGCTCACCCATCCCGACCGGGCGGTCCGGGTCGAAGCCGCGGCGGCCTGGAGCCAGTGGGAGGGTGACACCATCTCGCTGCGCGGGCCTGATGCCCGGCCGTCCAAGTTCAACGAGGAAGACTTCACCGTCGCCTTCGCGCGGATCGAGTGCCACTACTTCATCAACAGCGGCTTCTTTCCCGAGGAAGACTGGATCATCAAGAACGCCGATGTGCTGGCCGGCATTCCCGGTTGGATCGTCCAGGGCCGCTTCGATGTGGTCACCCCCATGACGTCGGCCTGGCGTCTGGCGGGCGCCTGGCCGAAGGGCGAGCTCAAGGTCATCTGGGACGCCGGCCATGCCTCGACCGAGCCGGGCATCATCGATGGACTGGTGCGCGCGACGGACGCGGCGCTTAGACTCTAGAACAAGGTCCCCCTGCCGCTGCCGACCTCGTCGTAGCGGTGAACCCGCACGCATTGAACCAGTCCAAAGCCGATCATCACCGTCAGCATCACGGTGCCGCCGTAGCTCATCAACGGCATGGGAATGCCAACCACGGGCGCAAGTCCCATGACCATGGCGCCATTGATCATCAGATAGGCGGCGAAGGTAGCGGTCACGCCCGCCGCCGCCAGCCGGCCGAAATGGCTGTGCGAGACCGCCGCGATGCGCAGGGAAATGAAAATCGCCAGGGCGAACAGGAACAGGATCGAAGCGCAGCCCACAAAACCGAACTCCTCGGCGAAGGTCGCGAAGATGAAGTCAGTGTGTTTCTCGGGAACGAAGCTCAGCTGGCTTTGCGATCCCAGCCCATAGCCGCGGCCCAGCACCCCGCCCGATCCCATGGCTATAATGCCCTGCTTGATCTGGAACCCTGCCCCGTGAGGATCGGAGTCATGGCCGGTGAACATGGTCATGATCCGCTCACGCTGATAGGGCTCGAGGCCAAACTCGATAATCACCGGAATGGACGCGAGCCCCGCGACCACGGCGGCGGCGATGACCCGAAAGCTCAGTCCCGCCAGCACCACCACCGCGGCGCCCGTCAGCAACAGAAGGATGCAGGTGCCAAGATCGGGCTCGATCTTCACCAGACCGGCGGGAACCGCGATCAGGGCCGCCGGAATGAGCAGCTTCCACGAAAAGTTCGCCTCCTTGGCGGATATGCCCTGATAAAAGCGCGCCAGCGCCAGGACGAGGCCGATCTTCATCAGTTCCGAGGGCTGCAGCTGCACCGGCCCGATATCCAGCCAACGGCGACCGCCGTGCGATTCCGTCCCGATGAACGGCACGACGGCAAGCAGCGCCAGGGCCACGGCGTAGATGGGATAGGCCAGGAAAAACACGACCCTCAGGCTGATCAGAGCCAGAGTCAGCATCAGCACGACACCAACGCCAAACCTCAGGACCTGATTGAGCGCCCACGGCTTCCACGACGAGCCGGCGATGGAATAGAGCATGGCGATGCCCGCCGCGCCGATCAGGCAGACCACGGTGAACAGCAGCCAGTCGATTTCGGCGAACTTGACGCTGGCGCGCTCGCGCTCGCCGACCTGGGACAGGGCGCTGGAGGTCATTGCGGCGCTCCAGCAGGAATGATGTCGGGAGGCGGCGGCGGCTCCACGGACTCGGGCAAGTCCTTCACCGGACTGGCGGAATTTACCGGGCCGGCGACATTCGCCGCAATGCCGTACGGGTCAGTGAAACTGGCAGGGTTCTTGATCCGCTCGCGAATGTCCGGGTCCTTGAGCAGGGCCGTGCGCATGATCTCGCGGGCCCTGGGCGCGGCCGCCGAAGCGCCCCAGCCGCCATGTTCGACCAGCACGGCAATCGCGTAGCGCGGATCGTCATAGGGGGCGAAGGCGACAAACCAGGCGTGGTCGCGCTGGTCCCAACCCAGATGCAAGGTGGCGCGCGATCCGGTTCCATACCCGTGTGACTGGGCCGTGCCGGTCTTGCCGGCCATCTTGATCGGGCCAAGATTAAGCTGGGCCGAGCTCGCGGCCGTGCCGCCGGTGACCACGGAGGCCATGGCTGAGCGGATGAAATCGATGTGAGCGGGTGGAAAAGCCAGATCCGGCACCGCCGCGCCAGACGGCTGCTCGGCATCGCCGACCGACTTTATCAGCCGCGGAATCAGCGCCTTGCGGTTCACGTTGGCGAGGCGCGAGACCATGACGCACTGTTCCAATGCATTGACGGTGATCAGCCCTTGGCCGATCCCCATGCTGACCGTGTCACCACCGTACCAGGCCATCTGGTCCTTGTTACGATTCTTGAAATACTCGCGCTTCCAGGCCGGGTCGGGGACCGTGCCGGGCGTTTGCTTCGGTGTGTTGATGCCGACATCGAACACCCCGCCCAGGCCCAGCTTTCGCGCCGTCTCGGCAATGACTTCGGGACCGATGGCGACTGCGGTCTGGTAGAAATAGATGTCGCAGGACACCCGGATGGCGTCGTGCATGTTGATGGTGCCGTGCGCGGCGTCGCAGTGCCAGGTCCGACCACCGTAGGGCCACCCGCCGGTGCAGGTGTGGGTGGTTGTCTCAGGAATTCCTTTCGTCAGGGCCGCCAGGGCCACCGTCATCTTGAAGGTCGAACCGGGGAAATAGGTGCCGCCGAACGCCTTGTTCAACAAGGGTTTTCGCTCATAGGCGCTAAGCGCGGCGTACTCGCGCTGCGACACGCCCTTGACCCAGGCGTTGGCATCAAACCCGGGGGCAGAGGCCAGGCACAGGATGTCTCCCGTCCGGCAGTCCATCATGACCGCCGCCCCGCTCTCCTCGCCGAACACCTCCATGGCCCGGTTCTGGATATCGGCGTCGAGGGTGAGCTTTACCTCCGCGCCGGCGACCGGCTGGATGTCTTCCTCCGCCCGCCGGCGGACGACCCGGCCCTTGTTGTCGACCTCGTTCATCTCGGCTCCGGCCACGCCCTGCAACTGAACCTCCAGGGCCTGCTCGACACCGGTCTTGCCGATCCGGTAGGCCGGGTTCATGGTCAGGTCGTTACGGACGATGCCCGGACGGTCGAAGTCACCCTTCGAGACCGCGTGCACATAGCCAACCACATGGGCAAAGGCGCCGCCGAACGGATAGACCCGCGCGTTTGAATCGCTCACCGTCACGCCCGGCAGTTCGGGCGTGCGGATATTGACCGCCGAGAACTGCTCCCAGGTCATGTCTTCGGCCAGTTCGATCGGCCGGTATTTCGGGGCGCGCGCCATGGCTCGGCGGATGGATTCGCGCCGCTCATCCGGGATTTCCAGCACTGAGGCGATGGCGTCCAGCGCCACATTGGCGTCCGGGGCGTCGGCGGGCGTGAACATCACCCTGAAACTCGGCCGGTTGGAGGCCAGCGACACCCCGTTGCGGTCAAGGATCACCCCGCGCGGCGGGATAATGACGGTCCGGCGAAACTGGTTCTGCTTGGCCTGTTCGCGGTACTGCTTGTTTTCCACCAGCTGGATCTGGGCCAGCCTGCCGGTCAGCACCCCCATCGCGCCTGCAGTGAGGCCGCCCAGCAGGAAGACGCGCCGGGTGAACACCCCCTGACGCTGATTGACCTCATCAAAGATGATTGACGGCTCGGCCATGAGCTAGCGGAACCTCACGTCGGCGTCTTCGAAGCGCTCGATAAGCCTGAAGGCCAGCGGATAGAGCGCCAGGGTCACCGCGAACTGCCAGAACACCGCGATCAGATTGGGCGAGGAATTGATGTCCATCAGGGTCATCAGATAGGCGGCGCCGAAACCGATCACGCAGGCGCTGACATACCAGCCGAAAATGACCAGCCGCGCCTGGCCGCCCATGAACCCGCGCGTGGCCACGACGAAGCCGTAGGTGACGATCAGCGAAGCGGCCCAAAGCCCCAGCGCCGTCCCCCACATCAGGTCCATGTAGACGCCGAGAATGAACAGCAGGATCGGTCCGATCACCGAGGGCCGCACCACCGCCCAAGCGAACACGGGCACGAAGGCGAACACGGGTTCTGGCAGGCGAAAGCCCCAAATCCGGAGGGGTGTGGTCAGGATCAGGGTCGCCAGCATGCAGGCCGCCACCGGCAGAAACAGCCAGGTCAGCGGCTCCAGGGTCCGTCCGGACTGAAAGCCGCTCATGGAGCCACTCCGCTGGTCGCCACCGGCGGGCGGTCGGGAGTCTGGGCGCGCTCATAGCTGAGCTCGGCCTTGGGTGCGGGCGGTGAAGCGGCGGCCCTGGCCGGGGCGGGCGCGGGCGTCTTCGGCGCGGCGGTCGTGGTGGGCGGGGTCTTGGGCGCAGGGGGCGACGGAGCGGCCTTGAGAACCGGGGTCGTCGCCGCCGCCTTAGGCGCGGGCGTGACTGCAGCCGTTGGGGACGGGGCTTTGGCGGCAGCGGGCGCTGGGACGGCGGCCTTGGCGGCTGCCAACGGGACTGTCGCGGCCTTTAACGGGGTGGCGGGACTAGCCGCGCCGGGCGCCGCCTTTGCCGGGACGGCCGGTGTTGTCATCGCGGGCTTGGGCAGGGCGGCGACGGGCGCGCCAGCGGCGGCTGGACGCGGCGGCAGTTGTCCGCCCATGTCCTGGGGCCTGGCGACCTCGGACAATCTGGCAAGATCGGCCAGCTGGGCGAAGTCCTGGAACTTCAGGACCCGCACATAGTCGATCGCCCCCCGGTCCGAGGACAGGCGCGCGCGCCAGCTCTTGTCGAGACCCTGCACGGCCACGCCCACCGGCAGACCGCGTGGAATCATCCCGCCGTCTCCCGAGGTAACCAGGACGTCGCCGGCCTGGGTGCGGCCGCGAAGATAGGCGAGCTTGGGGTTGCCCCCTCCGTCTCCGGTCAGGATGGCCCTGGCGTTGGTGCGATCGATCATCACCGGCGTGCGCGAGGCCACGTCTGTCAACAGCAGAACCCGGCTGACCTTGGGCGAAACCCCGACGATACGGCCGACGAGTCCGTTCTCGCTCATAACCGGATTGCCGACCTTGACGCCGGCGTCAGACCCCACGTCGATCAGTCGCGAATTGCCGAAGGGTCCGCGGGAATCGCTGATCATTCGCCCCGTGACCATCTCCACCGGCGGATCGACGCGCAGGCCGAGGACGGCCACATAGCGGCTGTTCAAGTCCTTCTCGAGCGCCAGCTGCGCCTTCAGGTCGTTCATCTGTTCGAGCTGTTTGCGAAGGCGGCGGTTTTCCGACACTGCGCCGAAATAGCCGCGCACGCCGGCTACGCCGCTGTCTACCCAGCGCACCGGCGCCGAGAGCACGCTGTTGACCGGTTTCTGGACGGTGTCGGCCACCTTTCGCACCGGCGAATAGGCTGTGGCTTCGAGGGTTTCACGCCGGTCGCTCATCAGCAGTGTCACAGCCGCCGCCAGCGCCAGCACAACCGCCGCCGCCGCCGCCCAGGAGAGCGGAACCTTCAGATTGTTGAACGATCCGTCCCGGAAGGACACGTCGTGATTCGGCTCCGAAAATCAGGAGGATAGAGTATCAGACCAGCGTAGAATCCAGCACGCCTTTCATCCATTTCGGATGTTCCAGCACCTTGCCGCAGCCCAGCACCACACAGGACAACGGATCGTCGGCGATGGTCACCGGCAATCCGGTATGATCGCGGATTTCCGCGTCGAGGCCGCGCAGCAGTGCGCCGCCGCCGGTGAGCATGATGCCCTTGTCGGCGATATCGGCCGCCAGTTCGGGCGGCGTCGCTTCCAGCGCGACCTTCACGGCTTCGACGATCTGGTTCACCGGCTCGGACAGCGCCGAGGCGACCTGGGCCTCGGTGATCCGCACTTCGCGCGGCACGCCCTGCATCAGGTCGCGGCCCTTGACCTCGATGGACAGGCCATCGCCGTCCGACGGCGCCCGGGCAGTGCCGATTTCCTTCTTGATCCGCTCGGCCGTTGTCTCACCGATCAGCAAGTTGTGATGACGGCGCATGTAGCTGATCAGGCTTTCGTCCATCTTGTCGCCGCCGACGCGCACGCTGCGCGAATAGACGATGCCCGAGAGCGAGAGCACAGCGACCTCGGTGGTGCCGCCGCCGATGTCGACGACCATGGAGCCGGTCGGCTCATGGATCGGGAGGCCAGCGCCGATCGCCGCGGCCATGGGCTCATCGATCAGGCCGACCCGGCGGGCCGAGGCGTTCAGGCAGCTGTCGTTGATCGCCCGCCGCTCGACCGCCGTGGCGCCCGAAGGCACGCAGACGATGACCTTCGGGTTGGTGAAAGCCTTGCGGTTGTGCACTTTGCGGATGAAGTGCTTGATCATTTCCTCGGCGACTTCGAAGTCGGCGATGACCCCGTCGCGCATCGGACGGATGGCTTCCATGTGGCCGGGGGTGCGGCCGAGCATCTGTTTGGCCTCGATTCCGACCGCGTAAACCTGCTTTCGGCCGCCCACCGTGCGCAGCGCAACCACGCTGGGCTCGTTCAGCACAATGCCCCTTCCCTTCATGTAAATCAGGGTGTTGGCGGTGCCGAGATCGATGGCGATATCGTTCGAGATAATGCCGAAAAGAGAGCCGAGCATTCAAAGCCTTGAGGCGCTAGGGGTGAACAGCCCCTTTGCATCCGTCGTGTGTCAAGTTCAAGGTCTAATTGTAAGAAATTCTGCGTGATTTCAGCGCGTCGAGCGTGGCTTTTCTATCCCATGCCCGGGTTTCGTCGCCACGGTGCAGTATTGGTGTCCGCGGTGACCGGCGGCGCGAGGGCATTCGCCGCCGCCGACACTCCTGAAAATCAGCGGGTCGTGGCCTCGCGCACCTTTTGAATTGCCGGCAAGAGCATGCCAGCCGAGCAGGCAGAATGGCTCCAGCTCACCTTGGTGTAGTTCAGCGTCAGAGTTTCAGTCGGCTTGTCCGGCGCTGAGCCGGTGGCCGAAGTGATCAGCACGTTCTCCAGCACGACGCCGAGCGTACCGCCGCCGGGTCTTTCGACCTGCAGCGACACCTTCGGCAGACGATTCGCTCCGGGGCGCGGCAAGGCGCTACGCTGGCCGCCAGCGCTGATCTGGCCGGGTCCTGCCTGGCCGGTGCAGGTTCTGGAGCCGACCGCGCCGAAGCTGTAGCTGTCGATCTCAATCCAGCCTCCCGCAGCACGGGCCGCGGCGGTCTTCGGCGCGGCGGCGATCTCGCCCTTGATGTCGCCGAGCTTCATGTAAGCCGCGGCGAAGGCGGGAGCGGACGTCAGGGCTACTGCACTGACGAGGCCGACGATTGCGGCCGTCGAAAGGAATTGTGTCTTCACGGTCCTTCCCCTGTTGCTTGTCTGGAAAGGGTATCAGCGGGCGGGCGCGGGAGCGAGGCGAATCGCGGCGCCGGTGATCCCGTCGAACACCTTCACATGGCCGGTGGCCGTGGGGACCCCGTCCTTGTTGATGATAATGCTGCCCCGGTTGATGATGATGCCGGCGGGTCCGCCCGTGTTGATGATGATGTCGACCTTGCCGTCGCCGTTGGCGTCGCCCACGCTCGCGGCGGTCACGCCGGTCAGTTCGGTCCCGGTCTTGCTGTTGAGCATCACGAGGCGGGCCTGGGCGCCGGCACTGGGCGTGTGCGATAAACTAGCCCAAAGCGGCAAGGGCAACGCCCAGTGCCGTCGCCCCGCCCCAGCCGAGTTGCCAAAGGCTAAGGCGCTCTGCGAAGAGGCGCCGCCCAACCAGCGCCGACAGCGGCAGCTCGATGACGCCCACCGCCCGAACGGGTGCGGCCGGCGCCAGCGCAAGCGCCGTGACCCACAGGGCCGAGGCCGCCGCGCCGGCGAACCCGGCGCCCAACGAGGCGCGCCAGCCGCGCAAGACCGCCCGCAACGAGGCCGGGCTTTTCCAGGCCAGCCAAGCCACCAGGCCCGCCGACTGCATGGCTTGCGTGGTGCTGGACGTGACCACCGCCGCGAAGGCGGCGTGATGCGGATCGATCTCCAGGCTGGCGGCGCGATAGGCGTTGAGTGCGATGGCGTAACAGGCGCCGGACACCAGGCCGAAAACGACGCCCGACATCGCGTCCTTGCCGACCCCGCTCTTAGGCCAGGACAGGGCCAGCAAGCCCACGCTCGCCAGCCCGATGCCGGCGATTGCAAGCGGCGTCTGCCCCTCATTCAGCAGCGCCCAGCCGACCAGGGCGGCAAAGGGCAGGCTGCTCTGCTGGAAGGCGGCGCCCAGAGCGAAACCGGACTTGCCCATCGAGGTGAGGAGGGCGGCCGTCGCGCCCACTTGGGCCGCCGCGCCGAGGCTGGCCGCCACCCAGAACCGGGCGGTGAAGTGCGCGCTCGCGGCCGGCCAGATCGCCCAGCAGGCGGCGACAAAGAGCAGGGAGAACGGCAGCCCGAACAGAAACCGCACCAACGTGGCGCCCCACGGGCCGGCCTCGGCCATGAGACCCCGCTGCAGGGCGTTGCGGGCGACCTGAAACGTCGCGGCGAGCGCGGTGATGGGGATGAAGAGCAGCATGGGAAAATCCAAATTGCCCCGTCATCCTCGGGTTGGCCGTTCGGCCAAGCCCGAGGACCCAGCAGCTCCGGTGGCGACACAGCGAGGCGCTGTCACCGGAAGCGGGGATGCTGGGTCCTCGGGATTCGGCTGCGCCGAACCCGAGGATGACGAGCTTTTTGTTGTTACCCGTTCGCCGCGACGGCGTCGGGAGCACTCTTCTCGCGCCGGGCCATCAGGTTGTTGAGCGCCCCGATATAGGCCTTGGCCGAGGCGACGAGGGTGTCGGTATCGGCCGCCTGGCCTGAGGCGATGCGATCGTTTTCCTCGAGCCGCACGGAAACCTGAGCCTGGGCGTCAGTCCCTTCGGTCACCGCATGCACCTGGAACAGGCGCAGCGCCGCGGTGTGGGGCACAACCATGCGGATGGCGTTGAACACCGCATCAACCGGCCCGTCGCCCGTCGCGGAGGCAGTTTTCTCGACGCCGTCGATGGTCACGGTCAGCTCGGCTGATTGCGGCCCCTCGGTGCCGGCGACGACCCGCAGGCGCGCCACCTGGATGCGGTCGGCGGTGTGGGCCAGGGCATCGTCCACCAGGGCGATGATGTCGTCGTCGTAAACGAGCTTTTTCTTGTCGGCCAATTCCTTGAACTTCACGAAGGCGTCGTTCAGGGCGTTCTGGCCCAGCTCGTAGCCCAGGCCCTTCAGCTTGTCGCGGAACGCCGCCCGGCCCGAGTGTTTGCCCATAACGAGGTTGGTCGCGCCCTGGCCGACATCCTCGGGCCGCATGATCTCATAGGTCTCGCGGTTCTTGAGCATGCCGTCCTGGTGAATGCCGGCCTCGTGGGCGAAGGCGTTCTTGCCGACGATGGCCTTGTTGTACTGCACCGGAAAACCGGTGATCGCCGAGACATAGCGGGACGCGCGCATGATGTGCTCCGGCGCAATGCCGGTATGCACGCCCAGCGCGTCGGAGCGCGTGCGGATGGCCATGACGATCTCTTCGAAGGCCGCGTTGCCGGCCCGCTCGCCGATGCCGTTGATGGCGCACTCGATCTGGCGCGCCCCGCCCATCACGCCTTCCAGGGAATTGGCGACGGCCAAACCGAGGTCGTTGTGACAGTGGGTGGAGAAGACCACGGTGTCGGCGCCCGGTACGTTCTCGATCAGGTCGCGGAACATGGCCGCGTACTGGGTCGGATAGGCGTAGCCCACGGTGTCGGGCAGGTTGATGGTGCCGGCCCCGGCCTTGATTGCCGCTTCCACCGCCCGCCGCAGGAAATCGCGCTCCGACCGCGTGGCGTCCTCCGCCGACCATTCCACATCGCCGCACAGGTTGCGGGCGAGCGTCACCGAGCCAGTGATGGATTCCAGCACCGCCTCAGGCTCCATCAAGAGCTTGTGCTTCATGTGCAGGGGTGAGGTGGCGATGAAGGTGTGGATGCGGCCGCGTTTGGCCGGACGGATGGCCTCGGCGCAGCGCTCGATGTCCGCCGGCGCGGCGCGGGAGAGACCGCAAACGGTGCTCTCGGTGATCACTTGCGCGACGGCGCGGACGGCCTCGAAATCGCCGTTGGAGGCGATCGGGAAACCGGCCTCGATAACGTCGACCTTCATCTCTTCCATGATCTTGGCCAGTTCGATCTTCTCGTCATGGCTCATGGAGGCGCCCGGCGACTGCTCGCCGTCACGCATGGTGGTGTCAAAGATGATGACCCGATCCTTCGAGGACGAGGTCTGTGTGGGGGTGGTGTTCATTGTGGTGCTCTTCAGGTTCGGTGCATTTTCTGGGGTGAATTTCGAAACCCCTGAGCGCCGGACCCGCGGCTAAGGACGCAGGCTCAGACGGACGCCCAGGGGCGGCTAAGCCCCAGCGGAAGAAGCGTCAGAAGAAGGGTGCGCTGCGTGCACATGGCGGTGCACATAACGCGGGTTGGGCCAAAGGGCAAGGATTGTGGCCGCCCTAGGCCTTCGCCGCCGGACCAAACCGCTTCATGAGCGCGAACACCGCCGCCAGCAAACACCCCGCCACGATGCCCCAGGTCAAATCCTTCACCAGCGTCAATCCGAAGGTCGCGATCAGCACTGCGCCCGTTCGCCAGTCCCGCAGCAGCGCGGCAAACTCCTTTTTCTCGGCCATGTTCCAGGCCACCACCACCAGCACGCCGGCGAGCGCTGACAGGGGGATGAAAATCGCCAGCGGCGCTGCGACCAGCATGAAGACCAGGATGAAGCCCGCGTGCATGATCCCGGCCAGCGGGCTGACGGCGCCGGCCCGGACATTGGTAGCGGTCCGGGCGATCGTCCCGGTCACGCTGATGCCGCCAAACAGGGCCGAGGCGATGTTGGCGATGCCCTGGGCTACCAGTTCCATGTTCGGCCGGTGTTTGCGGGCCGTCATGCCGTCGGCCACCTTGGCCGAGAGCAGGCTCTCGATCCCACCCAGCAGGGTAAAGGACAGCGCTGTGGGCAAGAGCAGCCACAACAGATCGAGCGATACGGGCGGCAGAGCCGGCATGGGCAGGCCGTGCGGAATGCCGCCGAACTTTCCCCCGATGGTCTGGACCGGAAGGTGGAAGACAAACGCGGCGAGCGCGGCGGCAACCACGGCGATCAGCATCCCGGGCCAGGTCGGCCGCCACCTGCGGACCAGGAAGATCAGCGCCGCAACGCCGGCGCCAATCCCTGCAGCGACGGGATTGACGCTGGGGAGCGCCTGCCCCAGCGCGAAAAGCTTCGGAAAAAACGGTCCGGGTTCAACGCCAGTCAGTGTCAGTCCGCCCAGATCCTTGAGCTGGCTCGCAAGGATGGTCGCGGCGATCCCGCAGGTGAAGCCGACGGTCACGGCGTCCGTAATATGACGGATCAGCGAGCCCAGCCTCAAAAGGCCTAGCAAGGTCAGCATCACCCCCGACATCATCACGGTCACCAGCAAACCTTGCAGGCCGAACCTCGCCACGGTAGCGGCCACCAATACGATGAAGGCCCCCGCCGGCCCGCCGATCTGAAACCGGCTGCCGCCCAGGGCCGAGACCAGGAAGCCGCCGATGATCGCCGTGTAGAGCCCCCGGTCAGGCGAAACCCCCGAGGCGACCGCAATGGCCATGGACAGCGGCAGGGCGACAATGGCGACCGTGAGCGCGGCCACCGCATCCTTGCGCAGCATGTCCAGCCGGTAGCCTTCGCTCAGCATGGTCGCGAGCTTGGGCCAAAGGGTATGAGCGGTGGCGGTTCCGTCAGGCATGGCGTGGGGGACTCTGGTGAGCGGCGCAGTCTACGCCCTCCGGCGCGGATATTTATTACGCGGATCAAAACACCTCCCCCATGCAGTGGGGGAGGCAGACATCCGCAAGGATGTCGGAGGGGGCGAGCCCCACGCTCCGCAGAATGTTCATCGGGTACATCCACGGCTGGTGGATGCAGCTCGCCCCCACCACCGCCAGTCGGCGGTCCCCCTCCCCCGTTTCACGGGGGGGTAGTGTCTCAGTTTCCCAAATCTGATCGTTGACAAGCATAGCGCGCCCACTTGGACCCCGCTATGATCGCCGGATGGATTGGCAACGACAGAAGAGGTCGGCAATCGTCTTTGCCTCACTTTATGGGGTCATCTGCTGCTTGATAG
>CANJME010000016.1 GCA_947475875.1 Caulobacteraceae bacterium | reverse complement strand
CGGGTCGTTGCGCGGCCCCGGCGGGCGGGGGCGCACCGGGCGGAGCGGCCGCCGGCGCGGGTCGTGGCGCCGGAGCGGCGGGCGGTGCGGCGGGTGCGGCGGGGCGGGGTCCTGCCCCGAACATCCCAACCGGCAATGTGCTGGCCGACGAGAAATTCATGACCGAAGAGATGTCGATCGCCAAGCGCGAGGGCATCGGCTGCATCGTCGATGCGGGCCACCCCGACATGGGCCGCGACGTGGGTTTCCTGCGCCGCATCTCGCAGGCCTCGGGCCTGCCGATCGTGGCCAGCGCCGGGTTCTACACCCAGCCCTTCTATCCCAAGGAGCTGTCGACCTGGACCGAACAGAAAATCTACGACGAGGTGATGAAGCAAATCAGAGCCAACCCCACCGGGGCGTTGGGCGAGATCGGCTCGTGGGACTATATCACCAAGGACGAGCGCAAAGTCTTCCGCGCCATCGGCAAGGTGCACCTGGCGACCAATATTCCGATCTTCACCCATACCGGGATTCCGGGGAAGTCGGCGCTTGAACAGCTCGATATCTTCGAAGACGCCGGCGTCGATCCCAAGCACATCGTCATCGGGCACCTTGGCAACCTCAACGACTCCACCAAGACCCTCGAGCAACAGACCGAGATCCACCGCCAGGTCATCCGCCGGGGCGCCTTCATCGGCTTCGACCGCCAGGGCGGCGCGGGCGATACGCCGGTGGTGGCCATGGCGGTAGCGCTGATCAACGCCGGCTATTCGGATAATCTGATGTTCGCCTCGGACCTGTCCTCGACGCGCGAGATGAAACAGGCGGGCGGCGGCGGCTATTCGAAAACACTCACCGTCTTCGTGCCCAAGATCAAGGCGGCAGGGGTAAGCGACGAGATTCTGCACAAGATCATGTACGACAACCCGCGCCGATTCCTGGCCTTTGTTCCGAAGATCGCGCGCAAAGATCCGAAGTAGCGCTCAGAACTCCAGCACGATCTTTCCGAAGTGCCCGCCGGCTTCCATCAGCCGCAGGGCCTTTTGCAGGTCATCGAAGCCGAAGGTCTGATCCACCACGGGCTGCAGTTTCCAGCGCCCGATGTGGGCGCACATGTCCTCGAACTGTTCGCGGCTGCCGACCGAGATGCCCAGGATACGCAGGTTCTTGGAGAAGATCGTGCGCACTGAGACCTGCGGCGTGACCCCGCCCAGCACGCCGATCACCACGACTGCGCCGCCGACGCGCGCGGCATCGAGGGATTCATTGAAGGTGCCCTCCCCGCCCACTTCGATCACCACATCGACGCCCTTGCCGCCGGTCAGCTCGCGGGCCTTGGCGCCCCACGCCGGCGTGGTGCGGTAGTTGATCACCATGTCCGCCCCCAGGGCTTTTGCGCGCTCGAGCTTGGCGTCGCTGGATGAGGTGACAACCACCTTGGCGCCGCGGGCCTTGGCGAACTGCAGGGCGAACATCGAGACCCCGCCGGTCCCCTGAACCAGCACCACATCGCCCGGTCCGACCGGCGCCTCGAACGCGATCGCCCGCCAGGCGGTGAGCGCGGCGCAGGGCAGGGTCGAGGCTTCTGCCCAGCTCAGGTGATCGGGAACGCGCGACACGCCCTCGGCGTCCAGCAGCATCCGATCTTGCAACACGCCCGGCAACGGCCCGCCCAGCGCGCCGGCGCGAGCCTCAACGGTAACAGGGCCAGACAGCCAGGACTGGAAGAACATCGGACAGATCCGGTCCCCGGGCCTTACCCGCGTGACACCCTCCCCGATCGCCAGGACTTCACCCGCGCCATCCGAAAAGGGGATCAGCGGCAGCGGGTGGACGAGCGCGCCCCGGATCGTCGTCAGGTCACGGTAGTTGAGCGAAGCCGCCTTCATGGCGACCACGATCTGCCCCGGACCCGGCTCGGGGTCCGGCCGGTCCACCATCCGCAGGTTCTCAAGGCCGTAAGCGCCCTGAATCTCCCAAGTTCTCATGCCCGCCTCCGGTCGTGTGTCGGCGTCTTGCTAGCCGACTGCAAGACACACTGCGACACAACTTTCCCCATCCCTGACGTACAGCGACATGACCCGCCACGCCCATGCAAAGGTCGCGAGAGAAAAAGCTCCCAACAGAACGGCGCGGCGAAAGACCGGTTCGTTCGAAACCAGGAGAGACGGAGCTTTCAAAATGACCTACCAGCACAGCCAGATCATGGACCGCGCCGCCAGCTTCACCGGCGCCTTCGCCCTGCTCTCGGGCCTGTTCATCGGCGCGGTGATGTTCGTGCTGCAGTCGATATAGTACGTCCAGCCCTCAACCTCCCCCAACGTCAGACTGGACTTTGACGCCCATTCGTGCGCTTAAAACCCCAAAATCAAACAGATGTTTTGGGGCTGCCATGACCGCCATCAATGAGGTCGTCGATCTTTCGAAGGAAGGCGACATCGCCGTCGTCACCGTCAATTCGCCGCCGGTAAACGCGCTGTCGGCCAATGTGCGTGACGGGCTGACAGAAGCATTCAAACAGGCGATCGGCGATGCCAGCGCCAAGGCCATCGTGCTGATCTGCGACGGGCGCACCTTTATCGCCGGCGCGGACATCTCCGAATTCGGCAAACCGCCGCGCGGCGCACCGCTGGGCGAAGTGCTTTCGGCCATCGAAAACGCCCCCAAGCCGGTGATCGCGGCCATCCATGGCACGGCGCTGGGCGGGGGTCTGGAGACCGCACTGGTGGCGCACTACCGCGTCGCCGTTCCCTCGGCCAAGCTCGGCTTGCCGGAAGTGAAGATCGGCCTTCTGCCCGGCGCCGGCGGCACCCAGCGACTGCCGCGCATCGTCGGGGTCGAAAAGGCGCTTGAGATGATCACCGGCGGTGATCCGATCGGCGCGAAGGAAGCCGCCGCCACGGGCCTCGTCGACGAAGTGGTCGAAGAAGGCAAGCTGCGCGAACAGGCCATCGCTTTTGCGAAAAAGGTTGTCGGTGAAGGCCGCCCGCTGAAAAAAGTGCGCGACCTGCCGTGTTCGGCCAGCCCTGAGTTGTTTGACAAGTTCTTCAAGGCCAACGCCAAGGCGTTCCGGGGCCGGATGGCTCCGGTCAATTGCGCCAAGGCCGTCCAGGCGGCGACCGAGCTGCCGTTCGACGAGGGCATGAAGCGCGAGCGCGAACTGTTCACCGAACTGGTGACCGGCGATCAGTCGCGGGCCCTGCGCTATGTATTCTTCGCCGAACGCGAAGCGGCCAAGATCCCCGACGTTCCGGCCGACACGCCGGTCCGCGACGTCAAGAAGGTCGGCGTGATCGGCGCCGGCACCATGGGCGGCGGCATCTCCATGAACTTCCTCAACGCCGGCATTCCGGTGACCATGGTCGAGGTTCAGCAAGAAGCGCTTGATCGCGGCGTCGGCGTGATCCGCAAGAACTACGAGAATTCCGCCAAGCGCGGCAAGCTGACGGCCGAACAGGTTGAGCAGCGCATGGGGCTGCTGACGCCCTCGTTGAACCTCGAAGACCTGGCCGATTGCGACCTCGTTATCGAGGCGGTGTTCGAACTGATGGACATCAAGAAGGAGCTGTTCGGCAAGCTCGACAAGATCGTAAAACAGGGCGCGATCCTGGCGTCCAACACCAGCTATCTCAACGTCGACGAGATGGCGGCCTGCACGTCCCGCCCACAGGACTTTATCGGCCTGCACTTCTTCTCGCCGGCCAATGTCATGAAATTGCTGGAGATTGTCCGCGGCGAAAAGACCGGCAAGGACATCATCGCCACCTGCATGGGCCTGGCCAAGAAGATCGGGAAGGTCGCGGTGCTGGTGGGCGTCTGCCACGGCTTCGTCGGCAACCGCATGCTCTTCCAGCGCACCCGCGAGGCCAACAAGCTGGTCGATGAAGGGGCCATGCCCTGGCAGGTCGACAAGGTGCTCTACGACTTCGGCCTGCCGATGGGCCCGTTCGCCATGGGCGACCTCGCCGGCCTCGACATCGGCTGGAAGGCCGAGACCAGCAAGTCCTCGACCATCCGGGAATGCCTGTGTGAAGCCGGCCGCCGCGGTCAGAAGACCGGCGCCGGCTATTACGACTATGACGAAAACCGCAATGCTTCGCCCTCGCCGGTGACCGAGAAGATCATCAACGATCTGCGGGCCAAGAAGGGCATCACGCCGCGCGCCATCTCCGACGAGGAGATTTTTGAGCGGACGATCTATCCGATGATCAATGAGGGCGCGAAGATCCTCGAAGAAGGCAAGGCCATCCGGGCGTCGGACATCGATATCGTCTGGCTTAACGGTTACGGCTGGCCGGCCTATCGCGGCGGGCCGATGTTCTATGCCAATCTGGTGGGCCTCAAGACCGTGGCCGACAAGATGAACGAATTCCAGGCCAAGTATGGTGACGACTTTGCGGTCTCGCCCTTGCTTCAACGCCTGGCCGACGAGGGCAAGACCTTCGCGGACCTGTAGATTTTCTGGCGCCGCGCTTTCGGGTCCAGGTCCGTGAGCGTCACCATATAAAGATACGAACTTGAACTTTAAGGGACACCCCAATGCGCGAAGCCGTCATCGTTTCCACCGCCCGCACCCCGATCGGCAAGGCCTATCGCGGCGCCTTCAATAACACCGACGGGGCGACACTGGGCGGTCACGCCATTGCCGAAGCGGTCAAGCGTTCGGGCATCGATCCGGCCGATATTGACGACATTTCAATGGGATGCGCACTGCAGCAGGGCTCCACGGGCAACAACATCGCCCGCCAGGCCGGCCTGCGCGCCGGCTTGCCCCAGACCGTCTCAGGCCAGACCATCGACCGTCAGTGTTCATCCGGCCTGATGGCGATCGCCACCTCGGCCAAGTACATCACCGGCGATGGCGCGCCCATCGCCATCGGCGCCGGCATCGAGTCCATCAGCCTGGTGCAGAACGAGAAGATCAATCGCTTCCGCGTCGGTGATCCGTGGCTGAAGGAACATGTCCCGCAACTCTATATGACCATGCTGGAAACCGCCGAGATCGTCGCCGAGCGCTATGGCGTCAGCCGCGAAGCCCAGGACGAATACGCCCTGCAGTCGCAGCAGCGCACGGCCATGGCCCAGTCCGAAGGCCGCCTGAACGCCGAGATCGCGCCGATGACCACGGTGATGATGGTGCAGAACAAGGAGACCGGTGAGTTCTCTGAAAAGGAAGTCACCATCTCCATGGACGAGGGCAATCGCCCGCAAACCACCCTGGCCGACCTGCAAAAGCTGCTGCCGGTGTTCAAGGGCGGCCAGCGCATCCAGGAAGGCAAGTTCATCACCGCGGGCAACGCCTCGCAGCTGTCGGACGGCGCTGCGGCGCTTGTGCTGATGGAGCGCAAGGAAGCCGAAAAGCGCGGCCTGCAACCGCTGGGCGCCTATCGCGGGATGGCCGTGGCCGGCTGCGGCCCGGAAGAAATGGGCATCGGCCCGGTGTTCGCGGTGCCCAAACTGCTCGAGCGCAATGGCTTGAAGATGGACGACATCGACATCTGGGAACTGAACGAGGCCTTCGCCAGCCAGGTGCTCTATTGCCGCGACAAGCTGGGCATCCCGAACGAGAACCTGAACGTCTCGGGCGGCGCCATTTCGATCGGCCACCCCTATGGCATGTCGGGCGCGCGCATGACCGGCCACATCCTGCATGAAGGCAAGCGCCGCAAGGCCAGGTACGGCGTCGTGACCATGTGCATCGGCGGCGGCATGGGCGGGGCAGGTCTCTTCGAGATTTACTAGAGCGAGTGGCCGGTCCCTCTCCCTCCGATCCGGCCGAGGCCCTTTACCGCCAGGGCAACAGCTTTCTGGCACAGGCGAGATTTGCGGACGCGGTGACGGCGTACGGCGCAGCGCTTTCATTGCGCCCTGAACATGTCGACGCCCTGGTGAACCGGGCAACGGCGCTGTCAGAGCTGGGCCGCCACGACGAGGCCTTGACTGATAGTGATCAGGCTCTGGTGCTGGCCCCCGACGACCCCGAGATCTGGTACAATCGTGGCAATACCCTCCAGGCGCTGAGGCGTCCTGATCAGGCGATGACAAGTTACGACCGGGCGCTCGCCTTACAGCCCGATTTCACCGACGCGTTGAACAACCGCGGCCATGTTCTGCTGGTTTTACAACGCTTTAATGAGGCCCTGACCAGTTTCGGGCGGGCGCTGACGCTGCAGCCCGATCACATCGACGCGCTGATCAATCGCGGGTCGGCGCTGTGGGAACTGAAGCGCTACGACGAGGCGCTGGCGGCCTTTGACCGCGCCCTGGGCCTGGAGCCAGGCCATGCCGAGGCCCTCTACAATCGCGGAAACGTCCTGCAACAGCTGAAGCGCCACGACGAGGCGCTGGCCAGCTATGAGCGCGCCATGGCGGCGAATCCGGACCATAAATACGCGCTCGGCGGTGCGGCCGAGTGCGTGCTGCGCCTCTGCGACTGGAAACGGCGGGACGACTATGGCCGGCAGATCGCTGAGCGCCTGGCCAGCGGGACCGCGATCATCCCGCCTCTCACGCTGATGAGTTACAGCGACGATCCGGCCCTGCAGCTGCAGTGCGCCCGGGCTTATGTTCGCGATCGTCTGCCGGAAGCCTTCGAGCCTTTGTCGAAACGGCGGGGACCGCGGGGCGACAAGATCAAGCTTGCCTATCTTTCAGCGGATTTCCGCAATCATCCCGTGGGTTACCTGACCGCGCCTCTGTTCGAAGACCATGACCGGGCGCGGTTTGACGTGACCGGCATATCGTTCGGCCCGGACGACGGCAGCCCGATCCGGGACCGCGTGGTACGCGCCTTCGACAGCTTCCATGATGTGCGGGCCCTGGACGATGAGGGAGCCGCAAACCTGATCCGCGATCTCGGCGTCGACATCGCCATCGACCTGATGGGCCACACGCAGGATTCCCGGACCGGTATCCTGGCCCGCAGGCCGGCGCCGATTCAGGTGTCGTACCTCGGCTTTTCGGCCACCATGGGGGCCGGGTTCATCGACTACATCCTGGGCGATCACATCGTGACGCCGGCGGATCAGCAATCGGCTTTCGCCGAACAGATCGTGCAATTGCCGGACAGCTTCTGGATCCACCAAGGCCAACCCATCGCCGAACGCACGCCTTCGCGCGTCGAGGAAGGCCTGCCGGCGCAAGGGTTTGTGTTCTGCTGTTTCAATGCCGCGGCCAAGATCGCCCCCGGGATGTTCGACATCTGGATGAGTCTGCTTGCGAGCGCGCCAGCAAGCGTTTTGTGGTTGCAAGGCGCCGGGGCAAGCGCCAACGGTCGACTTCAGAGCGAGGCGCGAAGTCGCGGAATCGACCCGGCGCGGCTGGTATTCTCACGCTGGACCGAGCGGCGCGAAGACCATCTCTCGCGCCAGCGATTGGCGGACCTTTTCCTCGACACCCTGCCGTATAACGCCCACGCCACGGCCAGCGACGCGCTGTGGGCGGGACTGCCGGTGGTGACGTGCCGGGGCGAATCGTTCGGCGGCCGGGTTGCGGCCAGCCTCCTGTCGGCAGCCGGATTGCCGGAATTAATCACGGATAATGTGTCAGATTATCAAGACCTTGCGCTCAGTCTGGTCAGGAACCCGGCATCGCTCACCGCCATTCGCTCGAAGCTGGCGATCCAAAGCGGCTCTTGTCCCCTGTTCGACACCAGGCGATCGGTCCGCCATATTGAAGCAGCCTATCTGACCATGTGCGAAGCGGCCAGGCGCGGAATGGAACCGCGGGGTTTTTCGGTCGATCCGCTTCCCGGCTAGCTCCGAGGCGCAGTTTCGGTCAGGGCGGAATAGACCAGGGTGCGAAGCTGGCGGCGGTTTGCGTAGGAGTTCGACGGGCCCAGCTGGGCCATGTAAAGCACGGCCAGATCCTCGGCCGGATCGACCCAGAAATAGGTGGAGGCCCAGCCGCCCCAGAAGAAGTCCCCGTTAGACCCCGGGAGCAGCGTTTTGGGCTGATCGAAGGTGACGGCGAAGCCCAGACCGAAACCCACGCCTTCGTATATCGCCTCGTTGAACTGGGAGGGCGAGCCGCTGGTGAGATCTTTTCCGCCGGGGATGTGGTTGGCGGTCATCAGGTCGAGGGTTTTGGGAGCGATGAAGCGATGGCCGTTCAGCTCTCCGCGCCCAAGCAGCATGCGCAGGAACTGCAGGTAGTCCTTGCTGGTCGAGGTGAGGCCGCCGCCGCCCGAGACGAAACGCGGCGGCTGGAGATAGGGGCTGGTAATGGGATCGTCGAGCAAGATGGTCTCGCCCGCGGGGGTGCGCATATAGCAGGCGGTAAACCGATCCACGTTCTTCGCGGCGACCTGAAAGGCCGTGTCGTCCATCCCCAGAGGATCGAGAATGCGTGTCTTCAGAAATTGGTCGAAGGGTGTTTCTGATATTTTTTCAATGAGATAGCCAAGAACATCGGAGGACACCGAATAGGTCCAGATGTCGCCTGGTGATGCGGTCAGGGGCAAACCGGCGAGGGTGGCGATGAAGCCTTCCCTGTCGTGCTTGCCGTGGGAAAAGCTGAGTTGCTGGTCGAGGTATGCCGCATCGACCGGGTTCTGCCCATGCAGGTGATAGGTAAGGCCGCTGGTATGGCGCAAAAGATCGACGATGCGCATCGGCGCTGCCGCCGGACGGGTCTTGAACCTCCCCGATTTTTTTACGCCCTCGAAGACCTGCAGATTTTTCCAGCTCGGGATATAGCGCTCGACGGGATCATCGAGAGCGACCTTGCCCTCTTCCACCAGCATCATGAACGCCACGGCCGTGAGCGGCTTGGTCATTGAATAGATACGAAAAATCGCGTCCTCGCGCAGAGGAGTTCCGCGCTCGCGGTCGGCGAGACCGTGTGTGGTCTGATGGACCAGTTCGCCGCGCCGCAGCACGCTGAGCTGAACGCCAGCGTGGCGGCCGGTTTGAACATAGGTCTCGTCAAAAAAGGCTGCGACCTTGGCCAGCCGTTTCAGATCCATCCCTAGCCCGCGTCCCATCGCAGTCATGACAATTCAGCCTTTCGCAGCGCCCAAAGAAAAAGGGGCGGCCGAAGCCGCCCCCAAATCTAGTTTCAAAGTCCCGTCTACTAGAACTTCTTCTGCACCTGGACCTTGACGGTACGACCGTCGGGACCCATGGCGGCAAACGGGTTGTAGTTGTCGATGAAGCGGGCGAACGCCGGGGCGGTTCCGAGGATGTTATCCACCGAGACCGTCAGCGTGGTGTCCGCCGGCAGCTCAACCCGGTAGGTGACCGCGCCGATGGCCTGGCCGTGCACCTTGTACCCGTTGAGGTCACCGATCACGCAGTTCAGGTTGAAGCCCTGTTCACCGACCAGAACATCGCCGACGATGTTGGTGATTTGCTCGTTAGTGTGGGGTTGCGGCACAAACGGAATGCCGAGACCACCCTGAGCGGTATTACAGGTCGTGTTATCGAGCGGGTTCAGGTTGGAGTAGATGCCGCCGAGCACCGGGGTGCTGGCCGCAGCGAGGCCCAGACCGGAGTTGTCGACGACGCTGCTTTGCCAACGCCACGTCAGGCGCACGTTGTGCTTGCCGTGGTTGTAGTTGAGCCCGAGGTTGCCACCCCAGATGTTGGCGAAGTTCGAGAAGCCGTCATTCAGAGTACCGATGTTGTCGGTGCCGGCCGCCACCAAAGACCCGTAGTAGAAGATGTCCGTCGAACGGTTCTTCAGGTTCCAGGTCAGGTCGGCGGTCAGGTTGACCGTACCACCGTAGATCATCGACTTGATGCGGTGGTTGGCCCCCAGTTCGATACCCGAGCGGATCAGAACACCCGAGTTGATCTGGTTCGGCACGTTCACGGCAAGACCGAAGTCGACGCCTTCGTCTATCGCAGAGCCGTTTTGGTCAGCGTCGAAGCCGGCCAGGGTAAAGGTGGTGATGTTCGGGCCGCCGGACAGCGAGTTGTCACCGCACTTGTAGAAGTCAGTGCCGTTGGTGAACTGCACGAACGGCAGCTCTTCGAACAAGCTGTTGGCTCCACCAGGCCCGAAGAACGGCTGCAGAGCCGGATCGGCGCAGTCGATCGGCGCGGTGATGTCAAGGTCCGTGCCGCGGATGCGGTTCTTGGTCAACACGCGGCCGATGGCCTGGCGATCGACGAGGGTCGTCACCGAGCCGCCGATGCGGTCGCTGAAGAAGACAAGGCGAACCTGAGACGCCCGGTCGCGGGTCTGGAAGATGGCGCCGACGCTGTAGTTGGTGCCGCGTTCCGGTCCGAGCGCCGTATTGATCCAGGTGGTCGACTGGCTGTTGATGTTGACCTCGGCGCGCGTCGTGCCGGTCCACCAGGCGCTGGTGTCGGTGGTGTTGCGGGCCAGGGTCAGGGTTTGACCCGGCAGCTGAATGATCGGGTTGTCGAAGTTCATCCCGATGTTGCCGGTAAAGGCCAGGTTATCGAACGCCTGCCACTTCAGGTCGGTCGAGTAGACTGTACCGCCGTGGAAAGCCTTGTCATTTTGGCCCCGGGACTCTTCGAAGCGGATCGTGTTGTGGAGCAGAGCCCGGCGAACGAAGGGCAGGTTCCATTCCACCACGGCCGAGTGAGTGACCAGTTGCTGGAAGCCGCCGCCGATCGGGCCGCTGTTGAAGCCCGTGGTGAGCGGGTTGGCCGCAACGACCGTCGTGGAGTTGGCGGTGGCGAACAGACCCGGACGGTTGCCGTCGGTGCCGCAGGTGCTGGTCGCGTTGACCAGGTTCTGCACGGCGTTGTACCGCGGGACCGTCGTACGCATGAACGGGCAGGGGTTGATGTCGCGGTTGCCGATGGGATCGGTGAACGCGTCACGGTTCTGATAGGTGTACTGGAGCACGATGTCCCAGTCGATCGGGCCGCCCGGCAGCTGGAACTTGGTGAATTCACCGTTCAGGATGCCTTGCAGCAGGATACGATCCAGTTGCGAGCGGGTTTCGCGCTTTTGGTAGATCCAGCCCAGAACCCCGGGGGAGTTCTCCAGGCCCATGTCATTGCCATAGCCCTGATAGTCGCCGAGCGCGCCAATGGCCGTGCCGGGACCCGTGGAGCCGCCGGCGGCGGACGGGGTGTTGGCGCCGACGAAGCCCGGCGTGCCGTTGTCGGCCGCGACCGAATTGCCGTTCAGCTTGCTGACGCGAATGGCGCTGTCGAACGGGTTGAAGAAGAAGCAGCGGTTGCCCTTGCTCACGCCCGGATCGAAGCCGAAGTCGGCGTCCTGGATACCCGCCGTGGTGGGCGCGTAGTCCGTACCGCCGCCCGCGCCGACCGTGAACGGCACACCGGTGACCGAGGTGAAAACGCCCGGAGCGGTTTGCAGCACGCGGGTGCCTTGGGTTTCGGTGGTGGTGCAGCCCAGGGCGTCGGGGCCCAGGTCGTTGTTGTTGGAGGCGAAACCGTCCAGAGCGCGCTGGAAGCGGTCGGCCATCATCTGGGCGCCAACCTGACGGTTGATCTGGCGGGAGTAGTTGGCGCGCAGGGTGAAGTCGAGCGCGTTGCCCATATGCTCGCCAAGGTCGCCCTTGATGTCCTGCCCGATCGCCAGGGACGAGTTCTGCGAGTTGAAGAACGGCCCTTTGCTATCCCTGAAGGCGGAATTGTACATCGAGACGAACGGCGCATAGACGGCGTTGGGCAGCAATACCTTGCCGTAGCCGCCCGGCTGACCGCCGCCGGCGGGCAGGGTGAAGGAAGCCGTGCCTTGCGTGAGCACGCCCGAGACAGTCGACGGTGTCCCGAAGGTGTTCAGGAAGGTTGGAAGACAGGCGGTCGTGACGCCGGCCGTGCTGCCGCGCAGGCAGGTCTGGGTGCCGACGTTTACGCCCGAAACTTGAGCGCCCTGGTTCAGTTGCAGGGCGATGTTCACTGGCGCAGCCGTGGTGCCGATGTTCACCGTCAGCATGGTGTTGCCGTAGGTCGGGGTATAGCCCTGACCCAGGGTTGGGCCCTGGACGATCGCCACGTTGTTCGTCGGAGTTGTGCCGACGGTGCTGGCCGTGCCCGGCGTAAAGAAGCCGTTCGCCACGGTGCCGCTGGCGGCCAGGAAACTGCGGCCGGTCAGGACCGGAATGTCGGACACGAATGACGCGGTCGACGGATTGCCAGAGCCGTTACAGTTGAAGCTGTTGGCGACGGTGGAAACCACCCACTGGGTCGTGGACGAGCCGTTGGGCACGACGCAACCGGTGATCTTGTTGATCTCGGTGTCGCTGAACACGCGCGCGCCATTGGTGTCGCTGCCCAGCGGGCTGTTGGCATAATAACGCAGGAGATAATCGCGAACCGCCGGGTTGTAGCCCGGAACAGTCGGACCAGCCTGAAGACCAGCGGATGTCGTCGGATAGAGCTGACGGTCAAGGTTGCTGATGCCCGGGGCGAGACACTCGCGGCTCGGCGTCGTGCCGCTGCCGGTGGTGGCGGTGGTGTAGCTGGGCGCGTTGGTCGGCCAGGGATCACAGGCGTTGGATTCCTGAATGGTCAGGTCGGCCACCGTCGTCTGGCTCTTGCTGAAGGTCACCGAGTTATGCCAGCGCAGATTATCGGTCATGTTGACCGTGGCGTCGGCGAACACGCGATAGGTGTCGGTGTCTTCCTTCAGATTACCAACCTTGTACTTCGCAAACAAACACGCCGGAGTGGCCAGGGTAAAGAATCCCGACAGCGGAAGGTTCGTCTGCAGACCGCTGCCGATCGGGACGCGATTGGTGATGAAGCCGCGGCCGCCGCCCATTTCCAGGCAGAGATCGTCACGCAGAATGCCGCGCTCGGCGTCCTGGGCGGGCTTGGTGACGCCCGCGCCCGACACGATGACCGGGTTGGCGATGCCGTAGCTGCCCACCGAGAAGGTGTTCGACGCGTTGGCGACGCTGGGAAGCCCAGGCGTGGCGAAGGCCATCGAGAGCAGATCCGGGTCCCAGGGCCCCCAACCGAAGTTGTACTGGTTCTGGATGAAGCTGCGCTTGATGAAATCGCGGTCCGCGCCGGAAAGCGGCGAAACGTGCTGATAGTAGGCGCTGAACAGGAAGTTCTGATTGCCCTGACGCTTACCCCACTGGATGTTGGCGTCATAAACACCGTCGGTATCAGCGATATACTGATAGCTGGTGCTCATTTCGAAGCCGTTCAAGTCGCGGCGGGGCGTGAAGTTGACCGCGCCGCCGGCGGCGTCGCCGCCGTAAGCCGCCGAACCGCCGTCCTTCAGGATTTCGACGGTGGCCAGAACTTCCATCGGGATGTTGTTGACGTTCTGGGCGCCGCCGCCTTGCACGTTGGGGTCGCGGGTAATGGCCGGACCGCCGTTGGTTTGCGGGTCATCGGCCAGACGGACGCCGTCGAACAGGATCAGGGTGCGGCCCGCGCCGAGGTTGCGCAGGTTGATGGTGCGAACGCCGTAGCCCTGGGAGTTCTGGCCGCGGTTGTCGCCGTTTTCGTTCAGGCCCGATTCCGACAGGTTGCGGATCAGCGATTCCATCGTCGGCGAGCCGGACTTCAGGAGGTCGTCCCGGCTTTGCGCTTCGATGTTGAGGGCCGTGTCTTCGGCGCCGCTCTTCAGATAGGTGCCGGTCGATACGATCGCACGAACCTCAGTGACCGCTTCGGCGCTCTGCGTCGGCGTCAGCTCGGCCAGGATGTACGAGCCGTCGCCGTTGGCGTCGACAGCCTTGTCACGGATGGCCTGGGGGAGAGTTCCGAACTCCGCCGCGTCCAGCTTGCCGTCCTTGTTCTTGTCGGCGTCAGTGAAAGCCTTCTGGATGTCAGCGGCTGACTGCGCCATCGCGTGCGTCGCACCCACGAGCGCCAAGGTGACGGCCAATGCCGAACCGCCGCAGAAATACCTGCCTTTAGACATAAATCCCTCCCTGTGTGTCCGACGCTGTTCCAACACGCATCCAGACCAGAATGTGACTTTAGGACAGGCGAGGCGCCCAAAACAAGCCGGTTTTTCGTCACGAACCATTTTCGTGGCTTTTTTGAAACACCTGCGTCGCCCCAAAAAGGCCTGCAAGCGCCTTGCCTCCGCCCCGCCGGCGAACGCTCGGCGGGTCAATCAAGGCCGAAAGGTCATGATTTCGCCGCACCGACGTAGGTTTCGCGCAATTCGCGCTTCATGACCTTGCCAATGTGGCTGCGGGGGATCGAATCGAGGATCTGGAGGTCCGCAAGCCTCTGGGTCTTGCCCAGCCGGGCGTTGGCCCAGGCGCGAATCGTCTCCGGGTCGGCGCTCTGCCCAGGTTTCAGGGCGACGAATCCCACCGGGGTTTCCCCCCACTGGTCGGATGGAACCCCCACGACCGCCGCTTCGGCGACATCAGGGTGTGCGGCGACCACCTGCTCAAGGTCGCTGGGGTAGATGTTGAAGCCGCCCGAAATGATCATGTCCTTCTTGCGGTCCATGAGGGTGAGGAAACCGTCCTCATCGAATCGGCCGACATCGCCGGTGCGGATGAACCGGCGGCCGGCCTCGTCGTACCATTCGGCCTCCGCCGTCTTGGCCGGCTGATTGTGGTAGCCCTTCATGATCGAGGGCGAATGGCCGACGACCTCGCCGATCTCGCCTTGAACGACCGGGCGGCCATCCTCGCCGATCAGCAGGATTTCATGGCCCTCGACCGGCTTGCCGACCGTGTGCAGCTTGTCCGGGTTCAGATGAGCCTCCAGGCGGCAGGTGCCGCCGCCCTCGGTCATGCCGTAGAATTCCACCAGGCCGCCCGGCCAGCGCTTCAGGATGTCCGCTTTCAGCTCGGCCTTGAACGGGGCGGAGGTGCACGACTTGTTGCGATAGGACGACAGGTCGTAGCGGTCGAAATCCGGATGCTCCATCAACCGCTTGTACTGGACCGGCACCAGCATCGCGTGGGTCACCCGGTGTTGCTGCGACAAGGTGAGGAACTTCACCACATCGAACCTGGGCATCAGCACCAGCGTCCCGCCACGGGCGATGGTCGGAAAGACGCTGACGAGGGTGGTGTTCGAATAGAGCGGCGTCGAAATCAGCGTCACCGCGTCCGAATCGTAGAACCCCCGCCGCACATGCATCCAGCGCATCAGGTGCGGCTGGACGATGCCTTTCGGCGCGCCCGTCGTGCCCGAGGAATAGATGATGTTGAAGGGCAGGTCCGGGGCAATCTCGACCGGCGCGGGCGTCCTGCCCGGCCCGGGCAGCCAGGCTGAAAACGCCAACCCGGCTGAAGACTCATCGAGCGCGATTGTCGGTGCGGCGATACGCCCCATGACCGGTTCGATTTCGGCGGCAACCCCGGCGTCCAGAAAAAACGCCCGGGCCCCGCAGTCGGCGACCATGCCAGCCAGACTGTCGGGCGTCGACGATGGCGCGAGCGGACAGACCGTCAGCCCGGCGCGCAGGGCGCCCAGATAGACCAGCAGGTAGTTGATCGAGGTCGTCGCGCAGATGGCGATCGCCTCGCCCACCTTCAGGCCGTCGCGTTGAAAGCCGGCCGCGACCCGGTCGGCCAGGGCGTCAAATTCGGCGTAGCTGACCTCGCGCTCGTCCTGGATCAGCGCCGCCCGATCCGGGCGCTCGCCGACATGCAGGCGCAGGATATCGGGGATGGCATGGAAATCGTCGTCGAAGAACTCGGGCGTCGGCATGCAAAATCCTGAACTGGGGCGGCGCGCGTCTTAGCGCCGCCCTGTCCTGTCGCCAACCTGGAGCGGAAAGTTCAGCGCTTGACCCGCAGACCCAATGAGAAGGTCTGGGGCGCTGCGTAGCTCAACACACCGGATGAGAGGGTGTTTTCCACGGCTTCGTCGAAGGCGTTGTTCACGTCGATAAATCCTTCGACGCTGTCGGTGAACTTCCAGCCCAGCCGGATGTCGGCGACGGTGGCTGAACGCAGACGGATCAGGTTGAGATCGTCGTCAAAGCGGTCGCCTTCGTAACGCACCGTCAGAGCGGCGTCGAAACGCGGCGAGGGCGACCAGGTGATGCTGCCGCTGGCCGAATTGGGCGAAGTTTCGGCCGGGCGCAGACCGGCGTCGGTCTTGGCCTCAACATAGGCATAGGCGCCGCGCAGCCTGATGGTGTCGGTCAGCTGAAGCTCGCCCTGGGCCTCCAGGCCCTTGGCGATGACGTCGCCGGCGTTCTGACGCTGGCGGGTGCTCGGGTCGTTGTTGAGAGTGACGTTGAAAATAGCGTCCGACAGCTGGTTGTAAAACAGGGTGATGTCCCAGCTGCCGAGCATGTCCTTGTGGCCGCCGAAACCCAGTTCAATGCCGGCGAGACGCTCGGGATCAAGCGCCGCATTGGACTCGGTGTTGATGTTGCCCACCCGGAACGGACGATAGAGTTCGTTGAGGGTCGGGGCGCGGAAGCCGGTGTAGGCTGCCAGACGATAATAGCCGGTGTCGGTATTGTAGCGGGCGCCCACGCGGGCGGTCGGAAGAGTGCTGTCGCGATCGGCGTAGGTGTTGTTGACGGTCACAGCGCCGTTCTGGCCGACGTGGATACGGTGGCCGTCCGTATTCTTCCATTGGTCGGCCCGCACGCTGGCGGTCAACAGCAAGTCGTCACGTTTCATCGTGCCCTCGGCATAAACGCCGGCGATCTGGGACATGCCCCCGGCATACCGGGTGAACGGACCATTCGTGAGGGTGTAGGAAAACAGTTCGCGATCCTCGCCGTGGCTGATGCGGACGTCGGCGCCGATTTCCCACTGGCGGGTTTCGGAATCGCCACGGATAGCGGCGTTGAGGCCGTAGCCGGTGGCCGGCGTATCGAATTGGGTATTGGTCACGGTCGTCGTGGCGCGGCCCGCGGGCACCGAGACCGAGCTGTTGAACAGATTGGTGCTCATGACCCAGCCCTGGGCGCGGAAGCCCAGAGCGCCGCCGGCCGGATTGCGCACCCAGGTGACGCTGCCGCGCTGACCCTTGGCCTCGGCGCGGGCTTTGTCGAGGCCCGAGCCCTGGTCCTGGTTGAAGGCGCCGAGGGCGAACGCAAGCCTCCCTTCGGCAAAGTCGGAGGTCGTCCGCAGATTGACGCTCCAGTCATTCATTTCAGTGGGCGTGTCGGCCGCGCCTTTGCCGGCGTGCACCGGGATGAAGCCCCCGGTATGGCCCCCAGAGACACTGGCCAGGACGTCGGTTCCGCCCACGGTGGTGACATCGACGAGGGCGCCGCGCTGGGTGTCCAGGCTGCCGGCGCGAGCGCTGGCCTCCAGGCCCATGTCGGTCCGCGAATCGAGCCTGATCACACCGGTCAGGGCGCCCGCGCCGTAGGGACCCGCGCCGCCGCCGCGGACGATGTCGGCGCTGCCGATCATTTCGGATGGAAGACCCGCCCAGATCACCCAGCCGCCGAATGGATCGTTCATCGGCACGCCGTCCAGCGTCACCAGGGCGCGGCCCGCGCCGGTGGGTCCGATCGAGCGGAGGGAAATACCCTGGGTGGTCGGGTTGGCGACCAGACTGTCGGTCCGCCGGAACAGCACAACGCCCGGCACCTCGCCCAGGGCCTGATCGAGCCTGCGATGGTCGCCGATCTCGGCCTGATCCAGGGTGATGATCGAAAAGGCCTTGTCGGACTCGGCGGCGGGCAACCGCGCGGGAACGACCTGAATGGCTTCAACCGTGGTGACTGGCGGGGGGAGAGACTGGCCCATGGCGTTGCTTCCTGATGAGTGGTCAATTGCCCCTTGATGGGGCTATTTTTGATGAGAACGGTGTTGTCTTAAATGCTTAAGGTCTGCGCAAGGCGCTAAATTGCCCAGCGCACAATTTGCACGCCGCTATCGCTTTCGGGTCACAAGGCCGTCCGGCAACTCATTGGCGTCATCATCCCGCCGCGGGAAATGCTCCGCCAGGACCCCTGCGGCCGCTTCGACCGCGGCCACGAAGCCATCGGCAGGCTGTTTTCGACCCAGGCCCGCGACCAGCAAATCGGCGACGCCCTGCCAGTCCGCAGGCGCGGTTTTCTGGTAGATGCCGGAATCGGCCAGCACTTCGGCCCGGTGATCGTCCAGGCTGGCGAAGATGAGCACGCCGGTCTTGTCGCGGGTGTGGGTCAGGCCCAGGGCCTCGAACTGCTCGAGGGCGGCTCTGCGGACGCGGCCGACACTGCCCGGCCCACCGGTGAGAACCCGGCGGAAGGGTCGGATCATGAAGATCCCGGCCACCAGGGCGAACACCACCGCCTGAAGGAGGATGTAGACGGTCAGGGTGGAATAGAGTCCGGCGCCGGCCGCCGATGCATGAGCTGCCGTCCAGCCGTCGAAGAGGCCGGTCAGGAGATCTGGCTTGAGGCCCAGGGCGATGGCGATGGGAGGAGCGACCAGCGCCGCGCTGGCGCCGCCGATCAGTGCGACGACCGGAACGTTGACCGTCTCGCGCGTCAGCACACAGCGGATTTCACCGCTGGTGGCGGCCTCGGCTTTGGCGACGGCCGCCGCGATGCGGGCGTGATCGTCTTCGGTAATGTTCATCCTACCAGCCTCCCGAGGCGCCGCCGCCCCCGAATGAGCCCCCGCCGCCGGAGAAGCCGCCGCCTCCGCCGCCAGACCAACCTCCGCCGCCGCCTCCGCCCCAGTCGCGGCGACCGGAATTACTGAGCGCGCCCAGCACGATCCAGGGCAGCGCGCCGCCGAGGCCGCTGCCGCCGCGCCGCCGTCCGCGCCGGCCCAGGCCTGAGAGCATGGAGATGACAAAGAAAGCGATGAGGATAGCCGGCCACGGAAAGCCGCCGCCATGGCGAGAGCCGGCGCTGGCCTTGGTCTGGGCTTGCTGAGCCACAGCCTGCGCTTGATCGGCGGGCAGACCCAGCTGATCGGCGATGGCGTCAACCCCTGCAGAAATGCCACCTGGCATGTCACCCGCCTTGAATTTGGGAATGATGCGGGTCTGGATAATGACGCTGGAGAGCGCGTCGGTCAGCACCGGCTCAAGGCCATAGCCGACCTCGATCCGCACCTTGCGGGCGGAGGGCGCGACGATCAGCACGGCGCCGTCGTCGAGTTTCGCATCGCCGATCTTCCAGGCCCGTCCGAGCTGGTAGCCATAGTCCTCGATCTCGTAGCCCTTGAGATCCTTGATGGTGGCGACCACGACCTGGTGGCGGGTCGTGGCCTCCAGCCGTTCGAGCTTGGCGGTGAGTTCGGCCTCAACCGGAGCCGGGATGATGTTCGCCTCATCCACCACCCGCCCGCTGAGGGGCGGAAAGGTGGGGGCGGACAGCGCCGGGGCGGCCAGCAGCGCCAAGGCCGCCAGACCGCCCGCAAGGGCTTTGATCATCGCCGCTACTTGGCCTTCGCGGGAGCAGGCTCAGGCGCCTTGCCGCCCACCGCGGGCGGGGTGAAGCTGACGCTCGGCGCGGTCTGGGCCGCATTGCTGGCGGCAAAGAGGTTGGCCGGCTTCTGGCTGGAGTAGAGGGTCTTGGCCCAGATCACCTGCGGGAAGGTGCGCAAGGTGGTGTTGTAGGTCTGGGCGGTGGTGTTGTAGTCGCGGCGCGAGATGGCGATGCGGTTTTCCGTGCCCTCGAGCTGGCTTTGCAAGGCCATGAAGTTTTCGTTCGACTTCAGCTGCGGATAATTTTCCTGGATCATCATCAGCCGGCCGAGCACTCCCGAAAGCTGGTTCTGGGCCTGCTCGAAGCGGGCGAATGAAGCCGGGTCGGTGATGGTCGAGGCGTCGACCTTGACCTGAGTGGCGCTGGCGCGGGCCTGCGTGACGGCGGTCAGCACGCCGGCTTCCTGGTTGGCGTAGCCCTGGACGGTCGAAACCAGGTTCGGAATCAGGTCCGAACGGCGTTGATACTGGTTCTGTACCTCGGCCCAGGAGGTCTTCACGGCCTCGTCCTGGGTCGGGATGGTGTTCACTCCACAGGCGCTGAGCGTAGCGGCGGCGGCGAGCGCGGCTGATGCGCCGGCAAGCGAACGGATGCGGTTCATGGAAGTCCCCAAAAAACCCGGCGTCGTCAGGATTGCTGGCCCAGGTTCGGATGAAATGTTGGATGGGTTGGGGGTCTGCGCAAGAGATTCAGGGTGAAAATCGGACTTCTATATGTTTTTGTTGATTGTTTTTCGTTGCGCTATCGCTCGGCTCCGCCTCGATGTTTGAGCGCCTAGTGAAAATCCCGACTGCGGATGAGCGCTTCATACACGCTCTGGCCCAGTTTCGGCGGCGGAGCGTCTTCGGCGCGCATGTCGGCGAGGCGCGGGGTGAGGTCGGTGAAGGTCTCGGCGACCACGTGGATGACCTCGCCTTCCTTTTGCATGCGGCCGCGGATGATGACGAAGGATGTGGTCATGACCAGGCGCCGCTGGGCCTGGAAGATATCGGGCCAGATCACGGCGTTGGCGATGCCGGTTTCGTCCTCCAGGGTCATGAACACCACGCCCTTGGCCGTGCCGGGCCTTTGCCGCATGAGTACGAGGCCCGCAACCGAAACGCGGGCGCCGTCTTTCAGGTCTTTCAGCCGCGCATTGGGGATGCAGCCGGCCGCCTCCAGAGCGCGGCGGTAGAAGGCGCACGGGTGGGCTTTTAGCGAGAGACCGGTGGTCCGGTAGTCCTCGGCCACGTGATTGGGCAGGCGCATGGAGGGCAAGCTCACGCGCGGTTCGAACAGATCGAGGGTCTGGTGCAAAGGCGCGGGCGCGGCGCAGGTCTCAGCCGCCAGCCCCTTGACGGCCCACAGGCCCTCACGGCGGTCGAGGCCGAAGGCGCGCAGGGCGTCGGCCTGGGCGATCAATTCGAGACCGCGCTTGGAGAGGTTGGCGGTACGGGCGATGGTTTCGAGGGTGGTGGCCCCGGCTGAGCGGGCGTCCATGATGGCCAGGGCTTCGGCCTCTCTGAAGCCGGTGATTTCGCGAAGGCCAAGGCGGACAGCGCATAGACTCCTCTCCCCCGCCAAGGGGGAGAGGTTGGGTGAGGGGGTCGCGGGGCCGGTCGCGATGATCGAAGGCGTCTGCGACGCCTGCTCCGCTTCGCGAAGCGCCCTCACCCTGCCTCTCCCCGCGGAGCGGGGAGAGGAGTCGGCTTCCAGCGTGCAGTCCCAGTCGCTGAGCAGCATGTCTGGCGGGTGGACCTCCACGCCGTGTTCGCGGGCGTCACGGACCAGCTGGGCAGGCTGGTAAAAGCCCATGGGCTGGGAGTTGAGGATGGCGGCGCAGAAAACGTCGGGCCAGAAATGCTTCAGCCAGGCCGAGGCGTAGACGAGAATGGCAAAACTGATGGCGTGGCTTTCGGGAAAGCCGTAGGAGCCGAAGCCCTCGATCTGTTTGAAGCAGCGTTCGGCGAAGTCCTGATCATAGCCGCGGGCGGTCATGCCGCCGACGAACTTGCTGCGGTAGTCCGACAGGTTCCCATAGTTGCGGAAGGTCGCCATGGCGCGGCGCAGGCCATTGGCCTCATCAGGCGTGAACAGCGCCGCTTCGATGGCCAGGCGCATGGCCTGTTCCTGGAAGAGCGGCACGCCCAGGGTCTTGCCCAGCACATCGCGCAACTCGTCCGGCGGCCCATGTTCGGGCGACGGGGCCGGGAAATGCACCGGGTCCTTGCCTTCGCGGCGGCGGAGGTACGGATGGACCATGTCGCCCTGGATGGGTCCGGGACGGACGATCGCCACCTCGATGACCAGGTCGTAGAAATCCCTCGGCTTCAGGCGCGGCAGCATCGACATCTGGGCCCGGCTTTCTACCTGGAAGACGCCGACGGAATCGGCGTGACACAGCATCTCGTAGACGGCGGGATCCTCCTTGGGGATGTCGGCGAGGTCGGGGATATCGACCCCGTGGGCGGCTTTCAGCATTTTCAGCGCCCGGGCGATGGTGGTCAGCATGCCCAGCGCCAGAATGTCGACCTTCATCAGCCCCAGCGCATCGATGTCGTCCTTGTCCCACTCGATGAAGGTGCGATCGGGCATGGCGGCGTTGCCGATCGGCACGGTCTCGTCGAGGCGGCGTTTGGTCAGCACATAGCCGCCGACGTGCTGGGAGAGGTGCCGGGGAAAGCCGATCAGCTCACCGGCCAGGGTGACGGCCCGGGCGATGGCGGGGCTTTCAGGGTCGAGACCGGCCTCGCGGACCTGGGTTTCCGGCAGCTCGGTTCCCCAGTGACCCCAGACGGTCTTGGCCAGAAGGGCGGTGACGTCATCGGAAAGACCCAGCGCCTTGCCAACCTGGCGGATGGCCATGCGCGGGCGATAGTGGATGACAGTGGCGCATATCGCCGCTTTTTCGCGGCCGTAGCGATTGAAGACATACTGCATGACCTCCTCGCGCCGCTCGTGCTCGAAATCGACGTCGATATCGGGCGGCTCGGAGCGTTCCTTGGAGAGGAACCGCGCGAACAGCAGATTGTGTTCGAAGGGGTCAGCCGAGGTGACGCCGAGGCAATAGCAGACCGCCGAATTGGCCGCCGATCCCCGGCCCTGGCAGAGAATCCCTTGCTCCCGCGCCCAGCGGACGATGTCGTGCACGGTGAGAAAATAGTTGGGGTAGTCGAGTTCCTGGATCAGCTTGAGTTCGGTTTCGATCAGCCGGGTGACCTTGGCGGGCGCGCCGCCTGGATAGCGCCAGGGCAGGCCGGCGCTGACCAGGTCGCGCAGATGCTGCATGGGGCTCTTGCCGGACGGCACGGGCTCGTCCGGGTATTCGTACTTGAGCTGGGAGAGGTCGAAATCGATCAGCCCGGCGATCTCGCCCGTGCGTTCGATGGCTTCCGGCCAGCGGGAGAACAGGCGGGCCATCTCGGCGGGTGATTTCAGCCGCCGCTCGGCATTGGCTTCCAGGCGGAAACCGGCATCCTGGACGGTGCGGTTCTCACGAATGGCGGTCAGCACGTCCTGCAGCGGGCGGCGTTCGGCGGCGTGGTAGAGTACGTCACCCACCGCGACCATGGGCGTGGAAAACCCGCGGGAAAGCTCGCTGAGCCAGTGCAGGCGTTCAGCGTCACGGGCGCGGTAGCCTCTGGCGGCGGAAAGCCAGACGTGGGCGCCCAGTTCACCCCCGATGCGCGCAAGGTCCGCCTCGAAGGCGGCGTCGAGCTTTTCGGGCGCAACGATGAGAACCAGCTGGCCCTCGGCGTGATCCAGAAAATCACACCAGGAGAGGTCGCATTCCCCCTTTTTCGAGCGGCGCTGGCCGACGGTGAGCAGGCGGGTCAGGCGCCCGTAGGCTTCGCGGTCCTTCGGATAGACCAGCAGGTCCGGCGTTCCATCGGCAAACAACAGGCGACAGCCGGTCAGAGGGCGGACCTTCAGCCGCTGGTCCCTGGCCGCCGTCCAGGGACGAACGACGCCGGCCAGAGTATTGTGGTCGCAGATTCCCAGAGCGGAAATCCCCAGGGCCTCGGCCGCCGCCATCAGCTCCCAGGCATGGCTGGCCCCCCGCAGAAACGAGAAATTGCTGGTGGCGTGAAGCTCGGCGTAGGTCACCCGAACATCCCATGCATCCACCATTTCGGGAAATAGCCCGCGCCGTTGAGGCCGCCGCGGAAGAGCCAGAACCTGCCGCCGGTTTCGTCCTCGACGCGGTAGTAGTCGCGGACCTGGTCGGTGGAGACTTCGCTGATCGGCCCCCGCCACCATTCGCGGCCGATGCGCTCGGGGCCCTCGGCCAGGCGCACGCGGTGCACCCTGCCCCGCCATCGGAACAGCACCGGCGGATCGTCCGGCAGGGGGGCGGTGACGTCGATCAGTTCGGGATGGGGAAAGAGCCGCAAGGGGCGCGGCAGGTCGCTGTCCCAGCCCGACCCGGGCGCGGCCCCGGGCGCCGATTTGACGACGGCCCGTTCGGGTTCGTGGCTCTGGACCGGGCTAGGGCGCCAGATGCGGTCTTGCCCTAACCGGTTGGCCAGGCTGTCGATCAGACAGGCCACGGCCACGCGGGCGTTTTCGGTCTCGCCGCCGGTGAGCTGGACCTGGGATGCCCCGCGCATTTCCACGTCGCGGGCAGTGATGGTGGCGGCTTCGATGCCGAAGCCGGGATCGATAGCCTCGAGCTTGGGGGCGAACAGGCGGGTGAGGATTTTCACATCGCGGCCGAGGGCAGAGAGGCCGAGGTCGATGGATTGAATTTTGCCGTCCACCCGATGGAAGGCGATTTCGAAGCGGCGGGCGGCGCGGGCCGAGCCTGCCAGCCGGGCGCAGATAAGGGCGCAGAGATCGGCGGTGATGCGGGCCATGTCTTCCGGCGTGGAGACCGGCTCGACCAGGGCCAGGCGCTCGAACCAGGGGGTCGGCGGGCGGCGGAAGGCAAGCGCTTCGGGGGCGAGGCCCATCGCCTGATCCAGCCGCATGAGGATACCGGCGCCAAACCTGCGGGTGACCTGGCCCCTCGGCAGGGCGGCGAGGTGGCCGATGCGGGTGATGCCGAGGCGGGTCAGCTGGGCGGCGTCTTCGTCCACGAGGCGCAAGGCCCGGACCGGGAGGATGGCAAGGGCTTCCTGTTGTTCGCCCGAGGAAACGATGGCGCGGTCTTCGCCAAAATGCGCCATGGCCCAGGCGCAGCCGGCGGTATCGGCAATAGCGGCGCGACTATTGATCCCTTGCGCGGTCAGGCGATCCGCAAGGTCTTCCATCAGCTCGGCCTCGCCGCCCCACAGGTGCGAAAGCCCCTCGATGTCGAGGAAAATGCCGCCGGGCGCATCGGTCGCCACGGCGGGGGAAAAGCGCGCGCACCAGAGGGTCAGAGCGTGCAAAGCCTCGGCATCGCCTGCCGGATCGGCGTCGGCGAGGGTGAGTTCGGGAACCAGGGCCCCGGCGTCGGCCGCCTTCTGGCCGGGAAAGAGGCCCAGGTCCGAGGCCGCCGCGCTGACGGCGTAGAGGCGGCGGACCCCGCGGTCGGGGAGGACGAGGGCGGAGATCAATTCCCTCTCCCCGCTTGCGGGGAGAGGGTTGGGTGAGGGCGCGGCGCGCAGCGTCGCAGGCGTCGAAGACGCCTTCGTTACGGTGGCGAGATCAGGATCTTTTTGCGTCGCGGACGCGACGCCCCTCACCCAGCCTCTCCCCGCAAGCGGGGAGAGGGGAAAGTCACCCCGCCTTGAGCAGCGGCGCTTCCAGGTGTCGATCGCCCAGCGGGGCGACCAGACGGAAAGGATGCGGGCCATGATGCGCCTCTTCGACTGTCCACGCGCCCTGCCGCCCGCCCCGGCAGCGCACCAGTTCAACGTCCCATCGCGCAGCCCCCAGGCCGGGCGATCCCGCCGCCGGAACACTGGGCGCTGAAGTGATTTTCCACCGGCTAGCGGCCGCTGAGCCCGGCCGCTCGCTCTTGCGCTGCCCGCCATAGGGCCGGCGATGCAGGATGAGGCCGGCGGCGCCGCTCTTTTCGCAGGCCAGCTGCAGACGGCGCCCCGCGATCAGGGAAACGGTCTCCACCTCGCCCACCGCGGCGGCGACGCCAGGGGTGGCCAGCGCTTCTTCCAGCACGGCGAGGGCTTGGGATTCACTCACCGCGCAGACCTGGATCAGCCGCTCGGCCGGAAAGCCGAGGTGGGCGAGGCCTGGTGCATAGAGATCGTCACGCCGCAGCACCCACACCACCTCGCCCTTGGCCGCCAGCGAGGCGGCGATGCGGGCGGCGAAAGCGGCGGGGGCGGCGCAGGTCTCGACCTCCATCCCTTCGCCGCCGAACTCGTGCCAGCAGGCCAGTGGCAGGCCTCCCTGCTGGAAGGCTGTGTCTATGCCTGCATCGCCCAGGGAAAGCACAGGCGCACGGGCGCGCCCGCCGCCATGGGCGGCTGCAATCTGGGAGCGGAGCGCCGCGATGTTTGGATTGAGGGGCATGAAGACCTAACGGCTATGTTCTTATTTTGTTCTCCTACGCAGGCGTGGCAGAGTCAATGCCGTTGAACCTGCCTCAAGGTGGGGCGCTAGTACCGCTGCCAGACGCCGCCGAACGGCACGCGGCCGACGCCGGGTTTGCTGAAGTCGCAGACGCCGGCCGGGAAGACACGCTTCAGGCGGGACAGCTGGGCGTCGCTGAAGGCGGGCTTGTAGTCGGTCATCCGGATGCCCTTCAGCTGGCACTTGAAGATATCCGCCGTCCACGGGCCGCCCGCGGCGATGCGGGGATCGGTGTGTAGCGGATAGGTCTGGTTATAGCCCGTCGAGGGAGCGGTGCTGGCGACCTCGTTGTGGCGCACGCCGGCCCGGTCCCAATAGGCGTCGACGGCCTCGGGTGGTTTGTGGCGCGCGACCTTGCCGGGGGTGAGCGGGGCCGGATCGGCCGCCATGGCGTCAAGCCATTTGGTCATGGCGTCGAGCACCTGACTGCCCAGCGAGGGCCGCGGTCCCACCGTCGGCGGCGTGGCGGTAGCGCTGTTCCCGCTGGCGACCCAGATGACCTGGTTGTCGTGATTGCCGTTGGCCCGATCAAGCCGGGCGCGGATAACGAGGTCGCGCTCGCGGCTGTGGATGTCGCCGGCCCCGTCGGTGTAGTCGCGGTAGTTGATGATCGGCACGGTGGCCAGGCCCCCGCCGCCGGAGTTGATCAGGCCGCTGCGGTAAAGCGCCCGCACCGCCTGCAAGTCCGCGACCTCGCGCTCGGCTACGTAATTGCCGTCCCTGTCGAAGCCGCCGACCCGCTCGTTCAGATCGAGGAATTCATCGACACTGATCTTGCCCTCGTTCAGCGCGTTCAGGCCGTATTGCACCCCGACATTGTCGAGTTCGCTGGGCGCCTGGCCGGATTTGTCTCGACCGAGGATATTGACCCGCATGTCCTTCAGGGCGCAGCGCACGCCTTTTGGATTGGTGGCCTTGTCATAGATCAGGCTCCGGTCTGTCAGCTGGCAGCCCGCCTTGTTGTTGGAGCGCCAGGCCGCGACGAAACTGCCGTCCCAGGACCGGCAGGTGCCGGCCGAAAAGCCGATGACCGCCTGTTGTTTTTCAGGGCTCCAGGCCTGCGGACTGGCGTTGAACACCCGCTGCAACAGGCCGCAGTCGGGGAGCTGCAGGGTGGTGTCCGGAAACGAGGCCGAGGGCTGCAGGCCATCGAGCAGGCCGGGATACATCTGGGTGATCACCAGCTGCTGGATCGCGCCGCCCGAGCCGCCGTTGCCGACCGTCCATTTCGGCGGGCCATACTGCTCGATGAAGTGCTCCTTCAGCATCATCAGGCTCTCGGCCTGAAGGACGCCGTTGGCGTGCAGCTGGTTGACCAGCTCGGTCGCCATCAGGTGGGCAAAGCCCCGCGAGAGGTAGAGATCGCTGTTGACGTCCCCGACCTGGTTGACGCCCTGATTATAGGCCGCGCCCGCGCCGCCGCCGAAACTGACTGCCAGGCGGCCATTCCAGCCGTCCTGTTTGGCCGGGGTCGCCGGATCATCGAGGATGGCGAGGCGATAGATGGTGCGGTTGATCGTCCCGCTCTCAACCTTGAAAATATAAGGCACGGTCTTGCCGTCGATTGTGGTGGTGTTGCGGATGTCGGTGGGCCGCGCGCCCGCGGGCCAGGGCTTGAAGGCGGCGGGCGTGCCGCTCGAGCGGTAGAAATAGTCGATCTTTGTGGCCGCCGAACAGTCGGCGTCGAGGGGATCGCCGAGGCCGGATTCCTTCGTCTTGCACTCGTAGGGCGTCAGGTGCGGACCGGAGAAGATCGGGCCGGTGATAGGATAGTCGGTGACCGTCAATTTGGCGGTTTTGGATCCCGAGCGGGCGACCAGTTCGCTCTTGCCGACCGTCAGGCCGGTGACTAGCCCCCGCCAGGTGTTGGGCGCGGGGCCCGCCGAAAGGGCGGCGCTGACATCGCGGCCACCAGCGGTGAGCGTCACCGATGTGGTTCCGGCCGGAGCGGTGACCTCGACCAGGGCGTCGCCCCCGCTGACCATGTCGGGCCGAGAGGAGAGCAAGCTGAGGGTCAGCCGGGTATCGGCCGTCTGGGCGCCGCCCGCCCAGACCGTCAGAAACATGAGGCCCGCGAGGCCCACAACCAGACGCACGATGGGAAAGCGCTTGATCATGGAGCCCTCAAAAACCGGTCGCGCCTCACGGCATGATATTCGAAACTAGTACCGCTGCCAGACGCCGCCGAATTTCATGTAGCCGGCCGGTTTTTTGGAATAGTCGCAGACGCCGGTCGAGAAGACCCGCTTCAGGCGCGCTTCCTGCTCAGCGGTGAAGGCGACCTTGTAGTCCTTCGCCTTGGGCGCCTTGAGCCGGCATTTGACCACGTCGACCGTCCACGGGCTGCCGGCCACCAGACGCGGCTCAGTGTGCAGCGGGAAGGCCTTGTTGTAGCCGCTGTTCGGATCGAACCCGGCCACCTCGTTGGTCCGGGTCGGGCCGACGAAATAGGCGTCGAGCGCGTCGGCCGGCTTGTTGCGCACCACCTTGGCGTGGTTGAGCGGCGAGGGATCGGCGGCCATCTCATCCAGCCATTTGGTGATCAGGTCGAGTGAGAGGACCGCGAGGTTGGCATTGGCGGAAGCGGCCGGAGCGGCGCCCCCACGCGCTGGCGCGGCGCCCGGCGTGGGTCCGCCGACCCAGATGATCTGATTGTCGTGGTCGCCGTTGGCGCGGTCGAGACGGGCCCGAATAACGAGGTCGCGCTCGCGGCTGTGGATGTCGCCGATGTTGTCGGAATAGGTCCGCGAATGGACGATGGGGACGATGCCTAAGCCCCCGCCGCCGGAATTGACCAGGCCGGACTTATAGACCGCCTTGATGGCCGGCATGTCGCCGGTCTGGCGACCCGGCACATAGTTGCCGTCGCGGTCGAAGCCGCCAACCTTTTCGTTGAGGTCCAGGAACTCATCGACGCTGATCTTGCCGTCGTTGAGCGCGCCCAGGCCGTATTGGATGCCCACATTGTCGAGTTCGCTCCACACGTTGCCGGTCTTGGGGTCGCGGCCATAGATCGCGCCGCGCAGGTCGGTCTGGGCACAGCGCGGGCCGGTGGGGTTGCGCTCCTTGTCATAAGGCGTGTCGAGGTCGGGCGTGCCGTCGGCCTTCAGGAAGCCGCAGCCGCGCTTGTTGACCGAGCGAGAGACGGGAACGAAGCTGGTGTCCCACGACCCGCAGGTCGAATAGTTTTGCCCATTGGCGCCGCGGCCGGCGGAAAAGCCGATGACCGCCTGCTGCTTGTCGATGGGCCAGCGTTGCGGGCTGGCGGCGAAATAGCGCTGCAACAGGCCGCAATCCGGCACATGCAGCGAGGAATCCGGGAATGACAACGAAGGCTGCAAGCCGTCGAGCAGGCCGGGGTACATCTCGGTGATGACCAGCTGCTGGATCGCCCCGCCGGAGCCGCCGGTGCCGACGGTCCACTTGGGCAGGCCATACTGCTCGATGAAGTGCTCCTTGATCATCATCAGGGCCTCGGCCTGCAGCACCCCGTTGCCGTGCAGGCCGTTCACCAGTTCGCTGGCGGCCATGAAGGCGAAACCGCGCCCCAGATAGAGATCCTGAAGCACCGTGTTGGCCGGCATGGCGCCCTGGTTGTAGTTGGCGCCGGCGCCGCCGCCGAAGGTGACGCCGAGGCGGCCGTTCCAGCCATCCTGTTTGGCGGGCGTGGCGGGGTCATCCAGGATGGCGAAGTGATAGATGGTGCGGTTGATGGTGCCGCTCTCGACCTTGACGATGTAGGGCGTGGTCTTGCCGTCAATGGTGGTGGTGTTGCGGATATCGGTGGGTCGCGCGCCCGTAGGCCAGGGCTTGAACGTCGCTGAGCCGTCGGTGGAACGATAGTAGTAGGCCGTCTTGGTCGCCGCCGAGCAATTGGCGTCGACCGCCTTGCCCAGACCCGACTGTTCGGTGCGGCACTGGTAGGGCGTCAGGTGGGGTCCGGAGAAAATCGGGCCGGTGAGCGGATAGTCGGTGACGGTTAGTTTGGCGCTCTTGCCGCCGGCCCTGGCCTCAAGCTGGTTCTTGCCAATGTTGAGGCCGGTCACCAGGCCGCGCCAGGTGTTGGGCGCGGGGCCAGCCGACAGCACCGAGGACACATCCGCGCCATTGGCGGTGAGGGTCACAACCGTAACCCCGGCGGGCGCGCTGATCTCGACCAGGGCGTCGCCGGCGCTGACCATGTCCGGCCGCGAGGACAGTGTCGTCAGGGTGAGCTTGGTGACGGCGCTCTGGCCGGAACTGGCGAAGGCGGCGAGCGCGATGAGGCCGCCGCCGAGCACAGCGCCGATTTTCAGCGACTTGGAGATCCTGAACGTCATGGGTCATCCCTCCCAGGAATGGTCTTTTGGGGAAGCTTAGACCCGAGCAGCGGCAAAGCTCAATTCCCTTTCCCTTCGAAAGAGAAGGGAGAGGGCGTCAATACCGCTGCCAGGTTCCGCCGAACTTGACCTGACCGACGCCGCGCTTGGAGAAATCGCAGACCCCCGCTGGGAAGATGCGCTTCAGGCGGGCGGCCTGTTCGGCGGTGAAGCTGGCCTTGTAGTCGGCCATCCTGATGGGCTTCAGCTGACACTTGATGATGTCGTTGGTCAGCGGCGCGCCGGCGACCAGCCTGGGTTCCCAGTGCATGGGATAGGTGCGGTTATAGCCGGTGTCGCCTTCGAAGGTGGCGGTCTCGGCGACCTTTACCCCGCTGGCGTTCCAGTAGGCGTCGGTGGCCTCGGCCGGCTTGTGGCGCACAACCTTGTCGGTGTTGAGCGGGCCCGGATCGGCGATCATGGCGTCGAGCCATCTGGTCATGGCGTCAAGCGAGAGCGCCGCCACATTGGGTCCGGCCGGAGCCGCCGGCGCGGCCGCACCGCCCCGTCCAGCCGCGCCAGCTGCAGGCGCCGCGGCCCCACCACGTCCGGCAGCGCCTCGTCCCGCGGCAGCTCCGCCTCGGCCTGCGCTGGCCGCCGGAGCAGCCGCCGCAGCCTCGGCGCCGTAGACCCAGATCACCTCGTTGTCGTGGCGGCCGTTGGCCCGATCCAGGCGGGCGCGGATGGTCAGGTCGCGGTGGCGGTCGTGGATGTCGCCGCGCGCGTCGTTGTAGGTGCGCGAATGGATGATCGGCACATTGCCGAGGCCCCCGCCGCCCGAGTTCATCAACCCGGATTTGTACATGGCCCGGATGGCTGGCATGTCGGCGACCGAGCGTTGCGCGACAAAGCTGCCGTCGAGGTCATAGCCGCCGACCTTTTCATTGATGTCGAGGAACTCATCGACGGTCAGCTTGCCGTCGTTGAGGCCTTTAAGGCCATACTGCAGGCCGACGTTGTCGATGCCCTTGTAGGCAAAACCGGTCTTGGGATCCTTGCCATAGATGTTGATGCGCATTTCCTGGCTGGCGCAGCGGGCGCCCCTGGGATTGGTGACCGCATCATAGGTCAGCGACAGGTCGGTCAGGCCGCAGCCAGGTTTGTAGTTGGCCTTGGAGACGTTGACGAAGCTGTTCTTCCAGGCCGTGCAGGTGCCGGGCGTGAAGCCGGTGACGGCCGCCTGCTTGTCGGGCGTCCACTCAGGGCGGGATTCAAAATAGTTCTGCAGGATGCCGCAGTCGGCCGTGTGCATGGACGAATCCGGGAAGGAAAGCGAGGGCTGCAGACCATCGAGCAGGCCGGGGAAGATTTCGGTGAGCAGCAGCTGCTGGATCGCCCCGCCTGAACCGCCGGTGCCGACCGTCCATTTCGGCGGGCCATATTCCTCGATGAAGTGCTCTTTCAGCATGGCGAGCGTCTCGCCCTGCAGCACCGCATTGCCGTGCAGGCCATTCACCAGTTCGGTGGCCACCATGTAGCCGAATCCGCGCGACAAATAGAGGTCGCTGTAGCCGTTCTGGACGCTGTTCGAGCCCTGGTTGTAGTTGGTGCCCGAGCCGCCGCCGAACGAAACGGCGAAGCGGCCGTTCCAGCCATCCTGTTTGGCCGGCGTCGCCGGATCATCGAGCATGCCGATGCGGTAGATCGTGCGGTTGATCGTGCCGCTCTCGATCTTGACGATATAGGGCACGGTCTTGCCGTCGATGGTGGTGGTGGTGCGAATATCGGTCGGCCGGGCGCCCGTTGGCCAGGGTTTCAGCGTCGCCGAGCCATCGGTTGAACGGTAGAAATAGTCGGTCCGGGTGGCGACCGAGCAGTCGGCGTCCAGCGCCTTGCCCAGGCCCGAGGCCTCGGTCTTGCACTCGTAGGGCTTCATGTGCGGACCCGACAGGATCGGCCCGGTGATCGGATAGTTGGTGACGGTGACCTTGGCGCTCTTGCCGCCGGCCCTGGCGACAATGTCGCTCTTGCCGAGCGCCAGGCCCGAGACCACGCCGCGCCAGGTGTTGGAGTTGGGACCGGCCGTGAGCCCGCTGACTTCCTTACCGGCCGCGGTCACGGCGACCGCCGTGGTTCCGGCCGGGGCGCTGACTTCGATGAGCGCATCGCCGCCCGAGACCATGTCGGGCCGCGAGGACAAAACGCTTACGGTCAGTCTGGATTCAGCCGACTGGCCGGCGCCGGCGAAGGTGACGGCGGCAATGGCGGTCAGACCCGCGCCCATGACGAGCGCGTTGCGCAGTTTGGTGTTCATTGGTTTCCTCCCCAGGAAAGTCTTTGTGCAAGTCTAGTCCGCCGATGGCGTCACTGACTAGTGCCAGCTTGACCCGGCCCCCGGGCTCGGTGACTAGGGGACATGGCGGTTTACACCCACATCGATGACGAGGCGCTGGAAGCGTTTCTGGCCGAGTACGACATCGGCCGGCCGCTGGCGTTCAAGGGCATCGCCGAGGGGGTGTCGAATTCCAACTACCTGCTGGAAACGGAGAAAGGCCGCTTTATCCTGACGGTCTATGAGGCGCGGGTCGACGCCGCCGATCTGCCCTATTTCCTGGGTCTGATGCGCTGGCTGGCGGACGCAGGCTATCCGTCGGCTGCCCCCGTGCCGGGCCGTGACGGCGAGGCCCTGCGCACGATCGGCGGCAAGCCCGCGACGCTCGCCACCTTCCTGACCGGCATGTCGGCGACGCGCGCTGATGTGGGCCTTTGCAGGGAAGTGGGCAGGGGCCTGGCCTGGCTGCATGAGGCGGCGGCGGGCTATCCGGGGCGGCGGGCCAACACTCTGGGCCATGATCATTGGGCGAGGATGTTCGCTCACCTGGGCGCGGCGGCCGAGCGGCTCAAGCCCGGGCTGGTGGCGACCATCGACGGCGACCTGGAGCGGCTGGCCGCCGGCTGGCCGGCCGATCTGCCGCAGGGCACAATCCACGCCGACTTTTTCCCTGACAACGTCTTCTTCCGCGACCGGACCTTCGCCGCGGCCATCGATTTCTATTTCGCTTGCACCGATGCGCTCGCCTACGACGTGGCGGTGACGCTGAACGCCTGGTGTTTCGAGGCCGAGGGCTCATTCAACATTACCAAGTCCCAGGCCCTGATCGCCGGCTACGAGGAGAGAAGGCCCCTGTCGCGCGTCGAACACGACGCCCTGCCCTTGCTCGCCCACGGTGCGGCGATGCGGTTCTTCCTGACGCGCCTGGCCGACTGGGCGCACCCGGCGAAAGGCGCCCTGATTACACCAAAGGATCCGCTGGAATATGAGCGCAAGCTGGCGGTTCACCGGGCCGGCGTTTCGCTGTTCGGGTTTTCATGACCCCGAAGGTGCTGATCTACACGGACGGCGCCTGTCGGGGGAATCCCGGCCCGGGCGGCTGGGGCGCGGTGCTGTTCTATGGCGAGCACGAGAAGGAAATCTGCGGCGGCGAGCCTGCCACCACCAATAACCGCATGGAGCTGACCGCGGCCTGCGAGGCGCTGGAAAGCCTGAAAAAGCCCTGCCGGGTCGAGCTGCACACCGACAGCCAGTATGTGAAGACCGGCATCACCCAATGGCTGTCGACCTGGAAGTCGCGCGGCTGGAAGACCACCTCGCGGGGCGCGGTCAAGAACGAGGACCTGTGGCGCAGGCTGGATCTGGCGCGGGCGCGGCATGAGGTCGACTGGCGATGGGTCAAGGGCCACGCCGGGCATGAGCACAACGAACGGGCTGACGGGCTGGCCCGCCGGGGGATGGAAGAGATGTTGGGTGAGTATGTCGAGGACGGAAAACTCCCGGATAGTTCAATATAGAACTATCCTTAGTGTTGAGCCTTAAACTTGACCGCCCGCTGCAATTGGTTTACGGCTGAACAGTGATGCCCCGCGCGCTCTCCCAGCGTCCTGATGTCGAGGTCTTCGCCGAGATCGGCCTGATCGATCAGCTGGCGACCACCATGATCGACCGGCTGCTGCCCACAGGCCTGACCAGCGCGCAGTTTTCCGTTCTGAATCACCTGGCTACGCATGGCCGTGAGGAAACGCCCGCCTCACTCACGGGGATATTCATGGTCACCAAGGGCGCGATGACCAATATCCTGCAACGGCTGGAAGGCCGGGCCCTGATTGCCGTGACCATCGATCCCGCCGACGCCCGCCGCAAGAAGGTGGTCATCACCGACGAGGGTCGTGCGGCGTGGGAGCGGTCGGTTCAGGGCCTGCGCCCGATGATGGATTCCCTGCGCGAAGCCTTCACCCCCGGGGAGTTCCAGGACGCCCTGCCGTTCCTGAACGCGTTGCGCGGATGGCTGACCGAAACGCGCTAGTTCGATGTTCAATTATAACCAATTCAAGGTTTGGGCGCGTTTTGAATAATGCTTCTGATCCCGTAGACCCAGGTTTCGCCCTTTAGGGTCTTGTCGAACCACACTTGGCCGTTGCCGACCATCACACCCATGTCCCGCTTGAAGAGATCGTCGGGCTTTTGGGCCAGGATGATGCCTCTGATGTCCGGCGTGATGATCCAGTCGTAGGCCTCGAGGATTTCGTCCGGAGAATAGGTGTGCGAGGCGCCCTTGGCGCGCAACACGCTCAGGTCCGGGAAACTGTGGGTGGCCAGCCAGGCGCGATCACCCTGGCGGACCGCAATCTGGAAGGCCGTGAAGAAAGCCTTGTCCGCGACGCTTAGCTGCGAAGTGTATGAAGAATCATTCGGGATGGGCGGCGCGCTATGAGGCGTGGGCGGCGCCAGATCGCCGGACCGTACGCGGGCCAAGGTCAGCAGCGCCCCATCTTCCCACTCCAATTCGGCCAGATCGGCGTTCTTAAGCGTGAACGCCCCCTCGTCCTTGTCCCAGTCGCCATCCCGGCAATGCAGAATCACAGCCTTCCACCCGGCGCGCAGCGGCGTCTTGACTGACCTTGGCGCAAACGACGGGCCCTCGCAGGCGACTTGCGTTCCGTTATCGCGCGAGCCGTTTCGCCAGCGCAGGAATCCGCCGTTGGCCGACAGTTCCAGGCCCATGTACTGCGGATCGTCCTCGCTAAAATCCACCACCTCACCGGCGTCGGGGGCCCCGGTTACGCCCACTACCCGCCACAGGCCTACAAAGTCGCCATAGCGGCCGCTGGCGGCAGCATGCCCGATGCTGAGGTCACGTTCATGCAATTCGGCGCGAAGGGCGTCGAGGCGGTTGCGGTAATAGCCGTCGATGCACGGCGCCATGTCAGGTCCAACGGCGCAGGATTGATCGCGATCATGCAGCCAGGTCAGTTGATCCCGTCGCAGCCGCGCCAGCTGCGGCGGCTGAGTTTCCGTCGCTTCGCGGTAGAGTCGCGTGAGCCTGATTTCCAACTGAACCAAGATTGGCTCGGCACAAATTTTTCGCTCCACCGCGTTACCGGCCTTAGTGCAATCGAAGCCGAGTTTCGCAGCCGAAGGGCGAGCCGCAAGTGCGCCGCCTGCGCCCAAGGACAGGCCGAAGATCAGCAAGGCTTCCGCCAGCGCAAGGCGCATGCCTAAACCGCCCTTACCGCCAACCGCGCGCCGCCCAGCACCTTGACCACCTGGACCGTGGCGCCGGCTTCGAGCCCTTCGCCTTCGGCCTCCCATTCGGCGCCGTCGACGAGGACGCGGATGTGGCCGGGGTTAGTCCCGGTCACCTGGCCTGTCTTGCCGATCAGGGTGTGGGCGCGGTCGTTGACGTTCTGGCCGGGCTGGACATCGGCGGTCTTGAGATACCGCCGGGCCGTCAGGCTGGTGGCGATGGAAAGCAACGCGAAGACCACGATCTCGCCGGGCAGGCCCAGGGCGCGGGTGACGACGGCGATCACCGCCACCACCGCCGCGGCGCCCGCCGGCCACAGCAGCCAGCCGGTGCCGGTGATGACCTCGATGGTCAGCAGGACCGCGCCGATCGACAGCCAGGTCCACATGGGATGGTTTGTGTAGAAGTCGGCGATCATCGTCATGGCCTAGCCTCCCTTGGGAACGCTCGTCTTGGGCGCCGGGGGCCGGGGAGCTCCGCCCTGATTGCCCTTCAGCAGTTCCGAAATGCCGGCGATCGAGCCGATCAGCGAACTCATGTCGGCCGGCACGATAACGGTCTTCTGGTTCGGGGATTCGGCCAGTTTGCCGAACGCTTCGACGTACTTCTGGGCGATGAAGTAGTTGATGGCGTTGACGTTGCCCTTGGCGATGGCTTGCGAGACCACGGTGGTCGCCTTGGCCTCGGCGTCGGCGGAGCGCTCGCGCGCCTCGGCGTCGCGGAAGGTGGCTTCGCGGCGGCCTTCAGCTTCGAGGATGGCGGACTGTTTGGAGCCTTCGGCCCGGGTGATGGCGGCCTGGCGGTCGCCTTCGGCCTCGATGATCAGCGAGCGCTTTTCGCGTTCGGCCTTCATCTGGCGGGCCATGGCGTTGGTGATATCGGGCGGCGGGGCCAGATCCTTGATCTCGATGCGCATGCACTTGACGCCCCACGGGTGGGTCGCCTGGTCGATGGTGCCCAAGAGGCGCGTGTTGATGGCGTCGCGCTGGGACAGCACCTCGTCGAGATCCATCGAGCCGACAACTGTGCGCAGGTTGGTCATGGTCAGCTGCGAGATGGCGTAGTTGAGGTTGTTGACGCGGTAGGCGGCCTGAGAGGCGTCGATCACCTGGATGAAGACGATTCCGTCGACCTGAACGGTGACGTTGTCCTTGGTGATCACGTCCTGACGCGGCACTTCGAGCACCTGCTCCATCATATTCACCTTGCGGCCGACGCCTTCATAGAACGGCATCAGGAAGGTAAGGCCCGGCTTTAAGGTCCGGGTGTACCGGCCAAAGCGCTGGACAGTATACTCATAACCTTGGGGCACGATCTTGATCGCTCCCATGACGACGAACAGGGCAAAGACCAGGACGACGACAAGTACGGCGGATGGTATCAAGGCAGCCTCCCACGGGTTTCAGGCGTAACCCTAGCTTGAGCTTATTTGGTGTGCCAGCGGGTGGGGATCAACCCGGCTTTGCGAGGCGGCGGGCCAGGGTCTGTCCCTTGGCGGAAACCTGGGCCTCAGCCTGGTGCGCGGCGGCGTTGCATGAGGAAAATTGCCGCTCCCGGACCTCATAGCCAGTGTTGAAGGCGGCGATCATCGCGTCTTCCAGCACAGGCTCGGCCCGTTCGGCGACAACCATGGCCTTCATGCGGTCGCGCCAGAAGGTGTCGGCCACGTCCCGGCAAAGCTGTCGCAGCGCGTGCGATTCGCCCATCACCCGGGAAAGGTCGACCAGCCCCTGGCGATCGGGCGCCGGGCGAGACTGAGCCTGGGCGGAACCGCCGAAGGCAAGGACCACAATGAAACAAAGTACAGCGCGCATAATCAGGACATAGGTTCGCAAGGAGCCATTGTCATCGACCTTCGCCCAGCGGTTGCGATCCAAATGTCAAAGGGGCGACATTGATCCATCTCAATGCTGCAGGCCTGAAATCCCCCAGTAACGGTTACGGCGCAGGGGTAACCGTAGCGGTCTTGGCGTCACCTCCCGGGTGCGCTAAGCGCTTGAGCGCCACGGGGGACTTGCCATGAACCCAGAGCGCAACAAGTGACGGCAAGGGCCAGAACCACTGCAAGGGAGGTAACCAGTCTTGCTCCATGATTTCCTAGCGGCGACAAGTCCGCTGAACAGCTTTTTCGAGCGGATACAATTCCACTGGGGAGCTGACGACATGCACTCGTCTTACAGCCAGACCTTGCTGGGTTCTCTGAACTTCTGGGGTTTGCTGGAGGGCACGCACCTTTTGAGCCTGATGCTGTTTTTCGGCACCATCGCGGTGGTCGACTCGCGGCTCCTGGGCTGGACCTTCCGCCAAACGCCTGTCTCGGTGGTGAGCGATCGCCTGCTGCCCTGGACGGTTGCGGCGATGATCATCGCCATGGTCAGCGGGCCGATCCTGTTCTTCTCTAAACCTGCTGAATATTATCACAATTTCTGGTTCCGGGCGAAACTGTTCTTCCTCATCGTCGCGATCGCCAACGTCTACATCTTCCACAAGCTGGTGCAGAAGAACCAGTCCGAGTGGGACACCGCCGAAAGCCCTCCCTTCAAGGCCAAGCTTTCGGGCGCGATCTCGCTGATGTCGTGGGTGCTTATCATGGGTTTCGGCCGCATGATCGCCTACAACTTCCTCGATTGCGGCAAGCCTCATGCGGTGTGGATCAACTGGGTCGCTGAATGCAAGACTTCGCCGCTCGGTTCGCTGACGCCTGCGGAATACGCCAAGCAGCTTGCCGACCAAAAGGCGGCCGATGACGCCGCCGCGGCCGCTGCGGCCGCAGCCCCACCCGCCACTGACCCCAAAGCCGCCGCCGCGCCTGCTGGCGCCGCCAAGACGGAGGCCAAGTAACCATGTACCTCGCACAAATCGGAAAAATGCTGCCCGGCGCGCCGGACCAGATCTTCGGCCATATCGACGGCGTGAAGGAATGGGTTGACGGCCTGAAGAACACGGACCTGGGCAAGTTCACCAACAATAATTTCGCCCAGATCGAAATCTTCCATTTCATCGGCATGTTCCTGATCGGATCCTATGTGATCCTCACCGGCATGCGGATGATGGGCCTGGGCATCAAGGAGGAATCCATCGCGGTGGTCGACAAGAACACCCGCTGGTTCCTGCACATTGGCGCGCTGTTGGCGATCGGCACCGGCCTGATGATGGGCGTCGGCAACTCCGGCAAGCTCTACAGCAGTGAGATCTTCACCTCGAAGATGATCGCCATGGTCGCTGGCCTGACCTTCAGCTACTTCGTCATGGTCCCGGTCGCCAAACGGGACGGCGTCGCCACGACCGGCAACCGGATCGGAGGGGCGATTGGCGTGGCGTTGCTGATCCTCGCCCTGACCATCTTTGCCGTCCGTGCGACGGCGAATGTTGGCTTCTTCCACATGATCTGGGCCGCCGCCCTGATCCTGCTGGTGACCCTGCAGGGCAAGATGCGCAATCTCTATCTCATCGCGCTCCTCGTCCTGGTGATCGCCTGGCAGGTCATGACCCACGTTGTGATCCCGGTGGAGAACGAGAAATACATGCTCGTGAACCGGGTCTTCATGTACCTCTCGGGCCTGCTGGTCTTTGGTCTGTCCCTGCTGAACATCTTCGGCACGGCGGCGGCCCCGGGCTCCAACAACTTCTCTCGCCTGATCGCTTACGCCACCATCATCGCCTGGGTGACGGTGGGCGCTGCCGGGCGCTGGATCGGCCTGAGCTAAACCCGCCTCCCTCGGGAGATATCCAAGACCCCTCTCCCATGTGGAGAGGGGTTTTTCTTTTCCGGCAACGGCCTTCGGCGGCGCGCGTTGTGACCACGAAAGGCTCAACCATCATGCGCATCCACGCCCAGGCAGATCTGGCCTATCAGTTCGATGTCGCCAGCGAAGTCCTGCTGCTCATCGAGGCTGCTCGCACGCCGGCCCAGACGATCATGCGCGAACGATTCCACATCTCGCCGGCGATCGAACTTTACCGCAAGGACGACGCCTTTACCGGCGAAAGGCGGGTGATGTTCGCCGCCCAGGGGCTGGTCGAAATCCGTTACGAGGTGGAAATCGAACGCTCTGAGACGGTCGGCGTCCTGGCGGGCCTTCGCCAGAACGCCATGCACGAACTTCCCGCCGAGGCGCTGCCCTATCTCAATGCCAGTCCCTATTGCCCGATGGGCCGGTTCCATCCTTTCGTCGCCCGCGAATTCGGGGCCTTGCGCGGGGGCGACGCCGCCGCCGCGATCCTGGCCTGGATCGCCCGCGAGGTGGACTACCGGCTCGGCGTCAGCGACAGCCAGACAACCGCGCTGGATACCTTCGTCGACCGAGCCGGCGTGTGCCGCGATTTCACCCATCTGGCCATTACCCTGCTGCGCGCCGTGGGCATTCCGGCGCGCGCGGTCAGCGCCTACGCCTGCGACCTCGACCCGCCCGACATGCATGCGGTGGCCGAACTTTACCTGCAAGACAGCTGGCGGCTGATCGACCCCAGCGGCAAAGCGCCACTGACCGGTCTGGTGCGGGTGGCGACCGGGCGTGACGCCGCCGACATTGCTTTCATGAGCATCTTTGGACAGGGCCGGCTCATCCGGCAGTCCTTTTCGGCCGAACGGAGCCAGGCGCTCGCGGCCTAGGGTTCAGTGATGGTGGCCGGAGCCGCCGGAGAGTTTGGCCATTTCGGCGATCTCGCGCCGCTGGACCTCATTGATCGCCTGGGCCAGCGCGCGGATTTCCGGATCCGTGCCGTATTTGAGTTCGGCCTCGCCCATTTCGACGGCGCCCTGGTGGTGCGGTGACATCATGTCCAGGAACTGATGGTCGGGCTTGCCGGGCGGGGCGCTGCTCGCCTGTGGCCCGTGATGCATGTCCTTCATCATGTGGTCGTTGGCGGCCGTAAGCGCCAGCCTGGCCGCCGCTTCATCGGCCGAACGCGTCACCGTGTGATTAAGTCGCCATCTGTGCATCTGATCGATCTGCGGCTGCTGGGCCGCTTCGATCCGAGAAGCCAGATCTCGGACCTTGGGGTCCGTCCCGTATTTCAGCTCGATCCTGGCCATGTCGACCGCGCCCTGATGGTGCGGGATCATCAGATTGACGAAGTCGACGTCGGGATCGCCCAGATAGACCACCGCCTTGTCGCTCATGGCGGCCATCATGCGATCGTTGGCGGCCGCCAGATCACGTTGGGCGCCGATGGCGGCCGGCGAATAGACCATGCTGCGTAAAACCAGCGCCCCGCCCAGCAGCACGATCAGAATTCCGACCGCGACGACGATGGCCTTCATGTCATGCTCTCCGGGGCTTGGCCCGTGCGGCCAGCAGGCTTCGAATTTCCTCGCCCGTCAGGGTTTCTTCCCGCAACAGCGCCTGGGCCAGCAGATCGAGGTCCGCCCGCTGCCGGGTGAGGATGGCCCTGGCCTGATCGAGTGCCGCGTCGAGCAGGCGGCGCACTTCGGCGTCGATGGCCCGAGCCGTTTCCTCAGAGATATTCTGCTGACGCGAGACTGACGCGCCCAGGAACACCTCGTCCTGATTTTCGCCGTAGGCCACCGCGCCCAACGCCTCGGAAAGGCCCCAGCGGGTCACCATCGTGCGGGCAAGCTTGGTGGCTTCGTCGATATCGCCGGCCGCGCCTGAAGTGATCTGATCGCGCCCGAAGCGAAGCTCTTCTGCCGCCCGTCCTGCCATCAGGATGGCGAGCTGCGAGGTGACCTGCTGCAGCGTCTGGAAGCGGCGGTCCTCCTCTGGCGACTGCTTGACCTGGCCGCCGGTGCGTCCGCGGGTGACGATGGTGACCTTGTGCACGGGATCGGCCGCCGGCGCGTGCAGGGCGACGATCGCCCGACCGCCCTCGCGATAGGCGGTGAGCCGGCGCTCATCCTCGGTCATCACGTGAGTGCGGCGCTCGGCGCCCATGGTGACGGTGTCCCGGGCGTCCTCAAATTCGCGCATGCCGATGTCGGTGCGCTCGCGGCGCACGGCCAGCAGGGCCGCCTCATTGACGAGGTTCATCAGATCGGCGCCGGAAAAGCCCGAAGTGCGCTGCGCCAGCACCTTGAGATCGACATCGGCGGCCAGCGGCGTCTTGCGCACATGCACGGCGAGGATCTGCTCGCGGCCGAGCACATCGGGATTGTTGACGACGATCTCGCGGTCGAAACGGCCAGGCCGAAGCAGTGCGGGATCGAGAATGTCCGGGCGGTTGGTGGCGGCGATCAGGATGACGCTCTGGTCTGACTCAAACCCGTCCATCTCGACCAGCAGCTGGTTGAGGGTCTGCTCACGTTCGTCACTGCCAGCGCCCAGGCCCGCGCCGCGCTTTCTGCCCACCGCGTCGATCTCATCCATGAAGATGATGCAGGGCGCCGCCTTCTTGGCCTGATCGAACATGGCGCGGACGCGGGAGGCGCCGACGCCCACAAACATCTCGACGAAATCCGAACCCGATATGGTGAAGAACGGCACATCGGCCTCGCCGGCGATGGCCCGGGCCAGCAGGGTTTTGCCGGTTCCGGGCGGTCCCACCAGCAGCACGCCGCGCGGTATGCGGCCGCCGAGCGCCTGAAATTTCGAAGGGTCCTTCAGAAAATCGACAATCTCCTGCAGGCTCTCGCGCGCCTCGTCGACCCCGGCCACATCGGCGAAGGTAACGCCTGATTTTCGTTCCGCGAGCTTGCGGGCCCGGGATTTGGCCAGGGTGTTGCTGGCGCTCGCGCCAGGTATCCGCCGCCAGGCATAGACCGTGATCGCGACCAGCAGGCCGACAATGAAAACGACAGGCAAAACAAGGCCTAGCAGGCTCGGCACGGAAGGCACGGTCGGCGGGGCGGCGTCGGCGGTGATCTTGACGTGGTGGGCGTGCAGCCGCGACACGAGGCCCGGATCCTGAGGCGTGATGGTGCGGAAACGGACGGACTTGTCCCCTTCCCGCATGATGCCACCGAGCTTGTCGCCCTCGATCTCCACCGTCGTCACGCGGTCCTGGTCGACCGCGTCGAGGAATTGAGAATAAGCGATGCGGCTGATATCGGAGCCGGTGCCGCGAGCGGCGTAGAGATTGATCGCGCCCATGATCAGCAGCGCCAGGACCACCATGGCGCCGAAGAGGGCGAAGGCCTTGTCTTCCCGTTCCATCAGTCTTTCCCGGCGAGGGACATCCCCCGCCTAAACCCTTGGTTCGCCTGACCTAAAACGCGCCAGGGCGCAAGGCCCCTCACAGCTCGGCCGCCTGGGCCTCCACCGAACCCACACCATCATCCGCAGTCATGGCCCCGAGGGAGCGCAGCACCCAGCGTTTACCGTTGGTTCGAAGGTCAGCCCTGGCTAAGGGAACGACATCGATGCGCCAGAAACTCTGGGGACCGGCCTCAATCACATGCACGATCGCCGCGCGGATCACCGCCGGATGGGTCACCGCCACAGTGTGACCCCTGGCCGCGCCCCGCAAGGAAAGCCAGCCCGCCACGCGCGAAATCAGCTGTTCCACCGTCTCGCCGCCGTGCGGCGCCTGGCCGGGATTGCTCATCCAAGCCGCCAGCTTGAGCGGCTCTTTCAGCACCACCTGTTTGAAGGTCAGGCCCTTCCAGCGCCCGAAGTCGCAGTCGTGCAGGGCATCGTCAACCATGCCCTTCAGACCCAGCAAGTCCGCCGTTTCCCGCGCGCTCTGCGCCGGGCTGATCCAGCACTGGTCCACCTCGCCCAGGGATCCAGCCAGGCGTTCGGCCGCCGCGCGGCCCTGTTCATCCAGCGGCCCGTCACCGCCGAAGGTCGCCGCGCGCAGGGCTTTGGTGGTCGCGGTGCTGATCAGCGTGATGCGCGGGGTCATGAAAGCGCCTTGCAGCGGCCCCATGGCCGCCGGAACCCGCAACTAAGCTCGTTTATTGACTAGTCAACGGACTAACGACAAAGGACGGACGGTTAAGGATGACTGCAGACGGAGCTTCCCCTCCTCTTTTTTCATCCACCGCCGAGGGAACGCAGAGTCCCGTGCGTAATAAAGTCAGCGGCTTTGCGCCGCCAAGGTGAGGAGAAACAGTTCATGGCCGCAGGCGCGAGAGAAGAAGTCATCGCCGCACCAGAGGCGATTCCCGTCAGCAAGATCGTGCCTTGGGCGATTCTCGGCGGCGTGCTGGTCGCTTTGGCCTATTATTTTGTCGGCGCCGAACAGGGCGCGACGTCCCTGATCCAGGGCGCCGGAATCCACGAGTGGCTGCACGACGCGCGCCACCTGCTCGGGTTCCCCTGCCACTAAACACCCCTGATGCGGCGGCAGGAAGCCGTCGCCAAACCGCAGAGTCGGGGAGGACTCCATGGTTGCAAAATTCATCATCCGCGGGCTGATCGCCGGCATTCTCGCCGGTGTCCTCGCCTTCGCCTTCGCGAACGTCTTCGGCGAGCCTTCGGTCAACCAGGCCATCGCCTATGAAGAGCAGATGGGGGCCAAGGAAGAGGCCACCTCGGTCGCCGCGGGCAATCCGCCGGCCGCGGAGGAGCCGGAGCTCGTTAGCCGCGACACACAACAGACGCTCGGTCTTGCCACCGGCACCATCGTCATCGGCGCGGGTATGGGGGTCCTGTTCGGCGTTCTGTTCGCCTTCGGCAACGGGCGGATGGGGGCCATGGGGCCGGGCGCGACGGCGGTCAGTCTGGCCGTGATCTGCCTTGTCACCCTCTATGTCGTTCCGGGAATCAAGTACCCGCCCAGCCCGCCGGCCAGCACCAATGACGACACCGTCGCGCTGCGGACGGGCACCTACTTCCTGCTGATGGCCATATCGGTGGCCGCCACCCTGGTCGGCCTGCTGCTGCGCAAGCGGCTGGTCGCCAACATGGGCTCTTGGAATGGAACGCTCGCCGCCGCGGGCGTCTATCTGGTCGTCATCGTGGCCGCCATCCAGTTGCTGCCGACTATTGTCGAAACCCCGGCCGATTTCAGCGCCACCACCATGTGGGATTTCCGCGCCGCCTCCTTGGGCATCCAGACCGTGTTGTGGGTCTCGCTGGGCGTCATCTTCGGGACCATAAGCGAGATGGCCGCCAAGCGCCGGGCGTAGAATTCCTATCCGGAAATAGATGGGCCCTCCCGCCTATTTTCCTTGACCAAAGGGTGGGCCGTAGCGATGCGGCGGGGGAGGACGACTTCTCTCGTGAAAGGCCCGATGCCGACGACCAGCCCCTTCCGATCTGTTGCAGCCTGGCTAAGAGCCCGGCGCGGCTGGGCGCTCGTCATCGCTCTGTGCGTTGTCGGGATTGCCGGTTTCGCAGCCTGGAGGACCAACCAGGTGCGGATGGAAACCGGTCTCATGACGGCATCGCGCGAAGAGGTTGTCAGGCGCCCCGAGCTCGTCAGGTTTGCCGCCCGGCAAGCAAGGCCACTCTTCACCAAGCACTGCGCCGAATGTCATGGCGAGGATCTTAAAGGGCGCCAGGGCAGCGGCACGCCGAACCTGACGGACAAGGTCTGGCTCTATGGCGACGGCGTCTTCCGTCTCGAGCGGGACATCCTCTACGGCGTGCGCTCGGGCCACCAGAAGTCCATGGATCTCGCCGAGATGCGCGCCTATGGCCTGCGCGGCCAGCTGAGCCAGACCGAGATCCGGAACCTTGTGCAATACATCATCCGGCTGAGTGGCCGCCCGGCCGATCCGGAGGCCGCCTCGCTGGGCCGCGAGCTCTATTTCCGGGCGCTGTGCGATGACTGCCATTCCGGCGACGGGCGCGGCAATATCGATTACGGCGCCACCGATTTCACCGCCAACACCTGGGACTATGGCGGCGATCCCGAAAGTCTCTACGAGTCGATCTATTATGGACGGCACGGCATCATGCCGGCCTTCATCGGCAAGTTGTCCCTGACCCAAATTCGAGCCCTGGCCGTCTATGTCCAAACCGCCTCCGAGCGATAAGAGCCCGCAGCCTGTGCGGGCCGGCCTGATCAGCCGGGCGATGGCCCTGGTGGTGCGCCAGCCTGTGCGTCCGCTGGCGCTGGCGATCATCGCCGGCCTCGCCGGCCTCACCATGGCCGCGTTCGGCCTGTTCAGACCGGCCAGCGTGGAGGTGACCACGGTCCCGCCCGGCGTCGTCGCCCTCGTCAACGGCGAGCCCGTGCTCGAGAGCGACTATCTGCTCGAGATCGAACAGAAGTACGGCGTGCCCTACGTTCAGATCACCAAGGCCCAGCGCCTGGAGTTCCTGAACGAGATGATCGACCAGGAACTGATCGTTCAGCGGGCGCTGGCGCTCGACCTGCCCGAACAGGACACCAATGTTCGCACTGCCCTGCACGACAGCGTGGGGGCCCTGACCTCGGCGCAGTCGAGGGCGGCATCGCCCGATGACGATGTGCTGCGGGCGCATTTCATGGCCCATCGCGAGCGGTTCGATACCGACGGCAGCATGCAGCTGACTGACCTCTTGCTGCGCTGGGGAAGCTATGAATACGCCGCCCAGACCGAGACCCAGGCGATGGCCGACGCGGCCCAGGCGGCCTATGAGCTCAAGGCCGGCGCGCCCCGCGACTACGTCAAACAACACTACGGCCTGGTCGACTCCGGCCGGGTAAGCGGCACCGAGCCGGACTTCGCCGCCAAGATCAAACTGGGACCCAAGCTTTATCCGATCGCCGCGGCGATGAACGACGGGACGTTTTCCAGCCCCATCTCCGAGAGCGACGGCGTGCACGTGTTGATTATGGAGATACGCCGCCCGCCGGTCTTCAAGGACTTCGAGACCGTCAAGAACAGCGTCTACGACGACTACATGGGTGAGCAACGCAGCAAGGCGAAGGAAGAAAACCTGCGGTTCCTGAGGCGGGGCGCGAAGATCATTCTCGCCCCGGGCATGCGGCCGTGAGTATCCGCGAACTGGCGAGGGTGGTGAGCGTCGTGCTCCTGGTGCTGGCTGCGCCGCTGGGGGCGCATGCCGCCGAAAAGAGCGTGGCCCTGGCTACGCCTCACAGCGGCTCGCGTCAGGTCAGCTATTCGACCTGGGTGATCGAGGGCTCCACGATCCGTCTGCGGGTCATGCTGCCCAAGGCGGCGGCGGACGCCATCGCCGAGCCCGGCAAGCCGCCGCCCCGAATCAACGAGGTGGCCGACTATGTCCACGCCCAGTTCACCGCCCGGTCGGCCGGCGGCGCCTGCAAGCTGATCGACCAGGGCGAGGGATTTGGTGAGGTCTACACCATGGCCCTGACGCCGGGCATCTACCGCTATGAGCTGATCTTCAATTGCCCCAGCACCGAGGGCGTTACGCTGGGCGATTCCCTGCTGTTTTTGCGCGTGCCGACCCATGTGAACTATGCGCGGGTGCAGGTGAACGGCGGCAACCCCTGGCTCGGGATGTTCGACCGCACCCATCAGACCTTGCAAGCTGCGGGGTCCAAGGCCGGAACGCCACCCGCGCTGTTTGCGCGTCAGGGAGCGTTGAAGCTGGTCAGGGACCTCGACCGGTTGTGCGTGCTGGCCGGATTGCTGTTGCTTGCCATGGCCTGGGAGGATCTTGCCGCGATCGTTGCGGGCCTAGTCGTCGGTTATGCCCTTTCGCTGGTCGCCGCTCTTGCACGTGTGGCCGTGCTGGATCCGGCCATCGGCGAAGGCGCCGTCATGCTGCTGATCGTGTTGTTGGGCGGGGCGGCGATCCGCAGTCATGTCGGCGGCCTTCCGCTCAGCAGGCGGGCCAGGATTGGGACCGCCATAACTCTTGGCCTGGTCATAGCCGCCGCGACCGGCGCCGCCTTCCTGAAGGGCGCGACCCTGGGCCTGACAGTCGGCGGTCTTGGTCTGGCGGGCCTTGCCTTCCTGTGGCTCGCCGGTCCGCAAAGGCCCAGGTGGTTGCTAGCCGCGCCGGCCGGCCTTTTCGCCTTCATCAGCGGCATGAGCCAGGCCTCCGATCTTGACCTCTTGCGTCTGCCGGGCCGGGCCCTGGGGCCGGTGCTGGCTGCTCACGATCTGGGCGCGGCCGGGGCCGCCGTGGCGATCGCCACTGCGGCGTCAATCCTTGTCTGGCTTGGGTTTCGCAAGCTTCTGCCCTTGCGAAACCCACTCGGTGAAACCGCCGGCGCGGGGCTCATCGGCCTGGGGGTGTTCTGGTTTGTCACCGCTCTCGTTAGCTGATAGGTGACCCCAGCCTTTTTCCAGAAAGTCGGGGCCTAGAGGGAAGAAGCGACTTCGTGCGTAATATCAGTCAGTTATCAGAACCCGGCCACGCCCGTTTGATGGCGTGGCGACCACGGAAACATCGATGAGTTCGTCAGACCAGGCCTCCGATCTGCTGCAGGGCGCCCCGCTCAGCCGGGCGGTCCAGCTCGTCGGTCGCCTGACCTGGCTTTACGCCATCTATGCAGGCGTCATCGTCGTGCTGCTGACGGTCCATCTTCTGCCCTTCAAGGGCCCCGCCAAGTTGGTCGGCCTGTCGCGCGAACTGGCGATCGGCGGTCTGGGCGAAACCAGCTTCGGCGCAGTTTTGCTCGTACTCTTCGCGCTCGTCGCGGCAGGCCTGCTCACCGGCTCCCGGCTGTGGCGCCGACGTGTCGAGACGGCCATGGCGGCCGGCGAAATCGACAATGCCCCGCCTACCCTTCTGGCCATCGCCTGGAAGCGTGGGCCGGGTTTCCTGGCCCGCCAGGGTCAGGCCGTCCTGCTGCCGCTGGGCGCGGCGGTTATCGTCCTCCTCACCTGGCTGATGTGGCCCAAGGCAGGAGCGCCCGTCGCCGTCAGCAATGACGCCAACCTGATCGCCGCACTGATCATCGGCCTGGCATTTCCGGCCCTGATCGCCGAGCGGATGATGAACGCCTTCCCGCGCGAGCAGATGCCCGAAGCGCCCGGGCTGCGGCGCCTGCTGCTGCTCGCCACTCTGATCCTTGGCGTCGCCGGCCTGGCCGAGATCGGGCGCGGCCTGCATTACGGGTGGGTCGTCTGGATTCAGCGCGGACTGTCGTTGATCAGCCCGGTCGTCGCTGTCGAGATGGGCGTGCGGGCGCTGGGCCGCCTGTTCCTGCCCGAGCCGTCGCCCGACACCGCCAGGGCCGCCACCGACAGCATCATCGCCACCATCCTGACCGCGGGACCGCGTTCGCCCGGCAACCTGATCCGCACTCATCTCGGACTCGATTTCGCACGCAGTTGGGCCCTGTCGTTCCTGACTGCCGCCGCCGTGCCGGCGCTAACCGTGACCTTCCTGTTCTGCTGGATGCTGACCGGCGTGAAGCTGCTGGGGCCGGACCAGCGCGGGGTCTATGAGCGCTTCGGCGCGCCGGTCTCCGTGCTCAAGCCCGGCTTTCACCTGGTCATGCCCTGGCCGATGGGCCGGGTGCGGCCGGTGGAGTACGGCACGATCCACACCATCGCAGCCGGCGTGGAGGAAGGCGCCAAGGCCGTGGCCGACGCCGCCAAGATCGAGCGCATCCCCGCCGAGGCCGTGCCCACCGCCGCCATGTCCCGGGGCTGGGAGACTGGCCACACTACCCAGGCCACCTATCTGGTCGCCGATGAGGGCGGCAACGCCCAGAGCTTCCAGGCGGTGAACACCGAAATCCTGGTGCTCTACCGCACCGGCATGACCGACCAGGCTGCGCGCGATTCTGTGTATCGTGCTTCAAGCCAGTCCAAGATCGTCGAACAGGAAGCCGACCGCCTGGCCTTGCTTTATTTCTCGTCGCACACTCTGACCGGGGTGCTGGGCGCCTCGCGTGAGAACCTGCAGGAGACCTTGCGGGCCGACCTCGCCAAGGCGGTCGACCAGTATCACGCCGGCGTGGAGATCATGGCGGTTCTGGTCAATGAGATCCATCCGCCGGCCAAGGCCGCCGCCGCCTATCATCACGTCCAGGCCGCGGGCATTCAGGCCGCCACCAGCGCCTTCCTCGCCCAGGCCCACGCTGAACGCACCAAGGGCCAGGCCCAGCAGGAAGCCTATCAGGCCACCAGCGCCGCCGCCGGCCAGGCGGTCACCCGCATGCAGCAGGTGACGGGCGACGCCGCCCGCTTCGCCGCCGAGCGACAAGCCTATGCGCTGAGCCCATCAGCGTTCTTGCTGGAGCGGCGCTCGCGCAACCTCGTCGAGGGCCTGCGCGGCCGCCAGATCATGATCGTCGACCACAACCTGCCCGCCGGCTCGATCCCGCTGATCGACATGCGCAACGCCCAGCCCGCTCCGTCCGGGGCGCCCGCGACCAGCTCGACCCCGTACGTGCCCGACCTTCCGCGCTCGACCTCCACGGAAAGAGCCGCGCCTGAATGATCTCCGCCTCCAACCGCGCCCCCGGCGCCCGATAGAAGAGAAGACCGCCCGTGTCCGCTCATGATTTTTCGCCCGAAGACGACGACGACGAACCGAAGGGTCCGCGCGCGCGCGTCCGCATGACGGTCCGCACCGTGGTGGCCTCGCTAATCGTCATCATCGCTGTCCTGGTGACCTGCGTGGTCATGGTTCCCGCCGACGAAGCGGTGGTGATCAGCCGCCTGGGCAATCCGGTGCGGGTCATCACCAAACCGGGCCTTGCCTTCAAATGGTTCTATCCGATCGAGAGCACCATCCCTGTCAAACTGCAGCTGCAAACCAGCTCTACCGGCCTGCAGGACGTCGGCACGCGCGACAATCTGCGAGTGCTGGTGCAGACCTACACCGCCTGGCGGGTGCCGAACGATCCGGAGCACATCCTGAAATACCTGCGCACATTGCGTAATCAGCCGGACGAAGCGGCCATGCAGGTGCGCAATTTCGTCTCGGCGCGCATGCACACCACCGCCAGCAACTTCAACTTCTCGGACCTGGTGAACCCCGATCCGGCGGCCGTCCACATCGACGCCTTTGAACAACAGCTGCGCGGCCAGGTCTCGCCCCAGCTCCTGCAAAGCTATGGCATTGAGGTCAGCCAGGTCGGCGTCGAACGGATGACCCTGCCCGAGCTGACCCTGGCCGCCACGGTCAACCGGATGGCGGCTGAACGTGAAATCGCCGCCGCCCAGGCCACCGCCGAGGGCGCCAAGCGCGCGGCGCAAATCACCTCGGACGCCGAGGTCTACGCCACCGAAACCGTCGCCACCGCGCGCCGGCAGGCCTCGCAGACCATTGCCGGTGGGGAAGTCGCTGCCGCCAGAGTCTATGCCGGAGCCTATAACGCCAACCCCGGGCTCTATACGACGCTGCGCTCGCTCGACACCGCCAGCAAGGTGATGGGGCCGAACACCACGGTGATCCTGCGCACCGACTCCGCGCCCTTCAAGGTGCTGAGCGATGGACCCAGCGGAGCGGCCCCCAGGTAATGACCGGCGAGCCCGACCATCTGCCGGAAGCCGAGGGCCCGCCGCCCGCGCCGCCGCCTGGACCAATCGTCCAGTCGGCCGCGATCGGATTCCGCATCATCTTTTTCGCCACCCTGCTCCTGGGCGCCTTCTGGTTTGCCAGCAACTGCCGGGTCATCAATCCCGAAAACCAGGCGGTGGTGCTGCGCTTCGGCCAGGTGGTGAAGACCCAGGCCTCTGGCCTCCTGCTCGCCTGGCCAAGGCCGATCGACCGGGTCGAAATGCTCCCCGGACCCGAGCGCCGGCTGACGCGCCCGGTCGGACCGCTGCTCAAGGTGGCGGGCCTGAACGAGGCGTCAAACGATCCCGGCGCCAAGCCGCTGCCGGACACCGCCGCGCCCTATTTGACCGGCGACAACAATGTGGTCCTGCTCGATGCGACCTTGAACTACCGCATCAGCGACCCGGTGGCCTATGTGCTACGCAAGGACCACTTGCTGCCGGCGCTTGATCGCATCTTTCGCGCGACCGCCGTCAGGGTCGCTGCGGGCCAGTCGCTGAATGATTTTCTGGTGGCGCAGGGCGCGTCCGGCGGACGGGGGCTGGGCATCAACACCGTGCGCGAGGCTGTGCGCCAGCGCCTGTCCGATGAAATGAACGCCCGGCTCAAGGCGCTCGATGCCGGCAAGGTCGGCTTCGGCGTCGAAATCGTGCGCATCGATCTGGAGCCCCAGCTGCCGCCCGTCGCCAAACTCGCCTACGATCAGGTGCTGACCGCGACCCAGAAGGCCGAGCAGAACCGGGCCACGGCGCAAATCGACGCCGAGAACCTGCGCCAGGGCGCCGACCAGCAGGCGGTGCAGATCAAGGGCGACGCCCGACGCACCGCCACCGATCGCACCACCCAGGCCACCACCGACACCACCAGCATCCTGGCTTATGAGCGCGCCGCCGGTTCAGCCCGTTCCGGACTTGAACAGCAGTATTTCCGAGACAATATCGGTACAGTGCTGGGCAAGGCCGGGTCGGTCCTTGTGGTCGATCCGCAAAGCGGTCAGCGCATCGTGACCAATGGTCCCGGCGCGCGGCCGAGGTAGGAACAAGGTCATGAGCATCCTCGAACGGCCCCGGCGGTACGGCTACGAAGAGCCCGGCTTCTGGCAACGACTGCGCTCGGCCATCGGCCTTCGGGGCGGCGGCGGTGACGGCGAAGGTCTGCTGGAAAACTCCGAACGCTTCATGCTGGCCCTTCGCATGTCGATGTCGCTGGCCTCGGGATGTCTGCTTATCGTGGCGGTGGTGATCCGTTTCGCCCTGCCCGAGCAACGCGCCATGTCCGACCTGGTGGCCGGCATCGCGGCCCTGCTGGTCGCCCCGCCCGTGCTGGCGGCGGCGTGGGAGAGCCTGCGACATCCCAGCCTCGACGGCATCACCGAGCGGTTGGTGGCCCTCGCCTGGGTGGCGGCCTTCGCCACGGGCGACATGCTGACCGCGGCCTTGCTACCCATCGTCATGACCGTCGGCCACATCCTGGAGGAGCGCAGCATGCTGGGCTCGCAGGAAGCTGTGAAGGCGCTGGGCCGCCTGACCCAGACCGACGCGCGGCGGGTGCTGCCCGGCGGCGGCTATGAGCTCGTGCCCACCACCGAGCTGCAAGAGGGCGACATCCTCGAGCTGCGCGCCGGCGAACGGCTGCCGGCTGACGGCGTGGTGCTGAAGGGCATCTCCAGCCTCGATATGGCCTCGCTGACCGGTGAGTCGGTCCCCATCTACGTGCGGCCGGGCGACATGGCGCTGGCGGGATCGATGAATGTCGACGGCCTTCTGGAAATCGAACTGACCCGCGTGGGCGAGGATACGACGCTCGGCAAGATCATCACTCTGATGCGCGAGGCCGAGGACGCCAAGCCGCCGGTCACGCGCCTCTTGGACCGTTACGCCGGCCAGTATATGGCGCTGGTTTTGCTGGTCGCGGCGGGCACCTGGTTTTTGACCAACAATGTGCCGGCCATGCTGGCGGTGCTGGTAGCATCCTGCCCCTGCGCGCTGGTTCTGGCCGCGCCGGCGACGTCGGTGGCGGCCATCGTGGTGGCCGCGCGACACGGCATCCTGATCAAGGGCTCGGCCTTCCTCGAGCACCTTGCCGACGTCACCTCGGTGGTGTTCGACAAGACCGGCACCATCACCACCGGTGAGCTGCACCTCGTCAAGGTCAAGACCGCCAAGGGCGTTGAGAAGGACGACATGCGCCGCCTCGCGGGCAGTCTGGGTGCTTCCAGCAACCACCCGCTCAGCAAGGCCGCCGCGGCTGCCGTACCCGAAGCCGAACGGCTGGAACTGACTGACGCGCGCGAAATCGGCGGCTTCGGAGTGACGGGCGAGTACGACGGCAAGCTCGCCGCGCTCGGTCGCCCCGACCTCTTCGAGCGGCTGGGCATCACCCCGCCGGAGCCGCCCGAGCACAACGGCCCGATCGCCGGAGTCAGCTATGGCAAACACTTCCTGGGCTGGCTGCTTTTCTCCGACCAGCTACGGCCCGGCGCGGCCGACGCCGTGCGCGAACTTCGCTCGCTGGGCATTGAGCGGATGGTCATGCTCACGGGCGACCGCGCGGCCGTCGCTGAAGTTATCGCCGCCGAGGTCGGGATCGACGACTATCAGGCCGACATGCTGCCTGAGGACAAACTCAACCGCGTGCGCCAGGAAATCCGCGCGGGCTTCCGCCCCATGGTGGTCGGCGACGGCATCAACGATTCGCTCGCCTTACGCGCCGGCGCGGTCGGGGTGGCCATGGGCGCGCAAGGCGCCGATGTGGCCATGGCCTCTGCGGACCTGGCGCTGATGACCAACGACCTGCACCGGCTGGCAACCTGCATCCGGCTGTCGCGCCGCTGCCGCCGTACGATCTATGTCAATGTCGGCATCGGCCTTGCCTTCACCTTCGGCCTAACGGCGCTCGCCGCGGCCGGCGTCCTGGGTGTCGGGGCGCCGATCATCGCGGCGATCCTGCACAACGTCTCGACCTTCCTCGGCCTCGGCAACGCTGGCCGGGTGCTGCTGTTCGATGAGACGCAAGGGCCCGTGTCGGCTCGTGCCTGACCGGGCGTAACAAGCCCCGTAACCGTTTCGTACGCGACACGCGGATCGCCGCGCCTCAGCTTCGCCTTCAATCCCATGATGGGGAGGTGAGGTCAGATGGCTAGCCTGAATCGCGTATTACAGATCGACCCAGCGGCGGCGGATGGCTTCCCTTCCAGCCGGCGCCTGCCTGGTCGCGGCGAGGCTTGTCCCTCGCCGCACAAACGTCCCCGCCGCGAGGAGCTGGCTGACGGTCAGTTGGTCACCCTGGCGCTGAATGGCGACCGGCGGGCCTTTCCGGTGCTGATGGCGCGGTATGAGGGCAAGGTGCGCGGGCTGATCGTCAGGCGTGTCCGGTCGGCGGAGGATGCTGACGACCTGACGCAAGACACTCTGGCTTCGGCCTGGGCGGCCTTGCAGACCTATCCCGCCTCACGGCCGTTTGAGATCTGGCTGGTGTGCATCGCGCTCAACAAGTGCCGCGACTGGGGTCGTCGCAGGGCGGTGCGCCAGCGGGGGGCGATCTATCTGCCCGAACTGGACATGGGCGAAGCCCACGACGCCGAGGCCGATCTGATTGAAACCGAAACCGCCGCGGGATTCCACAAGGCGCTGAACGCCCTGCCGAACCAGCTGCGCGAGCCGCTGGTTTTGACGGCCCTGAACGAGCTGTCACAACGCGATGCGGCCACGGCGCTGGGCATCACCGTCAAGGGCGTGGAGACGCGGGTGCGCCGGGCCAAGCAGTGGCTGCGCGAGGCGATGAGTCAGACCAGCGTAGTGGCGAACGCGCACTGAAATTTGGCGGCCAAAAATAGCTTTTAAATCGCCGCTGAAACCTCTTTGGGGAGATCGTGTGATGTTTCGCAAACTCATGGCCGGCGCGGCCCTTCTGATGCTCACCGCCTGCATGACCGCCAGCGGCGGCGGCGCGGCCCCTACATCCATCAAGGACGACATGGCCAAGGTCGTGCAGCCCTCGGCCGATATCCTGTTCGACATCGGCGGCAAGGTTGATCCCAACTTCGATCCCAAGCCCGTCAGCGCCGCCGACTGGAAAAAGGCGCTCGACGCGGCCAAGGCGATGAGGGCCTCGGCCGATTACCTGTTAAAGCCGGAAAACATGAAAGACCAGGGCGACTGGAAGAGCGCGGCGACGCAGTTTCAGACCTTGGCCGCCGCCGCCGTCGCCGGCGCCACCGCCAAGGACGGCAAGGCCTTCAGTTCAGCCGCCAACGACCTGGGCGACAACTGCACCACCTGCCACCGCAAGTACAAGAACCAGCGCGCGGGCTAGAACCCCACGAACATCTCACCGGCCACCGGACATTCAGAGCCGAGCGCGACGTCGCCCAGCGCGCGGTAGGACTCGTTCAGGCGCAGGAGTTCCTCTTTGCCCGGACCTTCGGCGACATAGAAGCTCGCGATCCACGGACTGACCAGGCCGTTGTCTTTGGCGGGCGCGGACCGCCGGCCGGTCTTGTCCTGGGCCAGGATGGCGTGGACCCGCGCGGACAGCTTTACCGCCTCCTGGCGCAGCGCATCACAGTCCAGACCGCAATAGGTGGGCGGCGCCGTGTAGGGCGCGGCGCTGGGCGGCGGAGCGCCGGCGCAGGCTGCGGCGGTCGCTGCCAGCAAGAGGATCAGGATTGCGTTTCGCATCGGTGGCTCTCATGCCGAACTGCAAAATAACTGTTGCGCGTTTCGGGATGCGTGACAATTGTGACCCGTCGGCCTTGCGGCCGGGACTTGAACATCGAACGCGCCGATGCCCGATGAGGGCCTAGCGGGAACATCAGTGAGACGCCCAATCCAGCGTCGAATCTGAGGCTGTCCCTGCAACTGTAAGCGGTGAGCGGACGATCGCGTGGCGGAGGTTATTCTCCACCGCAGCCACTGGGTTCGCCCGGGAAGGTGATCGTTCCGTGATGACCCGTGAGCCAGGAGACCGGTTGGCGCGGTCGCTCATGCCAGGACCAGGGAAGTCCAGGTGCGGAACTCCGTCGAGCGACGAGATAATGTGCGTCTGCGCGCCTTAGCGCGCCGGCGCGGATTTCGTCGCGCGCACGCCTGTCGGGGGCGGCCTTGCGGCCTTTCCTCCCGACACGAAAGGCGACTGCTTTGAGAAGGTTTCTGATTCAATCGACGGCCATCGCGGCCTTGCTGGCGGCGCCGGTTCTGGCGTTCGCGGGCGAAACGGCGGACGATGATGACATCACCCAGCTCGACGATCTGGTGGCCTCGGCCAGCCGCGGCGATGCGGTGCGCGCCGACGCCCTGGGCGCGTCGGTCACCCTGATCAGTCCGGCCCAGATGGAAGACCGCGGCACGCGCGTGGTCTCCGACATCCTGCGTGATGTGCCGGGCGTGGCCGTCAATCGCGGTGGCCCGATCGGCCAGTTCAGCGAGGTGCGCATCCGCGGCGGCGAGGGCAATCACACCCTCGTTTTGATCGACGGGCTGGACGCGGGCGACCCCTTCCAGGGGCAGTTCGATTTCTCCACCCTGATCGCCGACGATGTGGCGCGCATCGAGGTGCTGCGCGGCCAGCAAAGCTCGCTCTATGGGTCGCAGGCGATCGGGGGCGTGATCTCGTACATCACGGCGACGGGCGCCGAGGCGCCAGTCCTGCGCGGCCGCATCGAGGGCGGGACGAACAACACCCTCGCCGCCTCGGTCCGCCAGGCGGGCGTCGCCGGCAAACTGGACTATGCCCTGTCGGGGGCCTGGTTCTCGACCGACGGCGAGCCCGGCGCAGTCGGCGGCACGCGCGATGTGAACTACCAGGACTTCAACCTGGTCGGCAAAGCCACACTGACCCTTTCGGACACCGCCCGGGTCCGGGCCGTGGCGCGCTACAACAACATGCAGGCCGATGACCTTTCGGAAGATTTCGACGCCGATTTCAACACCGGGATCCCGGTCAATCCGGCCACCTACGGCCGGTTCATCGACGGGTCGGGCGACATCGAGAGCCGCGCCCTGATGGGCCTGGTGCGCGGCGAGGCCGACCTCATGGACGGCCGGCTGAAGACCGCCCTGACCCTGCAGGGCAATGAGACCGATCGGCGAGCGCACACCGCGGGCGCCTTGACCTCCGGCAGCGAGGGAACCCGCACCAAGGCCACGGCCCAAGCGACCTGGAAGTTCGGCGGGGAGGACGCGGCCCAGGCGCTGACCCTGGCGGTCGACGACAAGCGCGAGACCTATCTGAATATCCCGGTCGGGGCGCCGACGCCGACCAACACCCGGCGGGTGCTGAACAACATCGGCTACGTCGCCGAATATGAAGGCGTGTTCGCAGGTCACCTGGGCCTTGGCGCGTCTGTGCGCCACGACCAGAACGCGCGTTTCGCCAATGCCGACACCTGGCGCGCCCAGGCGAGTTACGGCCTGATGAACGGCCTTCGCCTGCGCGCGGCGGCCGGCACGGGTCTGGCGGCGCCCACCAATTTCGAGCTGTTCGGCTTTGATCCCATGAGCTTCGTCGGCAACCCGAACCTGATGCCCGAGACCTCGCGCGGCTGGGAGGCAGGGTTCGACTTTGCGCCCGACAGCCGCCGTTACAGCGTGGCGGTCACCTCGTTCAACAGCCGGCTGAAGGACGAGATCTTCACGCGCTTCCTGCCGGGGTTTTTGTCGACGCCCGAGAACCGCACCACGGTGTCGGTGCAGAACGGGGTGGAAGCGGCGCTCAATGTCCGGGTGAACGACAAGCTCGACGCCTTCGCCGCCTGGACCCACCTGACGGCCGAGGAGGGCGGCGGTTTGCCGGAAGTGCGCCGACCGGAATACGCCGGCAGCGTGAACCTGACCTGGCATGACGAGAAGACCGCCGCGACGCTCACCGTCCGCTACACCGGCGAGTTCCGCGACTTCGACTTCACCGACCCCTTCGCCTTCCCCTCGCCCCGGCGGCTGATGCCGGCCTACACCCTGGTGAACCTGTCGGTCAGCCGCGAGATCGGGTCGGGGGCCCAGGTGTTTGTCCGCGTGGATAACCTTTTCGATGAGGACTATCAGGAACAGTACACGGCGGTGAGCCCTGGGCGGAGCGCGGTGATCAGGCTGAGGAAGGGATTTTAGGGGGGTGAGATCAGCTTGACCCGCCAACCCCAGCCGTCATCCCGGCGAAAGCCGGGACCCATCGTGGAACGAGCGCTGGCGTCCTGCGTGATCGCCGCGCGCGCGGCGATCATCCATACCCGACGTACTAAGGAAGAATGGGTCCTGACGTTCGCCGGGATGACGGTAGCTATTTTGGGTCTGGTGGCCGGTCCCGCCGCTCCGGCCGCCGCCCCCGCCCCTGCCCCCACGCTCAAGCCGGTGCGGATCATGACCATGAATGAGTGCGCGGACATTTTGTTGCTGCAGATGGTTCCGAAGGCGCGGATCGCTTCGGTGACCTATCGGGCCCATGACGCCATTCAGTGGATCGAGCCTGGGCTGGATGCGGGCGTTCCCATCAATCATGGGTCGGCGGAGGAGATTGTGGCCGAGAAGCCGGATCTGATCATCGCGGGGGATTTTTCCACCGCGGTCACCAAGCGCGTGGCGCGGGCGGCGGGGGCGCCGCTGATCGAGATAAGGAGCGCGACCTCGTTCGAGGACATTCGCCAGATCACCCGGCAGGTGGGCGCGGCGGTGGGCGAGCCGCAGAGGGCCGACGCGCTGATCGCCGAGATGGACGCGACGCTGGCCAGCCTGGCCGCCAGCCGGCCGCCGCGGCCGTTTGTGGTGGCCGCCTGGAGCGGGGATTCGGTTCCGGGGCGGAAAACCCTGGCCAACGCCATCATCGAGGCGGCGGGGGCGGTGAATATCGCCTCCAAGCTGGATACCGAGACCTACAACAGTTTCGGGGCCGAGGAGCTGCTGGCCGCGCGGCCGGACGTTTTGATGTACGGGGCGACATCGGCGTCGAAGCCTTCGCTGACGGATGCGCAGAACGGGCTGTTGATGCGGATTTATGCGGGGCGGCGGATCACCTATCCGGAGACACTGTACAATTGCGGCGTGCCGCAGTCGGCGAAGGCGGCGCTGGATTTGCGCCGGGCGCTGGTCGCGGTGGAAGGCAGGGGGCGCAGGTGAAACTTAGCCTTGTCCTCACCATCGCCCTCCTGACCGTCCTCGCGATCGCGTTCCTGGCCTCGCTGATGGCCGGGCGGGTGTGGCTTTCGCCCGTGACGTTGTGGCAGGGGGTGGTCACGCCGGGCGACCAGCTGTCGGACCTGATCCTGTTTGGACTGCGCTTGCCGCGAGCCGTGCTGGCCATACTGATCGGCGGGGCGCTGGGCCTGTCGGGCGCGGCCTTGCAGGGCCTGACGCGCAACCCGCTGGCCGAGCCCTCATTGCTCGGGGTGGCCGGCGGCGCTTCGCTGGGCGCGGTGATCGCCATCTATTTCGGCCTGGCCGGCGTGTTCGCCTTCGCCCCGCCGGTGATGGGCCTGATCGGGGCGCTGGCGGCTGGGGCCATTACCTTTGCGGTGGGCAGAGGCGGCGGCACCCTTACCTTGATCCTGGCCGGCGTCGCGGTTTCGGCCCTGACCGGATCGGGCGTGGCGCTGGCGCTGAACTTCGCGCCCAGTCCCTATGCGGCGTTCGAGATCACGGTGTGGCTGTTGGGCTCGCTGTCGGATCGCACCTGGGACCACGTGATCCTGGCCGGTCCCTTTATCGCCGTGGGCTGCGCCCTGTTGCTCGGCGCCGGCCGGGCGCTGGATGCCTTGTCGCTGGGCGAGGACCAGGCGCGCAGTCTGGGCGTCAATCTGGATCGCTCCCGCCTGCTGGTTCTGCTGGGTGTCGGCCTGGCGGTCGGCGCGGCGACATCCGTTGCCGGGGCGATCGGTTTCATCGGTCTGGTGGCCCCGCATCTGGTGCGGCCCTTTGTCGGTCATCAGCCGAGCCGCACGCTGATCCCTTCGGCGCTAGTGGGATCCACCCTGCTGCTCACCGCCGACGTGGCGACCCGGGCGATCTACACCAGCTCGGAAATCCGCCTGGGTGTGCTGACCAGTCTGATCGGCTTGCCGTTCTTTTTCTGGTTGGTCATCCGCATGAAGAGGACCTCGCCGTGAGGAGTTTCTTTTCCTTGCCCGCACCCCAGCGTTCCTTTCCCCCTCGCGGGGAAAGGTGGCCCCTCGGGCCTGCCCGAGGGGTCGGATTGGGGGGCGCACCGGCCTGTTCGAGGCGTTCACGTGGAAACGGCAATATATCGCCCGGGTGTTCTCCCTTCAGGCCTATTCCACCATCTGTGGATCCAAAGCGTCGAGGCCGGCGCGCCCCCCTATCCGGCCGCTCCGCGGCCACCTTTCCCCGCGAGGGGGAAAGGAATCCTAGATGACGACGGTCCTTTCCGCCCGAAATCTCACCGTCCGCCGGGGACAACGGACCATCCTGGACGACGTTTCCATCACCCTCGACGGCCGCGGCCTGACCGCGCTGATCGGCGCCAACGGGGCGGGCAAGTCGACATTGCTGCACTGTTTGGCCGGGCTTTTGAAGCCGGACGCCGGTGAGGTGAGTCTCGACGGCAAGCCGCTGGCGGTATGGAAGGATCGCGAACTGGCGAAGGCGCGGGCCTTTGTGCCGCAGAACCCGCACTGCGACTGGCCGATATCGGTCGAGCGTCTGGTGGCGCTGGGCCTCACCCCCGTGTTGCCGGCCTTTGGCGGGTTTTCGGCGGAGATGACAGCGCGCGTGGGCAAGGTGATGGCGGACTGTGATCTGACCGGTCACCGGGACCAGCCAGCCCCCACCCTGTCCGGCGGCGAGCTGTCCAGAGCCATGCTGGCCCGCGCGCTGGTGGGCGATCCGGCTGTGCTGATCGTTGACGAGCCGACGACGGGCCTGGATCCCCGGCATGCGCTTGATACCATGGGCCGGCTGAAGGCGCTGGGCGGCGAGGGGCGGCTGATCATCGCGGCGGTCCATGACCTGACCCTGGCGGCGCGGCACGCCGACCGGTTGATCGCGTTGTCTGAGGGGAGGGTTGTGGCGCACGGCCCGATCGGGGAAGTGCTGAAGCCGGAGCTGGTGCATCAGGTGTTCGGGGTGCATGCGCGGATTACGAAGACGCAGGATGGACCGCTGGTGGACTTGCTGACGCGGGTTTGACTTCGGTGACAGTTTACAGTGTCCCCTTACGGCGCTGGTCGTTCGATCAGGCTCGCACCTGGGACACTGTAAACCGTCACCGAAGCACACGATCGTTCGCTTTTCTCCCCGTAGTCACCGCGAAATCTTTGCGTTACCGTGCGGTACGGAGCGCGGGGGAACAGCCGCGCCCTTTTTGGGAGAGATGGCCATGGGCAAAGTGTTGAACGCTGTTACGGGCGGTCTGATCGGGCTGGCCCTGATCACCACGCCGATCCTGGCGGCGGATGCGCCGAAAGCGCCGCTGCGGGCGGCCACGGCGACCAGGCCGACGGCGCTGGACGCCTATGTGGCCAAGAAGGATTCCGTCTATGGCTGGAAGCTGGCCAAGACCATCAAGGGCCCGGGTTATACCGACTACATCCTGGACCTGACTTCGCAATCCTGGCGCAGCGCCGGCGAGGTCGACCATCCGGTCTGGAAACACTGGCTGCATGTGGTGGTGCCGGACCACGTGGTCAGCGACAGGGGCTTTCTCTATATCGACGGCGGCTCGATCAACGATCCGGTTCCGACCACGGCCTCGGCCCGGGCGGTGAAGGTGGCGGTCGACACCGGCACGGTGGCGGCCGAGGTGCACATGGTGCCGAACCAGCCGCTGAAATTCCCCGACGATCCGACCAAGGGGCGTGGCGAAGACGACCTGATCGCCTATAGCCGCGTGAAGTTCATCGACACCAAGGACCCCGAGTGGCTGGTGCGGCTGGCCATGGTGAAATCGGGCACCCGGGCGCTGGACGCGGTGCAGGAGTTCATGAAGAGCGGCCAGGCCGGCGGGACCAAGACCAATGTCAACAAGTTCGTCGTTTCCGGCGGCTCAAAGCGCGGCTGGACGGCGTGGCTGGTGGCGGCGGTGGACAAGCGGGTGATGGGGGTGATTCCCATCGTCATCGACGCGCTGAACAGCGAGGAAGTGACCAAGCACGGGTTCGAGGCCTATGGCGAGTTCTCGTCCTCGCTGGGTGACTATGTGAACCACGGCCTGTTCCCCCACAAGATCGGCACGCCGGAGTATCAGGCGGTGCTGGCGATCGAGGACCCGATCAACTATCGCGACCGGCCGCGGATGAAGATGCCGAAATATGAAATCAACGCCTCGGGCGACCAGTTCTTCACCCCCGACAATTCACAGTTCTATTACTGGGCCCTGCCGGAGGAAAAGCGCATCCGCTATGTGCCCAACGCGCGCCATAACCTGGGCGAGACCGACGCTCAGGATTCCATGGTCAGCTTCTATCAGGCGGTGATCACCGGCCATAAGCGGCCCCGCTATACGTTCAGCAAGGACGCCGACGGCACGCTGCATGTGCATCCGATCGATACGCCCAAGGAAGTGAACCTGTGGCAGGCGACCAACCCCAACGCCCGGGATTTCCGCAAGGACGTGATCGGCAACGCCTATTCGATGTCGCGGGCCAGGCCCGACGGCAAGGGCGACTATGTGGTGCGCCTGCCCAATCCGGAGAAGGGCTACACCGCCTTCTTCATCGAGCTGGTCTATGACAGCGGGTTCAAATACCCGTTCAAGTTCACCAGCGAGGTCAGCGTCGTGCCGGTCGCCATGCCGCACCAATGGAGCGAGAGCTTCACGCGGTATGCGGCGACGAAGAATAACAAGTAGGCTCGAACGTTAGACTTCGGTGACAGTTTACAGTGTCACCGAAGTGGACCTGACCCTATCCCCAGAGAAGGCGGCGGGACTTCGGTGACACTGTAAACTGTCACCGAAGCGTGCCGGTCCGTCATACGCGCGTCATACGCGATCGGGCGGGACAGATATTGCAAATTGCAATAACGTCGGCGGCTATGTCCGCCGATTTTGCACCCCCAGTCCCGATGACCCGCGCGGCGCGGCCGCTGACGCCGCGGCAGATGCGGTTCGTCGACGAATACATGATCGACCTGAACGCCGCGGCGGCCGCCCGGCGGGCGGGCTATGGCGCGCGCCGGGCCCGGGCGCAGGGGTATGAGTTGCGCAACACCCCGCGCATCAACGCGGAGATCCGGGCGCGGATGGCCGAGCTGTCTTTTTCCACGCGCATTCAGGTCGAGCGGGTGGCGGTGGAGCTGGGGCGGGCGGCGTTCGCCAATCCCCAGGGCCTGGTCAGCAAGGATGGCCGGTTGCTGGAGCTGGAGGAACTGGACCCCGATTTCGCCCAGGTGATGCGGGCCGAGACACGCAAGGATCCGAAAGGCGGCAAGACGTTGATCCTGCGCCAGCTCGACAAGACCTCGAACCTGGACAAACTGGCCCGGTACCTGGGGATGTATCACAGGAACCCCGGGCGCTATCCGCGCGAGGCGCCCCCCGATGACGCGGGAAAGGTTGCGCCATGGCGGCCATTACCCGGGCCGCAGACCGAGGCCTTCACCAGCCCCGCTGATGTGATCGGGTTCGGCGGGGCGGCCGGCGGTGGGAAGACGGACCTGGCCATTGGCCTGGCGCTCACGCGTCATCGCAAGAGCGCGATATTCCGGCGGGACGCCACGCAGATGACCGGCATTATCGAACGGATGGCCGAGCTGTGCGGCGGGCGGGCCGGCTATTCGGGGGCCGAGCGAGTGTGGCGCACATTCGGGCGGCGGATAGAGTTCGGATCATGCCCTCACCTTGGGGATGAGCGGCGGCATCAAGGGCGGGACAAGGACCTGCTGGTGATCGACGAGGCGCAGAATTTCCTTGAATCCCAGGCGCGGATCGGCAGGTCTCCGGACCGGGGGGACGCGGTGTGCCTGGCTTTGATCGCGACGCCGAAGCGGGAGGTGAGGCGCGAACGGCGGACGGGGATGTCCGGAGGGACGAGCTGGATGGGGTGAGGCAGGCGAGGCGGCGAGTGTTGGGAAGCGTTACCCGCAAGGCCTGAACGGCCAAGGGGAATGGTGCTCCTGTCCCCTTATTGCCTTATTGCGTGAGGGCGCCACGCGAAGTCCGCAGGCGAAGACTGGTGGACGCGACAGGGATTGAACCTGTGACCCCTTCGATGTCAACGAAGTGCTCTCCCGCTGAGCTACGCGTCCGCTCCAGGGTGGGAGGCGTATATCGTTGAGGCCGTGGAGGCGCAAGGCGCCGTTGACCCCCTTCCGCCTTCGCTGAAGCTACGGCGGACAAGCCACCCCGCGCTCCTCCCCCGGCAGGGGAGGTTTGCCTCACGCAGGTTGCCTGGGTTTGTGCCTCTTTACTTCGATGTATTCAGACGGCAGGCGCTTTTGGGCGCGCTCGAACATGGCCTTGTAGGCGGTCTCCAGGTCGCGGGTGTAGGCCTCGGTCTGGAAGAGCGGGCTTTGGCGGCCTTCGGTCTCCAGGCGCTTTCGCAGGGCGGTCAGGCGTTCGGGGTCCTTGGCCAGGGCGACGGCGAGGTCTTCGAACTGGGTGATGTCTTCGCAGATCAGTTCGTCCATGCCTGCGGTGTGGATCAGGCTGGCGCAGACCCGGCCGGGGAAGGCGTGGCCCTTGCAGGTCAGCACCGGCAGGCCCACCCACATGGCGTCGCTGGCGATGGAGTGGGCGTTGTAGGGCAAGGTGTCGATGTAGAGATCGGCGAGTTTCAGGCGGGCCAGGTGATCGGCGCGATGCTCGGTCCAACGGGCGAAGATCAGGCGATCGGGCTCGACGCCGCGCTTTTCAGCCTCGCGCCGCAGGTTTTCCGTGGCCTTCTCGCCGCCGTCCTGCAGCCACAGCACGCTGCCGGGCGTGCGGGCCAGGATCCGCATCCACGCATCAAAGGTGGCGGGCGAAATCTTGCGGGTGGGGTTGTAGCCGCAAAAGACGAACCCCCGCTCCGGCAGGCCTTCGTCGGCGCGCGAGGGGATGGTTTCCGAGACCGCCGTCTTGTCGTCGGTCGGCTGGTAGGCATGCGGCATCCAGACGACCTTTTCGGTGTAGTGGCGCATGTCTTCGTAAGGGACGACGGTGCGGTCGGCGATCAGATAGTCGAGATAGGGCGCGCCCATGGTGCCGGGATAGCCGAGGAAGCTGACCTGCAGGGGGGCCGGGCGCATGGCCAGCACATTGGGCCGGCAGTTGAGCGTATAGCCGCTGAGGCTGACCAGGATGTCGATGTCATGCTCGCGGATCAGGGCGGCGATGGCGGCATCGTCGAGGTGAGCGCATTCCTCAAAATGCTCGAAGGCGGGAACGATCCGGTTGCGAATGTCGTGATCGACCGGGGGCATCAGCGAATAGGCGAAGAGCTCAAACGCCTCGCGGTCATGGTGCTCAAAGACGCCGACCAGCACCATGGAGACGGCGTGGTGGTAGTAGTCGGCCGACAGATAGCCGATGCGGATGCGCCCGGGGCGGCGCTCTTCGCCCTGCCAGAGGGGAGGCCGCCGCGGGTGATTGACGTTGGTGTAGGAGCGCCCGCACTGGGCCTGATCGGCCACGGAATCGGAATAGTACATGAAGGTCATCGGGCTGGTGATGACGCCGCCGGCCCGGATGCGGCGGGTCATCAGCCGGGTGACCTCGTCGTAGCCGCGCCAGTCGCAATCACCCAGCCGCTGATAGGTGGCGTCATAATGTTCGACGACGAATTCGGGCGCCAGCGCCATGGCCCGCCCCAGGCTTTCCATCGACCGCTCATAGTCGCCGCGATCCCAGAACAGCTGGCTGAGCACGAAGTGGGCGGCGGCGAAACCGGGCGTCAGCATCACCGTGTGCTCGAGGACGGCGCGCGCTTCATCAAAGCGGTCGAGCATGTTCAGCGCGATGCCGGCATTGACGCCGGCGGGAGCGAAATCGGGCTGCACGGCGAGAGCCGCCTCGAACCAGGCCAGGGCCGCATCCGTCTCTTCCCGCGCCAGGGCGAGAACCCCCAGCCGGTCCATGGCCCCGGCCACCTTTGGAAAATCGGCGAGCAGCCGGCGATAGAGCGTCTCGGCCTCGGCCAGACGGCCCTGCTGTTCGACGTTCAGGGCTTCCTGAAACCGGGCATGAAGGGTGATGGGCTCGGACATGGGCGGGACTTTAAGGCTCTACCTGGAAACTTGCCGGCGGACGTCCGGCCTGGGTGGCCTCGTACATGGTCTGCCAGGCCGCTTCCAGATGACGCGTATAGGCGGCCGTGTCGAAGAGGGGACTTTGCGGCGCCTCGACCTCGACGCGGGCGCGCAGGGCGGCAAGGCGTGCGGGATCCGACGCCAGGGCGACGATGAGGTTTTCATAAGCGGTCAGGTCGCCGGCGATCAGCTCGGGAAAGCCCGCCGCGGCCAGCAGGCCGGCGCAGACCCGGCCCGGAAAGGCGCCGCCCCGGCAGGTGACCACGGGCAGGCCCGCCCACAGCGCGTCGCTGGCGGTGGAGTGGGCGTTGTAGGGTAGGGAATCAATGAAGAGATCGGCCAGCTGGTGGCGGGCCATGTGGTCGGGGCGCGACAGCAGCCGCTGGGAGAAGACCAGGCGGGACGGGTCGATTTTGCGCGCGGCGGCCTCGCGCCGCAGGTTTTCCTGCGCGACTTGCGGCGCTTCCTGCAGCCACAGAACGCTGCCGGGCAGGCGCGCCAGGATACGCATCCAGGCGGCGAAGATGGCCGGGGAAATCTTCGAGGCCGGATGATAGGCCATGAGCACGAAGGCGTCTTGCGGCAGGTTTTCCTGGGCCCGGGTGCGCGATCCGCCCGACCTTGCAACCTTGTCGTCGGTAGGCTGATAGGTGTGGGGCATCCAGACGATCTGTTCGTCATAAAAGCCCGTCTCATCCTGCGGGATGACGTGGCGGTCAGCGATCAGATAGTCGACGTAGGGCGCGCCCATGGTGCCGGGATAGCCCAGGAAATTGACCTGCACGGGGGCCGGGCGCCAGGCCAGCACGCCCGGGCGGGCGCGATAGGCATAGCCTGACAGATAGACCAGCACGTCGATGTCCCGCTCGCGGATCAGGCGGGCGATGGCCTGATCGTCAGCGTCGGCCAGGTTTTCGAAATGGTCAAAGGCGGCGACGATCCGCTCGCGGATGGGGCTGGGATAGGGCGGAGAGCAGGAAAAGGCGGTCAGCTCAAAGCGGTCCCGATCATGTCTTTCCAGAAAGCCGGCGGCGACGTGGGCCACCGAGTGGTCGTAGAAATCCGAAGTCAGATAGCCCAGCCGGATTTTGCCTTCGCGGCGGGCCTGGCCCGTCCACAGCGGCGGGCGCGGCGGGTTTTTTCGGGCGGTCAGGCGCCCGCACTGCTGATGATCGGCGGGGGCGCCCGTGCAGTACATGAACTTGACCGCGTTCATGGCCAGGGCGCCCGACCGGGTGAGCTTGACGGTCAGATCGACCGAGGTTTTGTAGCCGCGCCAGTCGGCCTGATCGAGCCGCTCGATCTGGGCGGCTTCGACTTCGGCGGCGAAGGCGGGATCAAGCCTGACAGCGGTCTCATAGCTGCGCGCCGCAGGCTCGTACTTCTCGAGCTTCCACAGGGTGTCGGCCAGGAGGAGGTGGGCGTAGGCGAAATCCGGCGCGTGTTTGACCGCCAGATCGAACGCGGCCCGGGCCTCATCGAAACGTCCCAGAGTCCGCAGGGCCTGGCCGAGATTGACCCGGGCGGAGGCAAAGCGGGGATCGGCGGCGAGCGCCGCCTGCGCCAGGGCGAGAGCGGCCGGCGCATCGCCGCGCACCAGGGTCACCGCCGACAGGCGGCTGAGCGCTACGGCGTTGGCGGGATCGGACTCGAGGATCGCCCGGTAGAGACGGGCCGCGTCCTCCAGCCGGCCCTGGCCTTCGCAGGCGATCGCCTCGTCTAACCGGGCCTGCAGGAAGGCGGCGGTCACGAGGCCGGCGAGACCGCGAAGCTTTCGGCCGTCCGGCCCGCCTGGCTGGTCTCGTACATCGTGCGGAAGGCCTGCTCGAGATGGCGGGTCCAGGCGGCGGTCGCAAACAGCGGGCTTTGCGGCGCATCGCGGACCAGGCGGGCGCGGAGGGCGGCGAGGCGCGGCTTGTCCTTGGCCAGGGCCACGGCCAGGTCTTCATAGTCTTTCAGATTGTCGGTGATCAGTTCGGCGAACCCGGCGGCGGAGACGAGGCTGGCGCAGACGCGCCCCGGGAAGGTCGAGCCCGGGCAGGTGAGGACCGGCAGGCCCGCCCACAGCGCGTCGCTGGCGGTAGAGTGGGCGTTGTAGGGCAAGGTGTCGAGGAACAGGTCCGCCAGGCGGTGGCGGGCGACGTGCTCGGGCCGGGAAAGGTTGCGGGCGGCGAACACCAGGCGCTCGGGGGCCAGGCCGCAGCTGGCGATCTCGCGGCGCAGATTGTCCCGGGCCGTGGCGCCCGGGTCCTGCAGCCAGAGCACGCTGCCGGGAACCCGCTCGAGGATCTTCATCCAGGAGACAAAGATGGTCGGCGAGATCTTGTGTCCGCGATTGTAGCCCATGAAGACGAAGGCATCCTCGGGCAGGCCTTGCGAGGCCCGGGTTGGCGTTTCGGCGGCGATCGGGGCTTTGTCATCCGTGGGCTGGTAGCTGTTGGGCATCCAGACGATCTTCTCGTCGTAGAATCCGGCCTGATCCTTTGGGATCACATAGGGGTCGGCGATGATGTAGTCGATGTACGGCGCACCCATGGTGCCCGGAAAGCCGAGGAAATTGACCAGGACCGGTGCGGGCTTACGGGCGAAAACTTCCGGCAGGCAGTGGGTGGTGTAGCCGTTGAGGGTGACGGCGATGTCGATCTTGTGCTCGGCGATGGTCCGGGCCATGGCCTCTTCCGAGAGGCCCTCGAGATCCAGCCAGGTGTCGAAGGCGGCGACCAGGCGGTCACGGATGTCGCTGGGATTGGTCGGCCCGAAATGAATGGCCGTCAGGTCGAAGTCCTGGCGGTCGAAGGCTTCGAGCACGCCGGCCAGCAGGTGCCCCACCGGGTGATCGTTAAGATCGGTGCTCATGAAGGCGATCTTGATCTTGTCGCCGCGCGGGTATGGCCCGGTGCAGAGCGGCTTTTGGGCCGGGAAATAGGTGTTGGCGAGCGCGAGCGCGCAGCGCTGGATGTCGGCGGAGGATTCCGAGACCATCATCAGATTGAGCGGGGAGAACAGCGGATGGGGGCTATCCAGCGCCTCGTTCATGAAGGCCAGCAGCCGGTCCCAGCCGCGCCACTCGCAGTTTTCCAGGAAGTTGTAGAGACTGACGCCGAACGGGCCGATCAGGCCGGGATTGAGCGCCATGGCCGCATCAAGGCTGGCGAGGGCGCCCGCCCGCTCGCCGCGTTCGAAGAGATTGAGCCCCAGCCAGTAATGGGCCATGGCGTCGCGCGGATGCTGGCGAACGCCCTCGCGAAAAGATTCCAGCGCCCGATCATCATCGCCCACCTGGCGCAGGGCCAGGCCCAGAAAGGTCAGGGCGTCGGGGGTGGAGGGATCGTTGACCAGCGCCCGGCGAAGATACTCCACCGCCTCGGGGTAAGCGCCGATGGTGTACGACAGATAGCCCAGGCCATGCCAGGCGAGGGCGAAATCCGGCGCCTTGGCCAGCACCTCGCGATAGATGCGCTCAGCCTCGCTGTGGCGGCCGGCGAAAAGGTGGCTGCGCGCCACGTCGCACCGCCGCTGAAGCTGCGGGTCGACCATGGAAATCTGGTCGGTCATGATTGTTCAGCGATAGCCGCATTCACCGAGAAAGTTCAAGGTGTTGCAGCTGTTTAGGTGAGCGCTCTCAGGCCGCGCGGCACATGCGGTCCACCTCGGCGACGATTTCGCGAAGATGGATGGGCTTGGAGAGCACCTTGGACCCGGCCGGCGCCTGGTCTTTGGCCGACAGAGCCACGGCGGCAAATCCGGTGATGAACATGATACGCAGATCCGGCTGGCGGGCGGCGGCTTGCCGGGCCACTTCGATGCCGTCGACGCCGGGCATGACGATGTCGGTCAAGAGCAGGTCCCAGCGCTGGTCCAGATGCATCACGGCCTCGTCGCCGTCGGCGCAGGCGGTCACCTCATAGCCGGCGCGTTCCAGGGCCCGGGCGAGAAAGCCGCGCAGGGAATCATCGTCTTCCGCCAGCAGAATTTTGGTCATGGTTGCGGTCAGTCCTCTTCCCGCGACTCAAGCAAGATGTCGCGCCCTGAGGTGACCCTAGCCGACACCCTTTAATCGCCCGTGAACCGCGTCAGGTTTCAGCTTCGACGGCAAATGACCGGGGCGGCCCACCAGACCGGCTGATCTCGACCATGGTCCGCAGGGCCTGTTCGAAGTGGCGGGTGTAGCGGGCGGTGTCGAACAGGGGGCTTTTTCGAACCTCGCCGCCCACATGTGTGCGGATCTGCGCCAGGCGGGCCGGATCGACGGCGAGGGCGACGGCGAGATCCTCGTAGTCGTCGAGGGTTTCAGTGATCAGTTCGGGCAGGCCGGCGACGGTCAGCAGACCCGCGCAGACCCGGCCGGCCAGGGTCTTGCCCCGGCAGGTGAGCACCGGCAGGCCCGCCCACAGCGCGTCGCTGGCGGTGGAGTGGGCCCCGAAGGGCAAGGTGTCGAGGAAGAGGCCGGCCAGCCGGTGCCGGGCGATGTGGCCGGGGCGCTCAGGGATGCGGGGCGCGAAGATGAGGCGATCGGGGTCGATGCCGCGGCCTTGCGCCTCACGGCGCAGATTTTCGAGCATGGCGGGGCCGCCCTTCGGCAGCCAGAGCACCGAGCCGGGGGTGCGGCGCAGGATGTTCATCCAGCGCTCGAAGATCACCGGGCCGATCTTGTTGGGATGGTTGTAGGCCATGAACACAAAGCCCTGTTCGGGCAGGCCCGCCGCAGCGCGGGTGGGGGTCTCGCCGATGGGAGCCAGGTCGTCGGTCGGCTGGTAGGCATCGGGCATCCAGACCAGCTTTTCCGCGTAAAAGTCGACGTCGCGCTCCGGGACGATGTGCCGGTCGGCGATCAGATAGTCGGCGATGGGCGAGCCCATGCTGGCCGGATAGCCGAGGTAGCTGACCTGCACCGGGGCCGGGCGGTGGGTGAGGATCGCCGGCTTCGCATCGCGCGTATAGCCGCTCAGGTTTATCAGGATATCGATCTCGCGATTGCGGATCTGGCGGGCGATGGAAAGGTCGTTGGCGGTGTCCAGATCAAGGAATTCGTCGAAGGCCGGCCGCAGCCGGCGGCGGACGTGATCGTCGAGGCGAGGCCCGAAGGAAAAGGCGGTGAGCTCAAAGGCCGTTCGGTCATGATGCTCCAGCAGGCCGGCGATGAGGTTGCCCACCGGATGATCGCAGAGATCGGCGGTGAGGTAGCCGACCCTGATCCTGTCGTGACGGTAGCGCTCGCCGGTCCACAGCGGCGGGGCGGGCGGGTACTGCCTGGCGATGATCCGCGCCGAGCGCGCGAGGTCCTCAGGCGAGTCCAGCATCAGGATGGGGGTCATCGACTGCCAGCTCTGCTGGCCGGTGCGCAGGCGTTCGCGGATAAAGTCGGCCTGGGCCTGATAGCCGCGCCAGTCGCAGTCGGCCAGGCGGTCGTGACAGAGGTATTCGAAATAGCCGGCCAGTTCCGGGGCCAGCTCGAGCCTGGCCTTGCGATAGCTGGCGAAGGCCTCGTCGATGAGGCCCAGAGCCCAGAGGATCTGACCCTGGAGATAGTAGGCCGGGGGAATGTCGGGATGTTCGGCGATGAGGCCGCCGACCAGGGCCCGGGCCTCGTCATAGGCGCCGGCGCGATAAAGGATGTCGGCGAAGTTCAGCCGTGTCTCAAGACTCGCCGGCCCCTTGGCCAGCACGCGGCCGATCAGCGCGCGGGCCTTGTCAGACTCGCCGCGGAAGACGGCGATGACCGCCAGGCCCTCCAGCGCCATGGCGTGGTCGGGATCGGCGTCCAGCACCTGGTTGAACAGCGCCTCGGCCGCTTCGCCCCGTCCGGCGTTCCAGTGATCGAAAGCGCGCTGGCAGAGCAGGATGGGATCGTCAGGCGCGGACATGGGCCTAGGGCGAGCCTTCGACGGCGAAGGATCTGGGTGGCTCGCCCGCCTGGCTGATCGCGTACATTTCCCGGAACGCGGCCTCGAGATTGCGGGTGTAGCGGGCGGTGTCGAAGAGGGGCGAGACGTGAACCTCGTCGGTGACGCGCCGGCGCAGGGCGGACAGGCGCATCGGATCGCTGGCCAGGGCGACGGCGAGGTCTTCGTAATCGGCCAGGGTTTCGGTGACGAGCTCGGGCAGGCCCGCGGCGGTCAGAAGGCTTGCGCAGACACGGCCCGGGAAGGTTGTTCCCCGGCAGGTGATGACCGGCAGTCCGGCCCAGAGCGCGTCGCTGGCGGTGGAATGGGCATTGAAAGGCAGGGTGTCGAGGAAGAGATCGGCCAGCCGGTGGCGGGCGACATGGGCCGCCCGGGCGGGTGTGCGCGGCGCGAAGACCAGCCGGGCCGGATCGATCCCCCGCGCCTGCGCCTCATGCCGCAGATTTGCGCTGGCGGCGCCCTCGCCGGCGGGAAGCCACAGCACCGAGCCGGGCGTGCGTTTCATAATGCGCATCCACACGTCGAAGATCGCCGGGCTGATCTTGCCGGCGACGTTGTAGGCCATGAACACGAAGGCACCTTCCGGAAGGCCTTGCTGGACCCGGGTGGGCGTGGGCGCGATCTGGGCGCGGTTATCGGTAGGCTGATAGGCGCCCGGCAGCCAGGCGATCTGCTCGGCGTAGTGCGGGGTTTCGCTTTCGGGAAGCACCGTCTTGTCGGCGATCAGGTAGTCAAGCCAGGGCGCGCCCATGGTCCCTGGATAGCCTTGAAAATTGACCTGCACGGGGGCCGGGCGATGGGCGAGGATCTGGGGCCTTGAGTTGTGGCCGTAGCCGCCGACCCAGATGGCGATGTCGACGTCGTTGCGCCGCACCGCCCGGGCGATGGCCAGATCATCGAGGTGGGCGACCTCATGGAAAGTCTCAAAAGCGGCGAGGATGCGCCGGCGGACCGGATCATCGCTGACCGGCCCATAGTCAAAGCCGGTCACTTCAAAGGCGGATCGGTCGAGGTTTTCCAGCACCCCCACGAGCAGATGGGCGACCGGATGATCGGCGATCTCGCCGGTGACGATACCCAGGCGGATACGGTCGTTCTTCCAGCGCTCGCCCTGCCAGAGCGGGGTCTGGGCGGGATGCATCATGGCCGCGTAGCTGCGCGCCGCCTGGCCGATATCGGCCGGCGAGCTTGAGGTCAGCATGGAAAAGGTCGGCTGCCAGCTGGCCTGACCCGCCGCGAGCCGGCGCTCGAAAAAGGCGATCTGGGCGTCGTAGCCGCGCCAGTCGGCCTCGGCCAGACTGAGGTGTGCCATATACTGGATGTAGCCGAAGAGCTGGGGCGCAAGGTCCAGACGGGCGTCTTCGAACCTGGCGTAGGCGGCCTCGATCTCACCGAGCTGCAGGCAGCAGATGCCCAGCATGTAGTAGGCCGGCGGATGGCCCGGCGAGATGGCCAGCACCTGTTCGGCCTGGGCCCGGGCGGCAATCGCCTCGCCGGTCTGCAGCAGCATGTCGCCAAGCGCCAGGCGGGCGTCGATGTGGCCCGGCGCGGCGCTCACCAGACGTTCAAGCAGCCTGCGGCTGGCGGCGGCGTCGCCGCTCGCCGAGGCGAGCTGGATCAGCCCTTCGAGGGCGGGGACGTTGTAGGGATCGTCGGCCAGAACCAGATCGAGCATAAGTTTCGCCTGCGCCGCCTTGCCGGCCGCCAGCAACGCTCCGGCCTCGGCGCACCGGTCGTGATTTATCTGGGCTCGAGACTGAAAGGACAAAGCGGGTCAATCCACCTGGAATGTGCGCGGGAGCAATCCGGCCTGCGCGGTTTCATGCATGGTCTGATAGGCCGACTCCAGATGGCGGGTGTAGGAAGCGGTATCGAACAGGCGGGATGCCGGAACCTCCTCGGCCACTTTCTTGCGGATGGCCGCCAGCCGTTTCGGATTGTTGGCGAGCGCGATGGCCAGGGCCTCGTATTCGGCCAGCGACCCGGTGATCAGCTCCGGCAAGCCGGCCGCCGTCAAAAGGTCGGCGCAGACCCGCGCCGGGAAGGTTGTTCCCCGGCAGGTCAGAACCGGCAGTCCGGCCCAGAGCGCGTCCGAGGCCGTGGCGTGCGCCCCGTAGGGCAAGGTGTCGAGGAACAGGTCCCCCAGCCGCTGACGGGCCAGGTGCGAGGCGCGGTCGGCCACCCGGGGCGCGAAGATCAGGCGGGTGGGTTTGACGCCGCGGGCGATCGCCTCCTGCTCCAGATTGCGGCGCATGGTCTCGTCCTTGTCCGCCAGCCACAAGACCCCGTGCGGCACCCGCCGCAGTATCCGCATCCAGACATCGAACACCGCGGGCGTGATCTTGTAGCTGTGGTTGAAGGCCACAAAGATGAAAGCGTTTCTCGGCAGGCCCGCCTGGGCCCGCGCGGCAGGGCCGGCGTCGGTGGGACGGAATTCCGCATCGTCCGTGGGCTGATAGACATCCGGCATCCAGACGATCTTTTCAGAATAGGCCGCGGCCTCATCCTCGGCGATCACGTTCCGGTCGGCGATCAGATAGTCGATGTAGGGAACGCCCATGGTTCCGGGAAAGCCGAGATAGCTCACCTGAACCGGCGCCGGGCGGTGGGCCAGGATCCGGGGCTGGGAATTGTAGGTGTAGCCATTGAGCGTCAGGGCGATATCGATCTCGCGCTCGTGGATCGTCCGCGCGATCGCCAGGGCGTCCTGAGGCGAGGCCTCAATGAAATGGTCGAAGGCCGGCTTGACGCGCCTGACCACGGCGTCGGCGCTGGGCGGCCCATAGGAGATGCAGGTGACCTCAAAGGCGGACTTGTCATGGCGCTCCCACACGCCCGCCAGCAGGTTGGTCACCGGGTGATCGGACATCTCGGCGGTGAGGTAGGCCAGACGGATCTTGTCATGCCGGCGCCGCTCGCCCGTCCACAGGGCGGGCATGGCCGGATAGCGCCTGGCCGCATAGACCTCGGCGCTGACGGCCAGATCCTGCGGATCGTTCGACATCAGCATCATGAAATAGGGCTGGGCCGCGTCATGGCCGGCGCGCACCAGACGCTTCAGGGTTTCGACCTGCAGGTCGTAGGCCGCCCAGTCGCAGATCCCCTGCCGCTCGTAGAGCCAGGTGTCGAGGGCGCTCGCCTGGCTCGGGTCAACCGCGATGGCCGTCTCGTAGGCATCAAACGCTTCCTTGTAGGCGCCTCGCTCCCACAAGAGGGCGCCGAGGGACAGGCGCGCCGGGCCATGGTCGGGATGGGCGGCGATCGCCCGCTCGACCATGCCTTCCGCCGCTTTGGGCAGGCCGGCCTGCTGAAGAAACGGCGCCAGGTTGATGGCGGCTTCGACCAGGGTCGGATCCTTTTCCAGCGCCTGGCCGAGCAGGGTTCGGGCCAGAAGGTCGTTGCCGCGCGAGCGGGCGATCAGTCCCAGGCCTTCGAGCGCAGCGGCGTTCGAGGGATCGGATTCACGCACCTGGTTGAAGGCCGCCTCGGCCGACTCGATATGCCTGGCCTTCCAGTGCTCACGCCCGGCTTCGATAAGCGCTTCGGGGCCCAAGGGCGCGCCGGCGGCTTCCGCCGGACTCTCAACCACGGATTCGGCGATTGCGGCCGGCGCCGGCGTCTCGTTCCTCTCCGGGGCCGGAGCGGCGGGTTTCGCGCGCTTCGCTCTGGCGATGGGCAGGCTTTCCCCGACCGCGAAGGACCGGGGCGCCTCGCCCGCGCGGTGGATCTCGTACATGGTGCGGTAGGCGGTCTCGAGGTCGCGGGTATAGCCGGCGGTGTCAAAGAGCGGCGATGCGCGCACCTCGCCGGCCACCCGTTCGCGGATCGCCTTAAGGCGCTCGGGGTCGTTGGCCAGACTGACCGCCAGCTCCTCATAGTCGGCGAGGTTATCGGTGATCAGTTCGGGCAGTCCCGCGTTGGCAAGGATGCTGGCGCAAACCCGGCCCGGGAAGGTATTGCCCCGGCAGGTCATCACCGGCAGCCCCGCCCAGAGCGCGTCCGCCGCGGTGGTGTGGGCGTTGTAGGGCACAGTGTCGAGAAACAGATCGGCCAGACCATGCCGGGCGATGTGTTCGGCCCGCTCCACGCGGCCTTCGGCGAAGATCAGACGGTCGGGATTGACGCCCGCGGCGGCGGCTTCGCGCCGCAGGTTGTCGACGGTCGGGCCCTTGCCGGGCGAAAGCCAGATCACCGAGTTCTCGACGCGCTTCAGAATACGCATCCAGGTATGAAAGACCTGCGGCGTGATCTTGTTGGTCGTGTTGTAGCCCATGAACACGAAGCGGCCCTCGGGCAGCCCTTCCTCGGCCCGCGTAATCGGGCGCCGGGAAACCACGGACTTGTCGTCGGCCGACTGATAGTGGTGCGGCATCCAGACGATGTTTTCGGAGAAGGTCTCCACGTCCTTTTCCGGAATGACGTGCCGGTCGGCGATCATGTAGTCGATGAACGGGGCGGACATGGTTCCGGGAAACCCGCAATAGTTCAACTGGATAGGGGCGGGCCGGTAGGCCAGGATGCCCGGGCGCGAGCCGCGCGTGTAGCCGCTGAGCGTCACGGCGATATCGATCTCGCACTCGGCGATTACCTTGCAGATCGCCACCGCATCCAGCTCGCCGACCTCGATGAAGTGATCGAAGGTCGCCATCAGCCTGTGCCGCACCCGATCCTGCGTGATCGGCCCGTAGGAAAAGGCGTAGATTTCAAACTGGTCATGGTCGTGGTGTTCGAGAAGACCGCCGATCAGGTTGCCGACAGGGTGGTCGAAGAGTTCGGCGGTGACATAGCCGATCCTGATCCGGTCGTGGCGCGGGATCGATCTGGAGTACATCGGCGTTTGCGGCGGATAGAGCCATTTGGCGTGGATCTGCGTCGCCCGCGCCACTTCGCTGGGCGAATCCGAAATCAGGAACGGCAGCAGGGCCTGCCACAGCGAATGGCCATTGCGCAGACGGTGGTGAACCCATTCCATCTCCATGTCGTGGGCGCGCCAGTCGCAGGCCGAGAGCCGTTCCTGAATGGCGGTTTCGACCTGGCCGGCCGTGTCGCCGGAGGCGTCGGCGGCGTGGTCATATTGCGCGGCCGCGGCCTTGAACTCACCGAGGCCGCGATGGGCCTCGCCCAGCATGAAATGCACCAGGCCGTTGCCGGGCGACTTGGCGAGGACCTTGATCGCCAGGGCCTTGGCCTTGTGGAATTCCTCGGCCTGGAGATAGATCGAGATCAGATTGATCTGAACCGTGCCCCTGGTGGGATCGGCCTTGAGCGATTTTTCGAAAAGGCGACGGGCTTCTTTTTCATCACCGCGGAAAGTCGCGATCAGCGCCAGCCCTTCAAGAGCTGCGCCGTCGAGCGGGTCGAGCGCCAGCACCTGTTTGTAACCCAGTTCGGCTTCCTCGGGGCGGCGGGCGAGCCAGTGCGAGCGCGCCAGATTGCGTTTGGCGTCGATCAGCCGCTGCGGAACTTTCAGCCCTTTCAAACAGAAACCCTTTCGAACCGGATCAGGTGACGAGGCGATGACAGGACGCGGTTGACCATGCAAGCGCCTGCCTTAGAAAACGAAGCCATGTACTCCGGTCGTTCGCAAGCCACCCCGGCGGAAGACTTAAGGTCTCCGTTCAGCCTGTTGCGGCCGCCGGCGGCGGTTGAATGCCCGCTGATCTTCGCCTCGCCGCACTCTGGGCGGGTTTATCCGGCGCGGATGATGGCCGCCTCGGTGCTTGACGAGCGCCAGATCCGCTCGTCCGAAGACGCCCATGTCGACGCCCTGATCGAAGGCGCGCAAGACCTCGGCGCGAGCCTGCTGCTGAACCGGCTGGCCAGAGCCTATGTGGACGTCAATCGCGAGCCCTATGAGCTCGATCCGGCCATGTTCGAAGACGAGCTGCCGGCCTGGGCGCAAGGCCGCTCAGCCCGGGTGGCGGCGGGCCTGGGGGCCATCGCCCGTGTGGTCGCCAACGGCCTGGAAATCTACGGCCGGAAACTCACCTTTGCCGAAGCCCGGGGGCGGATCGAGGAGGTTTACCTGCCCTACCACGCCGCCCTGCGCGGCCTGATTGACGAGACGTGTGAGAAATTCGGCCGCGTGCTGGTCATCGACTGGCACTCCATGCCGGCGGCGGCGGCGCGCACCAGCCAGGGAGAGGTCTGCGACTTTGTGTTGGGCGACCGGTATGGCCGCTCCTGCGACAGGAGGATCGTCGAGGCGGCGGAGAGATGTCTGACGGCGCGGGGTTACCGCGTCGCTCGCAACACCCCCTATGCCGGCGGCTACACGACCGAGCACTATGGCCGGCCACAGGAGGGCGTGCATGCGCTGCAGATCGAAATCAGCCGGCGGCTCTATCTGGATGAGGAAGCGATATGCGCGGGCCCGGCGTTTTCGGAGTTGAAACAGGACCTGGAGACGCTGTTCGTCTGCCTCGCGGCCTGGCGCGGATAAAAAAATGCCGCGGCCGAAGCCGCGGCAAGTTCATTAGGGAGGAAACGCCCAGGAAGGGCAGAAGCGGCAAGGCCGCCTCACACGCAAAGACATACGGTGCGGCGCACAAGAAAGCAAGGGAAAAATCGAACTTTCATTGAAATATATACAGTGTTAAGATGAAACACCCTATAAAACAGTGTGTTAAAATGAAATTTCAGCATTATGACAATGCTGCACCGCACAATGAAATCTGTCGCTAGGGGATGGCGCTAAACGGATTCCTCGCGTACAAGCCCGCCCCTCCCACTCGCGCAGAACCCCTTTGCCATGTCCTTGAGAAATATCGCGATTATCGCCCACGTCGACCATGGCAAGACCACCCTGGTCGATCAGTTGCTGGCCCAGTCCGGAGTCTTCCGGGCCAATGAGGCGACGGTCGAAAGGGCCATGGACTCCAACGATCAGGAGCGGGAGCGGGGAATTACCATCCTGGCGAAGTGCACGAGCGTGCTCTGGCATGGCGAGGCGGGCGAGACCCGCATCAACATCATCGACACGCCGGGCCACGCCGATTTCGGCGGCGAGGTGGAGCGGATCCTCGGCATGGTCGACGGCTGCGTCCTGCTGGTCGACGCCGAAGAGGGCGTCATGCCGCAGACCAAGTTCGTGCTGGGCAAGGCCCTGAAGATGGGCCTTCGCCCGATCGTTTGCCTGAACAAGGTCGACCGTCCCCACGCGCGGCCGGACAAGATTCTCGACGACGCCTTTGATCTCTTCGCGGCCATCGGCGCCAGCGACGACCAGCTGGATTTCCCGCACATCTACGCTTCCGGCAAGCACGGCTGGGCGACGATGGATATGAACAAGCCCTCGACCACTCTGGCTCCCCTGTTCGACCTGATCGTCCAGCATGTGCCGCCACCCAAGGCCGAGACCCGCAAGGAAGAGCACTTCCAGATGCTGTCGGTGCTGATCGAGAGTGATCCGTTCCTGGGCCGTTTGCTTACCGGCCGCATCGAATCGGGCAAGGCGATCCCCGGCGCGGCGATACACGCCATGTCGTACGACGGAACCGAGATCGAGCGAGGCCGCATCACCAAGGTTCTCGCCTTCCGGGGCCTCAAGCGTCAGCCGGTGGACATCGCCGAAGCCGGCGACATCGTCGCCATCGCGGGACTTTCAAAGGCGACCGTCGCCGACACCCTGGCCGCCCAGGAAGTGACGACCGCCCTGCCCGCCCAGCCGATCGACCCGCCGACCATCTCGATCACTGTTTCGGTCAATGACAGCCCCCTGGCGGGGCGCGAAGGCGACAAGGTGCAAAGCCGCGTCATCCGTGACCGTCTGTTGCGTGAGGCTGAATCCAACGTCGCCATCCGCGTCAATGAAACCCCCGACAAGGACGCCCTGGAAGTCGCCGGCCGCGGCGAGCTGCAGCTGGGAGTCCTGATCGAATCCATGCGACGCGAGGGCTTCGAGGTCTCTATCAGCCGCCCGCGCGTGGTTTTCCAGACCGACCCGGAAACCGGCAAGCGCCTGGAGCCCATCGAGGAAGTCGTCATCGACGTCGACGATGAATATACCGGTGTCGTCATCGAGCACCTGTCGTCGCGCAAGGCCGAGCTGAAAGACATGGGCCCCTCCGGCGCCGGCAAGACCCGCATCACCCTGGAAGCGCCTTCGCGCTCGCTGATCGGCTATCAGGGCGAGTTCCTGACCGACACCCGCGGCTCCGGCGTGCTGAACCGGGTGTTCAGTCACTACGAGCCCTACAAGGGCGCCATCGAGGGCCGCCGCAACGGCGTGCTGGTCTCCACCGCCGACGGCGAAACGGCCGCCTTTGCACTGTGGAACCTCGAAGAACGCGGCACGATGTTCGTCGGCGGCGGCGAGAAGACCTATCAGGGCATGATTATCGGCGAAAACTCCCGTCCCGACGATCTCGACGTCAATCCGCTCAAGGCCAAGCAGCTGACCAATGTTCGCGCTTCCGGCAAGGATGAGGCTGTACGCCTGACGCCGCCGCGCCGGCCCACACTGGAGCAGGCCATTGCCTATATCGAGGAAGACGAACTGGTCGAGGTGACGCCGAAGTCCATCCGTCTGCGCAAGGCGGTGCTGAATCCTTCATTCCGCAAAAAACGGGCAAAGGAAGACGCGTAAAGCAAATCCTGTTGCGGACCTTTCCGGTTCCGGCGAAGATTCTGAACAAGGTGGCCTGCAAGGGCCCGATCGAGGACCGAACATGCGCAAGATTGTCCCCATCTCCCTGATGCTGGCCGCCATTTCAGCGGCCGCGCTTGCCCAGCCTACGGCGGCGCCGCCGGCGGCCGCCCAGCCCGAAGGCGGCGCCCAGGCGGGCGCTCAGGGCCAGGGCGCCCCAGGCGGCGGCCGCGGCGGCGGCCGGGGACAGTTTCAACCCGGCGAGGGCCGCGGGCCCGGCGGCGGACAGTTTCAGCCCGGCGAAGGCCGTGGTCCCGGCGGTGCCGGCCGTGGTCCCGGCGGCGGCCGTGGAGGCCCGAACGCTCCTCAGACCCAGGCCGCCGCGCCGGCGGCCGCGACGGTCAGCTCAGCGTTGCCCATCCTCAACCTGCCCCCGCTGCCGCCCATCCCGAAAGGGCAGATGATCCCGGGCTTTGTCGTTCCGGCGCCGTCCGGGTTCTATGTGGGGATGGCGGTCACCAACGGCTCGGGGGCCCTCTACGGCCGCATTGTCAAGGCCGACGACCAGGCCTCCCTGCTTGTCCAGACCATGGACGGCAAGCAACGGGCGATCCCGGCCGACAAGCTGAAGATCGTCAACGCCATGGCGATCTCCGATCTCAGCGAGCCGGAATTCCGGAAACTGGCCAGGGCCCAGTAGAATCCGCGCCTGACGCATGACCGCGCGCTCAGGGCGCTGTCTCCACGCCCAACGTCGGCGCCGAGTAGGCTCAAGCCAGACTTGAACGCCTGAAATCCTGCGCTAGGCTTCCCTCGAAATTGGAGGGCGTTATGGCGAAGACAAATTCCGCGCCGGTCAAGGCGTGGATCTGGATAATGGCCATCCTTTCCATCGGGGTCGCCCTGGGCGCGATCCGCTACCTGGTTCCGGGCGCGCCGGGCGGGGCGCCGGAAGTGCTGGGCAATGCGATGGCCAGGTACGGCGCCCTGACGGCCCACGCGGCCGTGGCCATGATCGCCATGGCCATCGGCCCGTTCCAGTTCATCCGCAAATTGCGCACGGCCCGCCCGGCCCTGCACCGGCGCATGGGCCAGGTCTATGTCGCCTGCTGCCTGATCGGCGGCGCCTTCGGCCTGAGCCTCGTGACGTGACCCCCTGAAACTCCTCCAGAAATAATTAGAGTCCGGCCCATGGAGAGAAGGGACGGACGGATGAGGAAATCGAGGTTTACCGAGGAGCAGATCATCGCGGTCCTGCGCGAGCAGGAGGCGGGTGTTGGGACGGCGGAGGT
>CANJME010000015.1 GCA_947475875.1 Caulobacteraceae bacterium | reverse complement strand
CCTACGCCAGCGCCATCTGCGGAAAGACCGGCCAAGGCGCGCCCGACTCTTGCGGTCGCGCGCCATGGCCTCTTGCAAGCCACCACCAGGACGGTTCAAATCAGCTCAGGACTCTCATTATGATTGGATGAGAAATGGGGGTCACGTCAGCACCGCTCCCGTCGCGACCTTTGCGTATCCTTTGCGCCCTTCGCGTACTTATTTCAGCCGCGCCGAAGGCGCGGGTTGGCGCGCGTCCCGGGGATGGCCCGATGAACATTGCCGAGACTGTCAGTAACCCGGAGAACCTGGTCGCGGCCTTTGTGGCGGTGATCTGTTTCGCCACCATTGTCACCCTGGCCGCGCCGATGATGAAGAGCAACAGTCTGGAGGACCGGCTGAAATCGGTGGCCAACCGCAGGGAAGAACTGCGCCGCAAGAGCCGGGAGGCCCTGGCCAAAAAGTCGGTCAGCTCCAGTTCGCTGCGTCAGCGGGACGAGGGGCTCTACAAGAACGTCGTCGAACGGCTGCAGCTGTCCAAGCTTCTGGAAGATCCGCAGGTTGTGGAAAAGCTGGCCCAGGCCGGCTTTCGCGGTCCCAAGCCGATCAGCCGCTTCTACTTCTTCCGCCTGGTGACGCCGATCGCGCTGGGCCTGTTCACGGCCTTCTATATCTACGCCATCAACGGCCTGGGGCTGAGGCCCACCGTCAAGCCGGTCGTCATCGTCGCCGCAGTCATTATGGGCTATTTCGCGCCCAACATTTACCTGTCCAACATTGCCCAGAAACGCCAGGGCTCGATCGTCAGCGCCTTTCCCGACGCATTGGACCTGCTGCTGATCTGCGTCGAATCCGGCATGTCCATCGAGGCGGCGCTGGCCAAGGTGGGACAGGAGATCGGCCGCACCTCCATCGAACTGGCCGAAGAGATGACCCTCCTGGTCGCTGAGCTGTCTTATCTGCCCGAGCGGCGCAACGCCTATGAGAGCTTTGCCCGGCGCAACCCCAACCCGGGGATCAAGTCGGTCGCCACCGCGATGATCCAGGCCGAACGCTATGGCACGCCGCTGGGCGCGGCCTTGCGCACCATGAGCAAGGAAAACCGCGAGCTGCGCCTGGCGGCGGCGGAAAAGAAGGCCGCAGCCCTGCCCGCCAAGCTGACCGTGCCGATGATCCTGTTCTTCCTGCCGGTGCTGTTCGTGATGATCCTGGGTCCCGCGGGGATCCACATCAAGGACACCATGGGCGCGGGCGGCGCGGGGGCCGGGTTCTAGGGGCGCGCGCAGCAAGAAAGATTGCTTTCGCGGCGGGCCTTCGGCCCGCACGGACACGGGTCCTCGCTGGCGCGAGGACAGGCACGACGGACACGACGGGAGCGCCATTCTCCTAGATCTCACCCAAATCCCGCCCGCCACGTTTCCGTCTCAAGCACCACATGCTCAGACAGCGGCGGGCGCAGCTTGAAGAGCTTTGGGTCCTTGCCGAATTCGTAGAGGCGGAAAATGCGGAATTGGTCGGGCGCTTCGCGCGCCAGGGCTTCTTCGTTCCGGGTCAGGAAGAAGGGCGTCCTTTGGCCGCCGTTGGTGGTCTTGACCTCGATCAGGCGTTTGTCGCCATTGGCGGCGAAAGACAGGATGTCATAGCCCGCGCCATCGCCGTCGAGGTCGGCGACCCAGCGCACCTGGCGGGCCAGATCGGGGTGGCCGGCCTCGTGCAGGCGGCGGGCTTCCAGGTCGACGATCAGGGCCTCGCCTGCCTTGCCCAGAGCGCGGTTACGGAAGTCCCGCTCCACGGGGTCGAACTTGCGCACCAACCGTTCGAGCCCTTCGGGGCGGGGCGGTTTGGCGACGTCTGATTTGGGTGGCGGCTCGGTTTCGAATATCGCGGGCGCTTCGGCGAGGTGGGCCGGCGGCGGGGCGATGGCGATCTCGATAGCCGCCGGGTTGGCAGTCAGGAACCGGTCGATGGCCGGGAAGATGGCGCCCTGATAGTTGGCCTTGGCCTTGTAGCCGCGGATGGTAGGCAGGCCGAGTTCGCTGAGCACCGCCGAGATGTTCATGTGCTTGAATTCGACCGAACGGTGGGTGCGGCCGATGGCGTCCATCAGGGCGGCGGCATGGTGAGATTTGACGTAAGGGGCGCCGGCGCGCTCGGCAGCCAGCATGGCGAAATAGTCGGCGACAATGGCGTCGAGCTCGTCTTCGCCCCAAGGCCTGCCGATGAGGTCTTCGTCCGCCATCGCGGGAGAGGATGCGGCAAAGCGTGGCTGGACGCCAGCCTGCGGTGCGTGTGGCTCGCCCCCTCCACCGCTTCGCGGTCCCCCTCCCCCGTAAACGGGGGAGGTTCGCTCGGTGGTCCGCCGAATTCCTTATTGCGCCAGGCTTTGCGTTCCTCCAGGCTGGCCGCATGGGTCAGAAAATCGGCTTCAAGACGTGGCGCGCGGCGCTGGAGGTTTTCATGGTGCGGGACTGGCGGTTGACGGTCGCGGATGCGGGCGTTGACGATGAGCAGCTACGGCTCGCGTTCGAGCAGGGGTGGTCGGCGCGGGAGTTCTCGACGTGGTGGGGGGAGAAGTATGATCTCACCCATGCGTCGGAGGTGAGGCTGCATTTCGGGCGGTGAGGTGGCGGCGTGAGTCGCCCACCCGTCTCGCCCCGGCCTTCGCCGGGGCGAGACACCCTCCCAACTTCGTGGGAGGGAAGAGAGCAGTGTGCAGGGGGCTGCCCCTCCACCACTTCGTGGTCCCCCTCCCCGGCGCGGCCGGGGAGGTGTTTTGTGCAGGCGGCTTGCCCCCATCGATCGCTCCGCGATCTTGCTCCCCCGTGAACGGGGGAGCTTTGCGGCGACTTGGGGGTGGGGCGATGACCGCGGCCGGGTTTTTTTCCGTTTATCGGTAATCTCGCGGTTGGATTTGTCGCCCAAGCAGCCTATCTACCGCCGCGAGGCCCTCCCCGGTTCCAGCATGCGCAGACTGATCATCCTGTTAGCGGTTCTGCCGCTGCTCGCCGCATGCGTCGGCCCGGTTTCCACGCGTGCGCCAAAGACCACCCTGCCCTCGGCTTTCGAGACCCAGGTGGCGGCGGGGGTTGCGCCGCTGGACCGGTGGTGGACGGCCTATAACGATCCGCAGCTACAGGGGCTGATCGAGGAGGCGCTGGCGGGGTCGCCGACCGCGGCCCTGGCGATCGCCCGGCTGGAGGAGGCCCGGGCCACGCGGCGGGTCAACCGGACGGGGGCCCTGCCCACCGGCAACCTTTCCGCCAATGTCGGCCGGCGCGGTTCGCAGCAGCTTTCCGGCGCGCAGAGCGCGTTTTCGGCCAATGGCGTTTCCGACAGCCAGAGCGTCAATTTCGATGTCGCCTGGGAAGCCGACATCTGGGGCAAGGTCCGCATCGGCCGCAAGGGCATCGACGACGACTATGCCTCGAAGGTGTTCAATATCGAGGCGAGCCGCGCGGCGCTGGCCGCCCAGGTGGCCGACGCCCTGTTCGCGGCCCGGGGCCTGGCGCAACAGCTGGACGATGCGCGCGAGAGCGCCCGCATCGCCCGCGAGAGCCAGCGTATCGCCGGCGTGCTGGCGGGCCGGGGCCTGGCCGCCCAGGGCGACGCCGACGCGACGGCGGCCAATGTCGCCCAGGCCGATGCGGCCGTCACGGGCCTGTCCGCGGAACTGACCGCGGCCCGGCGCTCGCTGCTGGTGCTGATCGGCCGGGGGGCGGACCCCATCGACAGCCTGGTCGTCGCGCCCGCCGCGGGCGAGGCGCCCCTGCCGCCAGCCACCTTGCCCGGCGATCTCTTGCAGCGCCGCCCGGATGTGCGCGAGGCCGAGGAACGGCTGAATGTGGCGATCGCCCAGCAGAAGAGCGCGCGGATCGACCTGTTCCCCAAGTTCACGATCATGCCGGGCGTCGGTTTGACGCGCAGCACCTCGAACAGTTTTACCGGCTTTGACACCACCGGCGCGCCGACATTCGGCCAGGTCTCGCAGCTGATGTCCAACTGGTCGCTGGGCGTTGGTTTGAGCGTGCCGGTGCTGGATCGCCCGCGCCTGCTCGCGACCTTGCGCGCCTCGGGCGCCCGGGCCGAGCAGGCCGCAGTCGCCTATGAAAGCTCGGTCCAGACCGCCTATGGCGAGGCCGAGAACGCGCTGGTGCAACTGAAGGCCGATCGCGAGCGGCAGGGCCTGCTGGAGGCCGGCGCGCGCGCGGCGCGGGCGGCCTATGACGCCGCGCAGGTGCGCTACAACGCCGGGCTTATCGATGTGACCACCCTGCTGACCGCTGAACAGAACTGGCGATCCGCACGCAGCCAGGCGAGCGCGGCCCGCAGCCAGGCGCTGCGCCGCAGCGTGCAGGCCTTCAAGGCGCTGGGCGGCGGTTGGGCGCCGGGTGAGGATTTCAGGACATGAGGGGGGCCTCTGACATGCTGGCCGACAAGACCATCCGCGCGCTCGCAGGCGTCGGCCTGACGCTGATGCTGCTGAGCGGCTGCGGCGGCAAGGACGACGGCAAGACGGCCGCGGCGCCGAAAGCCTCCACCGGCCCTGGCCGCGCGGTCACCGTCGGCGTGATCCAGCGCCGGCCGTTGCAGGGCGGGGTCACCGCCTCAGGCCTGCTGGTCGCCCGCGAGGAAGCGGCCGTGTCGGCCGAGGTCGCCGGTTTCCGGGTCTCGCGCGTGCTGGCCGACGTCGGCCAGAGCGTCGCCGAGGGCCAGGTGCTGGTCGAACTCGACGATTCCCTGCTCAAGTCGCAGATCGACCAGCAGACCGCCATGGTTTCCCAGGCCGAGGTCGCCGCCCGGCAGGCGGCGGCCAGCGCCCAGCGGGTGAGCGGCCTGGATAATTCCGGGGCCATCGCCAAGGAACAGATCGATCAGCGCCGCTTTCAGGCCGAGAGCAGCCAGGCGGCGCTGGCCGCCCAGCGCGCCGGTCTGCGCGACCTGCAGGTCCGCGCCGGCAAGATGCAGGTCAAGAGCCCGGTGGCGGGCGTGGTGCTGGAAAAGACCGTGCGCCAGGGCGACCAGTCCGGCGGCGGCCAGACGATGTTCCGTATCGCCCGGGGCAATCTGATCGAGCTTTCGGCCGAGGTTCCGGAATCGGCCCTGCGCGGGGTTCAGCCCGGCGCGAGCGTGACCGTCACCCTGCCCTCGGGTCAGTCGATGCAGGGCCGGGTCCGCATCATCGAGCCGGTGGTTCAGCAGCAGACCCACCAGGGCCTGGTGCGCATCATCCTGCCGGTGCGGCCGGATCTGCGGCCGGGCGGTTCGGCCACGGCGCAGTTCACCGATCTGCGCTCTGACGTGCTGAGCATCAAGGAAACCGCCCTGCGCTATGACGCCGACGGGGTCTCGGTGTTTGTGGTCGACGCCAACAACCGGGTGCACGCCGTGCCCGTCGAGGCCGGCCGCCGGGCGGGCGGCTATGTCGAGCTGACCAAGGGTCCGCCCGAGGGCTCGCGCGTGCTGCTGGGCGCGACCTCGTTCGTGCTGGAAGGCGATGTGGTCAATCCGGTCCCGGACGGCGCCACCGTGGCCCCCAAAGCCGGGGCAGGGGCTAAAGCCAAATGAAACAGCTGCGCATATCGGCATGGGGCGTCCAGAACCCGGTTCCGGTGTCCTTGCTGTTCATCGCCCTGATCGTGGCGGGTCTGTTCGCCTATTCGACGATGCCGGTGAAGCAGTTCCCGAATATCGACTTCCCGGGCGTGGCCGTCACCGTGGCCCAGCCGGGCGCGGCGCCCAGCGAACTTGAAACCCAGGTGACCCGTCCGATCGAGGACGCCGTCGCCGGCATCGCCAATATCGACATCCTGCAGTCGGTCGTCACGCCGGGCGTTTCGACCACGGTCATCCAGTTCGCCATGAACGTCGATCCGCAGAAAGCCGCTGACGACGTGCAGTCGCGGGTTGACCAGATCCGCGCCGAACTGCCGCGGGAAATCGAGGCGCCGATCGTCCAGCGTCTGGAAGTCGCCGAACAGGCGATCATGACCTATGCGGTTTCCGCGCCCGACAAGACGCTGGAGGACCTGTCCTGGTTCATCGACAACGACCTGTCGCGGCAATTGCAGGGTGTTTCCGGGGTTGCCCGGATAACCCGCATCGGCGGGGTAGACCGCGAGGTCAATGTCATCCTCGATCCTGTGCGCATGGCGGCGATCGGCGTCACCGCGCCCCAGGTCAACGCGGCCCTTGTGCAGACCAGCGCCGACATCGGCGGCGGGCGGGTCGACGTCGGCGGCCGCGAAGAGGCGGTGCGGGTGCTGGGCGCGGCGGTGACCGTCGATCAGGTTCGCGACCTGTCCATCCAGGTTGGCGGGCGCACGGTGCGCGTCGGCGACATCGCCGATGTGGGCGACGGCTCGGCCGAGATCCGCCACTTCGCGCGGCTGGACGGGCGGCCCGTGGTCGGGTTCGAGGTCTACAAGACCAAGGAAGCCAGCGACGTCGATGTCGAAGATGGCGTCGACGCCAAGCTGGCCGACCTGTTCACCGCCAAGCCCTATTCCTTCATGGAAAAGGCCATGGGCAAGAAGGGCGCGGCGGCCGCGCCCGACATCAACCCCATCGACTATCCGGGTGTGACGCCCAGCAAGATTTTCAGCATGGTGGCCGACACCCGCGCCGGCTTTGAAGCCACCAAGAACACCCTGTTCGAAGGCATGCTGCTGGCTTCGCTGGTGGTCTGGCTGTTCCTGCGCGACTGGCGCGCCACGGCGGTGACGGCCATCGCCATGCCGGCCTCGCTGATCCCGACCTTCGCGGTCATGGCTCTGCTGGGCTTTTCGCTCAACATGGTCACGCTGCTGGCCCTGACACTGGTGATCGGCATCCTGATCGACGACGCCATCGTCGAGATCGAGAACATCGAAAAACGCATCTTCCGGGGCGAGCGGCCCTATTTCGCCGCGCTGGAAGGCGCCGACCAGATCGGCCTGGCGGTGATCGCCACCACCTTCTCGATCTTTGTCGTGTTCATGCCCGTTTCGTTCATGCCGGGCATCCCGGGCAAGTTCTTCAAGGAATTCGGCATGACGGTGTGTATCGCCGTGATGTTCTCGCTGGTGGTGGCGCGGCTTTTGACGCCGCTGATGGCGGCCTATTTCCTGAAGCCAAAGAAGAACCCCAAGCCGCGCCCGCCGCTGCCGAGGTTCTATGCGGGCAGCCTGCACTGGGCGCTCAACCACCCCATCGCCGCCTGCCTGATCGGGGCCGCAACCTTTGTCGGCGCGCTCGGCCTTCTGGTGATCATTCCCAAGGGTCTGGTGCCGGAGAGCAACCCTTCGTACTACACGGTCGACATCCAGACCGCGCCGGGCTCGTCCATTGAGGACACCGCCAAGGCCGCCGAGGCGGTGGCGCAGATCGTCAAGGCGCGGCCTGAAACCCGCCATGTGTTCGTCAACGTCGGATCCGGCGCCGTCGATCAGCAGACGGGACAATCCGCCTCGGGCGTCAACCGCGCGACGGTGACGGCCGTGTTGCCGGACAAGGGTCGCCCCGCGATCCCCGAGATCCGCGATTCCATGCTGGACGACCTGGCCACCGTGCCCGACGCGCGGGTCGGTTTCGCGGCGGCGAGTTTCGGGACCGGCGGGGCGGTGGTCATCCTGACCAGCGAGTCCGGCGTCGGCCTGGAAGAAGCCGCCCGCACCCTGCAGCGCCAGATGCGCGACCTGCCGTTCCTGGTCGATCCGCGCTTCGGCAGTCCGCCGTCCGGCCCTGAACTGGTCATCCGGCCGAAGCCCGCGGAGGCCGCGCGGCTGGGCGTCAACTCGGCCACCATCGCCCAGATGGCCCGCATCGCCACCGTCGGCGACATCGACGCCAATGTCGCCAAGGTGACCTCGGGAGACCGGCGGGTGCCGATCCGCGTACGGCTGCCCAAGGGCGAGCGGATGGACATGGCGGCCTTAAGGGCGCTGAAGATTCCCACCGCCAGCGGCGCCTTCACCACCCTTGAAACCGTCGCCGACATCGACTTCCAGGCCGGTCCCGCCCAGATCGACCGCATGGACCGCAAGCGCCAGATCACCGTTCAGGCCAACATCAAGGGCGGGGTCCAGTTCGGCGACGCCCAGGCCGCCGTCGATGGCCTGCCGATCCTCAAGACTTTGCCGCCGGGCGTGACCACGGCCGTGGCCGGCGAGCAGCAGGCCAACAGCCAGCTGTTCACCGGGTTCATCGTCGCCATCTTCTCGGGGATCTTCCTGGTCTATGGGGTGATGGTGCTGCTCTTCCAGAGCTTCTTCAAACCCGGGATCATCCTGTCGGCCCTGCCGCTGGCGCTGAGCGGGGCGGTGGTGGGCCTGCTGGCCCTGGGCCTGCAGCTCGATATGCCGTCGCTGATCGGCTTTTTGATGCTGATGGGCCTGACGGCCAAGAACTCCATCCTGCTGGTGGAATACGCCATCGAACGCGAACGCGAGGGCATGGGCCAGCGCGAGGCCGTGCTGGAAGCCTGCCATGAGCGGGCCCGGCCGATTGTGATGACCTCGCTGGCGATGATGGCCGGCATGCTGCCCACGGCCATGGGCATCGGCACCGGATCGGAATTCCGCCAGCCGATGGCGGCGGCGGTGATGGGGGGCCTGATTACCTCGACCATGCTGTCGCTGGTCATCGTTCCGGTGGTCTATGAACTGGTCAACGGCATCGAGCGCTGGGTGAGACCGAGGCTGAACCGGCTGGTCACGCCGCGGGAAGCGCCGGCGGAGGTTTAGGGTTCGGACTCATTGCTTCCTTTCCCCGCGAGGGGGAAAGGACGACGGGGACGAAATTCAATAATGAACCCCGCCTCTAGTACCCATGGATCCGCGCGTACCGGTCCCTGTGGTATGTCTGGCCGCCGAAGGCGGCTTCGGCGACGCGGGCGCGCTTGAGATAGAGGCCGGCGTCGTGTTCATCGGTCATGCCGATGCCGCCGTGCATCTGGACGGTTTCCGACGAAATCAGGTGCAGGGTGTCGCCCATCCGCGCCTTGGCGAGGCTGACCAGTTCGGGGATGTTGTTGGCGCCGGCGTCGATGGCCGCCAGCGCGGCCTCGACGGCTGAGCGGGAAAGTTCGAGTTCAGAATACATTTTCGCCGCCCGGTGCTGCAGGGCCTGGAAGCTGCCGATCAGCTGGCCGAACTGACGGCGGGTTTTCAGATAGTCGAGGGTGACGTCGAAGGCCTGGGCGGCCTGGCCCAGCATCTCGGCGGCAAGGCCGGCGCGGGCGCGGTCGAGGGTTTGTTCGAGTGTGTCATAGCCGCCGGAAAGCCGGGCGCCGGCGCCCAGCTTGACGTCGCTCAGGGTCAGTTGGGCGTGGGCCCGGGAGTCCGCCAGCTTCAGCGGGCTGACCGTGAGGCCCGCCGTTCCGGCCGGAACCAGGAACAGGGAGACGCCGGCGGTCTCGCCCGGCTTGCCGCTCTCTCTCGCGGCGACGATGAACAGGTCGGCATTGAGGCCGTCGAGCACGAAGGTCTTGGATCCGGAGAGAACGTAGCCATCGCCGGATTTGGCGGCGGTCGCTGCGGTTCGTTCAGGCGCGTGATGGGCGCCTTCGTCGACGGCCAGGGCGGCGATGATCTCGCCGGCGGCGATCTTCGGCAACCAGGCCTCTTTCTGGGCGTCGGAGCCGCCGAGGATGAGCGCGCTGGCGCCGGCCAGCGCGGTGGAGAGCAGCGGCGAAGACGTGAGCGTGCGGCCGGTCTCCTCCAGGATGAGGCCAAGGCCGAGATAGCCGAAGTCCGAACCACCGTAGGCCTCGGGCACGACGACGCCCGCCCAGCCCATCTGGCCCATTTCCGCCCAGGCTGACGCATCGAAACCGGTCCCGGCGTCGCGCGCCTTGCGCAGCGCGGCGACCGGCGACTTTTCCTGGGTCCAGGTCCGGGCCGCGTCGCGCAGCATGGTCTGTTCTTCGGTCAGCACGGCCATGGGATTTTCTCCTGCAAGGGGGACCGGCGGCGTGTACCGAGCCGCGCGTTCGGGTGCAACCGCCGTTCAGGGGCGATTGTCATTCATCGATGGGAGTCGGGCGGAGCGTGACCGTTCGCCGGCAAGAGGTTCACACGACGATCACGACGAAAGACAAAGTCACGACGGACACGACGAGGTCCGTGGATGCGGCGAAGCCGCGCCCGATCGCCGGGCATGGGTCAGGCGCCGGCTTTGCCGGCAAGACGCTGATCTCGTCGTGATCGTCGTGTCGCGGCGAAGCCGCCGTTGTGGCCGTCGTGTGAACCTCTTGCCGGCCCTGCCGCGCCTCCGGCGTTGCAGGACGGCGAATGTCGGCTGTTCCGTGCGCGCCCACTGGACGAGCGGTGGTTTTTAAGCCCAATAATTGGGCAAGCGGCGCCCAAGGATTCGTCTGGAGGCGCCCACCGACGAAAACTGGGGGAAGCCATGGAAATCGACGCGGCCGCATCGGCCTGGATTTTGACCGCCACCGCGCTGGTGCTGTTCATGACCCTGCCGGGGCTGGCGCTGTTTTACGCCGGCCTGGTGCGGGTGAAAAACGCCCTGTCGGTGATGATGCACTGCGTGGCCATCACCTGCCTGATTTCTGTGCTGTGGCTGGCGGTCGGCTATTCCCTGTCGTTCGCGGCGGGGTCGGACTGGCTGGGCGACATGTCCAAGGCGTTCCTGGCCACCACGACCAAGGACTCGGCCAGCGGCAAGATCCCCGAGACCCTGTTCTTCATGTTCCAGATGACCTTTGCGATCATCACGCCCGGCCTGATCGTCGGCGCCTATGTGGAGCGCATCAAGTTCCAGGCGGTGTTGCTGTTCACCGCCCTGTGGTCGCTGATCGTCTATGCGCCGGTGGCCCACTGGGTGTGGGGCGGCGGCATTTTGCAAAAACACGGCGTCATGGATTTCGCCGGCGGGCTGGTGGTGCACGCCACGGCCGGCATCGCCTCGCTGGTGATCGCCGGGTTCCTCGGCCGGCGTGACGGCTTTCCCAGGGATATCAAACCGCCGCACAACCCCGGCATGACCATGATGGGCGCGGGCATGCTGTGGGTCGGCTGGTACGGCTTTAACGGCGGCTCGGCGCTGGCCGCCGACGGCTCGGCCGCCATGGCCATCACCGTGACCCACATCTCGGCCTCGGCCGCGGGCCTCGTCTGGGCGGCGCTGGAATGGATCCGTTTCAAGCGGCCGAGCATGGTCGGCATGGTCACGGGCGTGGTCGCGGGGCTGGCGACCGTGACGCCGGCCTCGGGCTTTATCGGCCCGATGGGCGGGCTGATCATCGGTGTGGTCTCGGCCATCGTCTGTCACTTCGCCGTCGAGATCGTGCGCCACCGCTTCCGGATCGACGACAGCCTCGACGTCTTCGCCGTGCACGGCGTCGGCGGCATCCTGGGGACCTTGATGGTGGCGGTGCTGGCCAGCGAGGCGTTCGGCGGCGGCGGTTATGCGGCCAACGCCAAGGACATGGCCTCGCAGTTCATGGTTCAGGCGGCGGGCGTCGGCGGGGTGGTGCTCTGGTCGGCGATCGCCACGACGGTGATCGTGATCATCGTGCGCGCCACGGTGGGCTTGCGTGCGCCGCCCGAGCAGGTCGAAGATGGCCTGGATCTGACCCAGCACGGCGAACGGGCCCACACGCCATAGTTTTTGTTTTGTCGCGCGTTTATTCCGAAAACCGGTGACCACTTTTCGGAACGCGCTTGAAGGAGATACCGATGAAACTGATCATGGCGATGATAAAACCCTTCGCGCTCGAGGCCGTGCGCGAGGCCCTCGGCAAGGTCGGTGTCGAGGGGATGACCGTCTCGGAAGTGCGTGGTTATGGCCGCCAGAAGGGTCACACCGAGATCTACCGCGGGGCCGAATACACCGTCGCCTTCATGCCCAAGATCAAGATTGAGACCGTGGTCTCCGACGATCAGGTGGCGGGCGCGGTCGAAGCCATTCGCGGCGCCGCCAACCAGGGCAAGATCGGCGACGGCAAGGTCTTCGTCATCGACGTGGATGCGGCCCTGCGCATCCGCACGGGCGAGACGGGGGCCGCGGCGCTATAGAGGGTGGTAACCCATAAAGCCGCCTATATCGCGTCCCTTTCCCCCTTGCGGGGAAAGGAAGCTCCGGGTCGAAATTCAACGATGAGTCCGAACCTTTGAGCGCTAGATCGGCGGGTTCAGATTCAGCGCCTGCAACAGCGCAACCAGGGCCGCGGGCAGCACGATTACCCGCAGGCCATAGATCAGCAAGAGGACGATCAACGGTGAAATATCAACCCCGCCCAACGGCGGAATGATGCGCTGGAACGGGCGCAGCACCGGCCGGGTCACCTGGTCCAGAAAATGCGCGATCGAATAGGCGACGCGGTTGCGCAGATTGATGACGTCGAAGGCGACCAGCCAGCTGATGATCGCGGTGGCGACGATGGCGTACTGCAGCAGGCGCAGCAGCTGCGAGATGAACCAGAATACAAAGATGATGAACGTGGCCATGGGCTCTAGCTAGTGAGCGTCGAGGACCTGCGCAACCTTCTAGGCTCGACCAGACTGTCTGCGCCTGCGGTCATTCATGGCTGCCGATTTTGACGCACCGAACCGCAAGGCATAGGCTGGTGAGGTGATTTTAATGCCTGGCTTGATCAGCGGCAGAGCTTTGATTGGCGCACGTGCCGCCATCGCCGCAATTTTCGCCGTTTTGGCTTTGCTGGCGCCGCCGGGCCTTACCTTCCCGGCCGCCGCCGAAGTGACGACCACGCGAGAGGACGCCGAGGCGCCGCCTGACCCGGTCGCTGCTCTGGCGGCCGAGCTGAACGCCGGCGGAAAGCCGCTGGCCTTCGCCCCATCGTTCAGGGGCTATATGCCGGATCTGCTCAAACGCCTGAAGATCGAGGACGACTCCCAGGTTCTGGTCTTCTCGAAGACCAGCCTTCAGCAGGGGTTTATCGGACCGTCCTCGCCGAGGGCGATCTATTTCAACGACACGGTGGCCCTGGGCTACATTCCGGGTGCGCCTCTGATCGAAATGTGGGCGGTTGGGCGCGACGGCGCATTGCGGTTCTACACCCTGAAGAACGCAAGGGTGGCCGCACCGCAGCTTCAGCATGAAGTCGACGAATGCAAACTCTGTCATGCCAGCCTGCACCCCGCTGCGCCTGGCCCCATGATGATGAGCGTGTCCACGCGCTCCGACGGCATCGTCTCAAGATATGACTTCAACACCGATGGCCGGACCCCGATCGCTGAGCGGTGGGGCGGCTGGTACGTGACGGGCCGGCACGGGGACATGCGCCATCGCGGCAATGTGGTGGCCGACGTCACCGGGCCGGCGATTATCCAGGATGGCCAGAACCTGACCTCGCTGTCTGGCAGGTTCGAGGTTGGGCGTTACAGCCGGCAGACCAGCGATATTGTCGCCCTGATGACGCTGGAGCATCAGACGGGCTTCCTCAACCTTGCCGGCGATGTGCAGGCCAGAACGGCCTATCACTCCGACCCGGCCACCCTCGAGCGGTCCATCGAAGATCTGGCGGACTACATGCTGGGCGTCGACGGCGCGGTTCTGACTGCACCGGTGGAGGGCACGTCCGGATTTTCCGGGCGCTTTGCCGCGGAGGGGCTGAAGGACGGAAATGGCCGCAGCCTGCGCGACCTCGACCTGCGCACGCGACTGTTCCGGTATCCTCTAAGCTACATGATATATTCGGCCGCTTTCGACGCCCTGCCGCCAGAGCCCAAAAGCAAACTCTATCGCCGCCTCGCCGATGTGCTGACGGGCAAGGACAGGTCGGCGAAGTATCAGTCGTTGTCGCCGGCCGATCGCGCCGCCGCCTTCGATATTGTTGCCGCGACCAAGCCTGGCTTGCCGGAATTCTGGCGGAGGGACGGCGGCGAAGCGAATTCGGCGCGCTGAGGCGGCGAGAATTCGGCGGTTTCGACAACGACCCGGGTCCGTTCGCCTTGAAAGCGATCATGGCGTTGATCCTTATCGAGGGTGTGCAGATCCGGCTGGTTCGGACGGGGGGATGGGCGCTGTCATGGTCATCTGTTCGCTGCGGGCTGAGCCCTAGTGCATGCCGGCGGCGACGCCCGGTTCAAACCCCAGCTTTGCGCCCGGCGGATACTTGGACGCGTCGCTGAACTCCTTGATCGCCTGTACATTGATGAGCGAGGGCAGGCCCTGCTTGGCGGCCAGGTCGTAACAGCGCTTGAGGGCGTCACGGAATTCCTGCGGCGTGCGGACATATTCGCCGTGGCAGCCCAGCGCTTCGGCCGCCTTGTCGTAGCGCAGGTTCTCCTGGAAGAGGTGCAGGTGGACCGAGCGGGGCGAGTTCAGCGCCGAGGTGTAGGTGACCCAGGCGTTGTTGTTGTAGACGACCCCGATGATCGGGATCTTGTACTTGGCCGCCGTCTCCATCTCGAACAGGCTGTAGCCCATGCCGGCGTCGGTGGTCATGCAGACGCTGGGCGCGCCCTTGTAGGGACTTTGCGGGCCGATGCCTTCCTTGAGGGCCACCGCCCCGCCGAGGGTCATGGCCAGGTCCGGACCGATGGGGGCGAACTGGTAGGGCGCAATGATGCCCTGGCCCGGACGGTTGCTGCGGAGCATCGGGCCCACATAGCCGACGCAGGTATTGCCGCCCCAGCCGTGAAGGGTCTGTTTGGGGTCGATACCGTTCTTGCCGGCATAGAAGAAGTCATGCAGCTCGTAGCCGATGACGGCGGGATGCAGGAATCCTGTGTCGGCGCTGTATTTCAGGCCCGTGCGGTAATCGCCGGCGAGCTGGTCCTCATATTTGCGGCGCGCGCTGGCCACTTCCGAAACCCACATTTCACGGGTCTTGCGGGGCAACTTGTCGGCCAGATCCTCGAGGAACGCGGCTTCATCGCCGACGATGCCGAGATCCAGCGGCCAGTTGCGCCCCAGGTCCTCAGGCACGGGATGGACGCGGATGGCCTTGATATCCGGGTTGAAGCGATATTCGCCCGGGCTGGGCATGCAGTACTGGCCGACGAAGACCACCAGGTCGGCGCTGAGCAGAGCGTCGGGCGACAGACTGGCCGACAGGCGATGATCGTCCGGGAAGTGGCCCTTCATCGGACCGCTGGCGGACACCACCAGGTCGTGCTTTTCGGCCGCCCGCATCAGGGCGTCCCACGCCTTGCGGTGAAACACCCCCTGACCGGCGACCAGGATCGGCCTCTGCGCCCGGTTGATCATGTCCACGGCCTTGTCGACATCCTTGGCGCTGGCGACCGCGACGGACTCGGTGCGATAGCGGGTCTTGTCATAGTAGTCGGTGAGCGTAGACGGGTCGGTGAAGCGCTGGCGCGCGACCTCGCCGGGAAAGTCCAGGTGCACCGGACCGGGGATGCCCGACTTCAGATTGCGAAACGCATAGGCCCCGTATTCATGGACCCGGTTGGGCGCGGTGATGCGCTTGCCGTACTTCTTGATGCCCTGGGTGATGGGCTGCTGGTACATCTGCTGGATATTGTATTCGCGATCTTCCCCGGACATCTGCTGGTTGCTCGCCAGCACCAGCAGCGGCGTGCGCGCCGCGTTCGCCTCGGCGATATTCATGATCATGTTGCAAAAGCCGGGGCCCTCCGTGCCCGAGCAGGCCACCACTTCACCCGTCGCCCGTGAGAAGCCATCCGCGGCGGCGCACATCGAGCCTTCCGTGCGCCCGCCGTAACAGGGTATGCCCGTGGCCGCGACCGCGTGGATGACCGTGTAATTGCCCGGCGCGCAGAACATCGCGGCGAGGTTTTCGTTCTTGCACAGTTGGGCGAATACCTCCGCGCCGGTCATGCCCCGGCCCTGGAAGGAGGATACTCTTGGGGTTTCGGCCAGGGACTGCGGAATTTCCCTGGGGATCTTGATGGACAGGATCGAATTGCCTTGCGCGCCCTGGGCCTTGGCGGAGCCGGCGTAGAGGGGCAGCATGCCGGCGACGACGGCGCCGGCGGCCAGGGGCTGGATCAGCTGGCGGCGGCTGGGGCTGTGGGCCGCCGAAGTGTCACCTGCGGTTTCCGTCTTGCTTTGGCTTTCCGTCGGCCGTCGGGTGCTGTCATTTGCCATGATCTTGTTTCCTCCATTCGCTCTGCGCCGCTAGGGTTTCGGCTGACGATCCGCGGGCCACAGGCTTTCGATGTAATTGACCAGGTTCCAGAGGTCGGCCTCTTTGGTGATCGTGCCTTTGAAGGGCGGCATGCTCGCGCCCCAGCCGTCGCGTAGCGACTTGAAGATCTGCCCCGGCTCGGTTCCGTGGATCCAGAACCTGGGATTGGTCAGATCGGTCGCGTCGGCGAAGATGTCGCCAAGCGCCTTTCCATCTGCGCCGTGGCAGTTGGCGCAGCCATTCGAGAAATAGAGCGTCCGGCCCGCCGCCCTGGACTCCGGCGTGAACGGCGCGGGGTTCTTCAGAGCTAAAGCCTGTTCACCGGTCAGGGCCGGCGATTGGGCGCTGAGCGTGCCTGAGCCCTGGGCCTGCGCGGTCTGCAGAGACTGGGCCGCCACAACAGCCACAATGATCGCCAGGCCTATCCGCGCCACACTCATCCCCGCCCCCGAACGCTCATGCCCAAATCCGTTCAGGATCCACACCGAGACCCTGGATCTTGTAGTGATCGTAGGCGCTCGCGCTCAGGAAATCGAGCAGCACCTCGTTGGCGATATTCACCAGTTTTCGGCAGGCGTATTCCAGATCGCCGTCGAGGCTGCGAACCGCCAATGTCAGGGCGTTGTCCTTGCGCCGCAATGTCAGTTCCGCCCGGGCTTCATCGATACGCCGATGTTCGGGCAGGTCGGACATCCGCCGCAGGTAGGCCCGCAGATCGCGCGTCAAGGCCGGCTCGAGATCGACGTGAGGCATGAAGTCCACCAGCGCAATGCTTTGCCGTTTGAGGTTCAGCGTGACGTCGATGGCCTGGGAATAGAACCAGCGAATTCGGTAGTGCGCCTGATTGGCGGAGTGCTGAAGTCGCGCGTAGCCCTTGAAGACGCCCTTCTCCGCGTACGATCGCAGAACGCTGTCGACGAGATCAGCGTCTCTCGACGCGGCTTCGTTGCGCATGGTCAGGCTGCTCTAACTTCACTTACCGCCCTGGCGGTCTTCATCGAGCTCTCGCCGAAGCTGCCAACCGGCAGGCCAACCAGTTGCATGGCCGTCAGCGCCACGCGGCTGACCGGATCGCCGTTGCCCTGGATGTGCCGGCCTGGCCGGTGGGCGCCGCCCGCCGCGCCGGCCATGAACATCGGGATGTTCTCGACCGAGTGGGTCTTGGCATAGCCGGTGTCGGAGTAGCCGAACAGCAGGGTGTTATCGAGGAGGGCGCCGTCGCCCTCCTTGATCGCATCAAGAGCGCGCACGAAGTCGCTGAAGCCGCGCACGCATAACTCGGCGCACCGTTCCGAGACCGGCTGGTAGCCGAGCTGCTGGTCGACCGGCTCCTCGTGGGTGTGCATGTGATAAATCGCCGGATCGCCGGGCAGGAAGACCCCGTTGGTGGCGTCCGAATGCATGGCGGTGAAGACCCTGGTCTGATTGCAGGCCAGACCCATGGCCATCAGCTGGGCCATCATGCGGTTGTTTCTGGTGATGGAGTCGAGATCGCGGGCGAGCGGGGTCTCCGCCGGCTTTTCGGGAACCCGGCAGGACTCCATTCTGGCGGGTTTCTGCAGCTCGACAGCGAGCTGGTTTTCCATCGCCCGGACCGAGGTGAAGTACTGGTCCATGGCGATCTTGTCGGCCGCGCCGAGCGAGGACATCAGCGCCTGGCGCTGGTCCGTGACGGCAGAGAGCACCGACTTGCTCAGCATCAGCTGCGGGTCAGGCGTGAAGGTGTCCGAGTTGGGATCCCGGAAGCCTTCGCCGAACAACCGCTGATATAAATCGAGCGGCGAGGAGTCGGATGGAGCCGTGGCCGATCCGGCGGCGCGGGTCGAGTACGACCGCCTGGAGCCGTAGGGCGAAATGTCGACCCGTCGAAAACGCGTGCCGCCGCCGATCGTATCGGCGATGAGGGCGTCGAAGGTGGGCCCGTCATAAACCTTGTCGTTCCGCGGCGCCTGACCGGTCATGATCGAGGCGAAGCCGCTGAAGTGGGGAATGTTCGGCTTGTCCTCGAGCTGGGCCCTGAATCCGGAGAAGACCGTGATCTTGTGCTCAAGACCGGCGAAGGACTGCAGCTGCGGCGTTAATTTCCACTGGGCGGCGCCGGTCTCCTTCGGGATCCATCTGGAGCCGCCATTGACGTTTGGCGTCAGGCCCAGGCCCCAGAACCAGGTCCCGAACCGGACGGGGAGCCTCGCCCCATCGGCATAGGCCTTGCCATTGCCATCGAGGAAGATGTCGAGGGCGGGAATGCCGACGCAGACGGCCCCGCCGCCCAGGGCGCCGCGAAGGAGAGACCGGCGAGTGAACCTAGACATCGATCGCGCTCCTCATCGTCCGTTCGAAGCCAGGCCGCCCGGCGAGGCCGCAGTGGCGGGCGGCGGCTCTGCGGGCGAGGCCAGGCCGGTGGCGTAGTAGCTGCCGCGAGGATCCTGGATCGCCTTGGCCCAATAGAGCGGATCATTGGGCAGGCTCTCGTTCGGGTCCGGCGGATTTGGCCAGGACCGGGCGCCGCCGATCAGTCTGAACCCGGCGTCCGCGCCGACGAGGCGCATGATGCGGGCGGTCTCCTCGGGCGTGCGCGAAGCGGCCTGGGATACCCCGCTGAACACTTCGGCCCGCGTCACCACCTGGTGGCTGTCGGGCGTAATCACGAAGGCCGGAACAGCGTCCATGGTGTAGAAACCGGATATGTGGGTGTTTGGGCCCGCAATGCCCGCCGGCTTCCAGTCCGCCAGCTTTTGCCAGTTGTACCAGAGCGCCGAGTACAGAACGCCGGCAGGCTGTTCGGCGGCGGCGCCGGCTGCGGCCATGCTTTCGTACATCGCCCGCCAGTTCCGGTAGCCGCCGATCTCGGCGAACAGGGTTCCGTCCGCCTTCAGGGTCAGCCGCGCCTGCGGCTTTTCGAGCACCAGGTCCTGGCCGAAGCCACCGCGCGCGCCCGGCTCGCGCAGGCGTACCCGCTCAAGAGGCGCCCTGGGCGTGATGACGCCACCTACCGACTTTGCGTCAAACACCGTGGTGAACCGCGGGTCTGGATCAACGCGATAGGAATCGTCCGCGCCGACCGCGCCGTTGCTGTCGATGCCGAGCTTGTCCTTGGAGAGGTACATGCCGACCCGCACATTGGGATCGTTCATGGGATCGTTGCCCTCGCCCGACACAACGATCACCACGGTAAACACACCGGCCCGCATCTCGGCCATCTCGTAGTCCACATCGGCCCGCGGCTCAGCGCGGCTGCCGCCTCTGAACTGGTTCATGCAACCCACGGCGCGGTAGGCCTGGTTGTCCAGGCCCCGCTCCTTGCCGTCAGGGCTGACAAAACCGGTTTGCGAATTGCCATCAAGGTCAAAGCCATAGCCGGTGTTTCCGACCACAGTCGGGGTCATCGGGTCGGCGACCAGGGTCGGGTCGCGATAGACGTTCTGGTTCGGCCGCGGCCCGCGATTGCCGAGCGGCACTCCGCCAACGGCGGCGTTGGTGACCAGCCGCCGAGCCTCTTCCTCGGTCCGCCAGGAGGTGGTCATCACCTTCACCCAATCGGGTGCGGGCGCATCGCCGTTGGGACAGTTGGAATCCTTGTCCCCTGCTTTCCACCCGGGTGCGGCGTAGTAGTCGACGACAAATCCCTTTGACCAGGCCGCAAGAGCCGGCGCAGGCCCGCAAACGGCCGCGAGCCCCACCATCATCGAAAGCAGCAATCTCGTCTTCATCGCCAACCTCCTCAACCGCTTCTCCTACTTACGCCGGCACTCCAAACTCTATTTTCGCGCGACAGCTCCTGCCGGTCTCGTGCCCACGCTGTAGAACTCCGGGCCGGCTGCGATCGCTGCGATCAGCGCCGGCACCCTGTATCCATTGGCCGCAAAGGATTTTGTCTGGCCGTCGATATACGCCAGGTCCCCCTGGATAGGAGCCCGGCCCAGACCATAGGCGACAAGATTGTTCACCAGGCAGGCCGGCACGGCGGGGTCCTCCCTGAACACCCGGCCAAGCCCCTGGGCGCCGGCGAAGGACTTGCCCATCCACTCGACGGAGGTGTCGATTCTTTGCCCGCTCTCCATGGTGCGGTACTGGCCAAGCCCGTCGAAATTTTCGAGCGCCAGGCCGGGCGGATCGCTCAGGAGATGGCAACTCGAGCAGCCAGCATTGTTTGCGTGTACGAGCAACCGTTGGCGGACGGTGCCTTCGCTCGAGCCCAGCACCTTGGAAAAGTCAATGTCGCCCGGGGGCGGCGGAATGTGCAGGCACATGAAGATTTCGCTCAACTTGACCCCGCGCACGGTCGGCGAGGATTTTCCGGGATGCGCGAACAGCATCATGAACGCGGCCTGGGTCAAAAGGCCGGACTGGCCGGAGTCAGCAGGAAGGGTCTGGCGGGACCAGTCGCCATCATAGGTGTAGGCGACCTTGTAGATCGGCGCGAGGGTTCGGTTGATGAACGTCTCGCGGCTCGTAAAGACGTCGCGATAGTCGCCGTTTTTGGAAATCAGCTGGTCGACGAGCACCCGCAGGGTCTGCTCCCGGGCCGCCTCGGCCACCGCCAGGCTGTATTTTGGATACGCCTTCGGGTCCTTGGTCAGATCGTCGAAGAGATTGAATTGAAGCATGTCGCTGAAAAATGCGCGCATGCCAGCTTCCAGGCGGGCGGGATTGGCCGTGAGCCGGTCAACCTGGGCCTTGAGGCCAGCAGGGGTGTGGATGGCGCCGCTCCTGGCCGCCGCGAGCAGCTCGGCGTCGGGCGGAGCGTCCCACATCAGATACGAAAGGCGCGCGGCCTTGGAATAGGCGTCGAGACGCATTGAACCAGGCCGGGCGGGGTCGGGTTCAGCGGTTTCCAAGCGGAAAAGGAACTCCGGGGCGGTTAGCAGGCTGATCAACGACAGTTTGAGACCGACGTAGAAGTCGTTGTTTTGCGTCGCGCCGGCCTCGGCCAGCCGCACACGCGCAGCGACTTCGGCGTCGGTGAGGGGCCGGCGGAAAAGGCGTTCGCCATAGGCGCGGACGAATTTCTCGGCGCAGACCGCATCCGGAGCCTCCGCCCTGGCCGGCGCGCAGCCCACGACCCGATCGCGCGCCGCCTGACCTGCCGCCCGCTGAGCCGGCTGGGCGGGAAGGTCCGGCAAAACCTGATCGGCGACCCCGCGCGCGATCGCGAAATACTGGGCGAACCCCGCATCCGAAATGGATGCCTCGCCGGCGCCGATGGCCAGTAGGCCATCTTTGCGCAGTTCAGGTTCGAACCGGCCGTCCACCTTGATCGCCGCTCCGAAAACATCGGCGACGGCATGCCTGTATTCCGCTTCCGTGATACGCCGATGCGCCACCACCATGAGTTTGCCGCTTTGAGGTTGACCTGCGCGCGTAGCCACATTTCCAGATCTATTCTGAACTGTCCTGGGCGCGACGGCCCGCGCGCCGCTGACCCCCGCACCCGGCTCGCGATCGGCCGTTTGACCGGAACCCGCGCAGCTGGCCAGAATAAGCCCTGTCACACTCGCGGCGAGAGACAAAGACGATGCGCTCGTGCGTGTTCCGACGAGCCCTCTGCGCCCTTTCGAACCCCCGCCGCTGCGTATCTTTGTGGGGCTCACCGTGTGCGACTCCGAAGGCTGGGCAATCCGGGCATGATGACACGGAGACGATACGGCGTCATCCATGCCAAGTCCAGCCGCCGCTCACTTGAGACTCCGTAACGATTTGATCTTTCAAAGCAAATCTCATGAAGCCGTTTCGGAAATGAGCCTTCTTTTTGCTTTGGAGCGCCGGCGGAAGCTAACCAGACAGGAGCAGCTGGGGGATGCCGCCGTCGGCGACGCCGGAAAGGGTCTCCGAAACTCTGCCGGCCGGGTCTCAGGATGACAGTCAGTCGGCCAGGAGGGCCAGATCCTGATAAAATTCCGGCCCTTGAGCGTGACTCGGGTCACGCCCCAGCCGGAAGGTTGGTGGAGCTAAGCGGAATCGAACCGCTGACCTCCTCATTGCGAACGAGGCGCTCTACCAGCTGAGCTATAGCCCCTTAAACGGGAAGCGGCAGATACGAGTCCCGGTGGGCGCCTGTCAAGCGTGACCCCCGGTTCAGAACAGTTCGCTTTCTTCCTGCCCCGGCGCCCGGCCCTCGACTTCGCGCAGGGCCCACATCAGGCCGATGACGGCGCCCTTGACGCGTGGCAGCAGGAACAGGGCGACCAGCATGACCGCCGGCACCAGCACGGCCGCTACCCAGACCAGCGGCCACCTGAGTATGAACGGGGCCAGGAACAGCGGCGCCACGAACAGGTGGCCGACGATCAGGATGGTGAAATAGGCCGGGCCGTCGTCAGCCGGGTACTGGCCGTTGTCGTGGCCGCAGACCGGGCAGGTCTCCTGCACCTTGAGATATTTGCGGAACAGATTGCCCTGGCCGCAGTGGGGGCAGCGGAAGGCGATACCGCGCTTCATCGCGCCGAAAACCCGGGAAAGGGACATGAGGTCTATGTAGGCCGCCCGCGGGTCCCGCGTAACCCCACATCAACCTGTGGGGCGGTAGATTTCGGCCATGCACCGCCGCGCCGTCATCGCCCTGGCTCTCACCCTGCTTGCGACCCCCGTGGCCTTCGCCAAGGAAGAGGCCAAGGACAAGGCCGGCGCCTCGACCTATGTCGAGCTGCAGACGCTCAACGCCACCACTGTGCGTATCAACGGCTCGCGCGGCGTGGTCACGGTCGACAACGGCCTGAACGTGCCCGATCCCGCCCTTCGCGCCCTGGCGGCGGCCAGCGCCCCGCGCTTGCGGGCGGCCTATAACGCTTTTCTGTCGAAATACATGATCGGGCTTTCTCCCGGCGCCCCGCCCAACGCCGACTTGCTGGCCGCCGAATTCCAGCGGCTGACCGACCGCACCCTGGGCAAGCCGGGCGCGAAGTTTCTGATCGGCTCGATTTTGATGAACTGACCTCCTCCCTCCCCTTTATGGGGAGGGACAGATCGCGAAGCGATCAGGGTGGGGTACTTTGGTGTCGCACAGGTGTTCCCCACCCGGCTCCCTTCGGGAGCCACCCTCCCCATGAAGGGGAGGGAAAGTAAGATCTACCGCGCGAAGGTCAGTCCAGTCACGCGTTCCAGATCATCCAGCGCCTGGGTCTCGCCCGTCACCTTGATCGCCGTCATGCCGAGCTGAGCGGCCGGTTTGCAGTTCACGCCCAGGTCGTCGAGGTAGATGCAGGTCTGCGGTTTGACGGAAAGCATCTCGCACATCATCAGATAGATGCGTGGATCGGGCTTTCGAACGCCCGACTTGGAGCTTTCGATGATGGCGTCGAACAGGGGGAAGATGGCGGCGACCGCCGAGGCCTTGTCCTCGTCGGCGGCCATGGACGCGCCCTTGCCGGTGGCCATGTTGTTGGTGATGCAGCCCACCTTGAAGCGGGCCTTGCAGGCCGTGAGCGCGCCCACCATCGCCGGGCGGACCTGGCCTGAGATCAGCGGCAGGACGTCGGCCCCACGCACGGGGTGGCCCAGGGCCGTGGATTCTTCCAGGAACAGCCTGTCAAAGCCTTCGGCGTCGATCTCGGTGCGTTCGAAAAGGGCCCAGGCGTTACCGTCCGGATTAATGCGGTTGACCGAGCGGATCAGGTCGTGGGGCAGGCCGCGATCGGCTTCGAACCGGTTGAACGCCTCGAACGGCGAAGAGGTGAACACCCCGCCGAAATCCCAGATCACCGCTTCGATCGCCATGTGCGCCCCTGTTTTGACGGGGCCAGCCTTTAGGGACCGCAGCGGCGGGCGGCAAGCGCCATGATCCGCCATACGCCCTGGGCCGCGCCGCCCTACGATTTCGCTATCGGTCTGCGGACCATCGCGCCGGAAGACTGGCTGGAGGGGGGAGACGCCGAGGCCGGCCGCAAGACCGCCTTGCTGGCCGAGGCGCCGCAGAACGTCTGGGGCGAAACCGAAGGCTCCCGCCCGGGCCAGGCGGAGGTGCGGAGCCTGGTTGAGGCGGCCACCGGCGCCCGCGCCGATGCCGACCCGCCACCGCTGTGGGCCGCATCGCTACTCTGCGCCGACGATCTTTGCCTGATGGAGCGGCGCGACGGCCGCTGGGTGCTGTCAGCCGTCAGCCTGTGTTCGCCGACCTTTTTCACCGTCGCCGAATCCCTGGGCAAGAGCCTCGATGAGCTGCACGGGCCGGTCCCCGGGTTCGAAGACCGCTTCCTGCCGCGGGTAGCACGGATGTTTGATGCACTGGCCGCGGGTCCCATTCTGGAACGTTCGAACTGGACGGTGACGGCCTCCGGCGAGGCCTATCTGCCCTCTTCAGCGCCGGTGCGGGCGAAGGTACCGGATATCCCGCCAGGCGAGGCGGGATCACGAGTTTTCCTGCGGGTGGAGCGCCAGACACTGCAGAAACTCCCGGATACAGAAGGCGTCCTGTTTACTATCCGCGCCTGGCGTAACCCTTTGAATGATTTGAAGTCTGAACCTGATCGCCTGGCCGCCTTCGCGGCCGCCTGGCGCGGGGCCAGCGATGAGTTCCGGGCCTACAAGGGCCTCGCCGCCTACGATGCGCTGATCGAGGCGTTTCTCGCCCCCTGATAGAAACCGGCCCCTCTGGCGCGGAAATTGGAGTGTGATGGGTAACTGTCCCGGAGTTGCACATGATCCGCCCTCTCCTCTTCGTCACCGCCGCCGCCGGCCTGATGGCCCTGGCCGCCTGCGATGGCCCCTCCGCCCTGTCCAAGGCCCAGGTGGGTGAATGCTACACCGTGGTGAGCAAGGGCAGCCTGGGCGAACCCAACCTTGGCAAGGTGCCTTGCGCTGACGGGGCCGCGCCGGCCGCGGAAGAAGCCTCGGCCGAACCCGCTGCCGAGGTCGCCGCCGCTGAGCCGGCCGCCGAGGGTCAGACCGCCGCCCCCGTCACAACACAGACTGCCGCCTCCGGCGTCGCGACTACCTGCATCAAAGTTCCCGTCTGCGCCGCGCCCAGTGGCGGCGCGAGCTATGTCGCCACCTCAAGCGTCCGGCCCAAGGTCCGGGCCGGCAAGGCTGCTGTCAAACGCCGCGTCGCCAGCCGAGGCCGCACCAGCCACGCCTACACGTCCGGCGGCGGCGCCAGAGAATACGTTGGCCTCGGCATCGACTACGCCCAGGTTGATGAGAACGAACGGGTGAAGACCTTCGCCAGCGGCAACGCCAGTTCGGCCACCAATTCATCGAGCTCTGGTTATTCCCAGTCCAGCTCCAGCACCTATTCCAGCAGCTCCAGTTCCAGCGCCAGTGGTTCGGCAGGCTATGCCTACGGCGCGCAAGGCCCCTGCTGCGCCCAGGGGCGCGGCGGGCAAGGCCCGCACATTCCGTTCGACCAGTACGGATTCCTCACCTGGTCGGGCAAGGTCGCCTACCAGCCCGACGGCGGCCGCTAGCCCGCCTTTTTGGAAGGCGCCCGTTCTGCCGTGGTTTGCACGGGCGCGGGGTTTCCCGTCCCCGCCTGGGCGATCAGCGCCTGGCAGTTGGCGTCTTTGGCGAGGCCCGAATCCACGAACGGCAGAATGGCGGCGAGCGGGGTAAGCACCGCGCCGACCACGGCCGCGAGGGCCCCCTGCCCCACGGCTGAGCCTGCTTCAACGCCGAGATGGGGCTGGCGCAAGGGTCCCGACAGCTGCAGCGGAATGCGCAGGCGAACCAGGCGCACCTCTTTCGGATGACCCCTCAAGCGCAGGTCCATCCGCTCGGTCTTCAGATTGATGTAACCGCCGCCGGTGGCGATGACCGGGCCGGTGTCAAGCACGATGGTCTGGGCGTTCATCATCCCGCCGGTGACTTTGAAATCGGCCACGGCACAGCGCAGCTGGGTCTTTTTCTGCGGGTTGTCGAACAGCGCCCGCAGCACATTGACGCCGAGGAGTTCGGCCAGTTGTGAGCGCATCTCGCCCTGCGGCACCACGAGGCTCACCTGGCCATTGGCGCTGGCCGCGGCCTTGCGAACTGAATTGCCCGTGGCCGACAGCCGCGCCCGGCCCAGCAGACTGCCCGAGGCCGCGCCCTTGTAGCTGGCTGGAATGAACTCATCGATGCGCGCGCCCGAGAGCCGCAGGTCCGCATTCATGGCCGGAACCGCCTGGCGGGCGTTGAGCGCGAATGTTCCGGCCAGCCGGCCGTTGGACAGCACCAGCTGCACCGGATTGAGGGTGACCAGGCCATTGTCGAGCGTCATATCCACTGAACCTGATCGTAGCGGCAGCGATTTCGAGGTGATGACTTCGGCGGAATATTTGACATGGGCGTCCATGTTTCTCAGGCGTTCAACATGCAGTTCGGTGTCGGGAAAGAGGCTGACCGTGGCCGCCATGCGCCGGGCTGTCTGGGCCTGTTGCGGCGAGGCCCTGGCGCTGACGCGGGTGCTGCCGCCGCCGCCGACCATGGCGGCCAGATCGCCCCAGTCGAGATGGCGCGAGCGAACGTCCCCGGAAAGGTAGGGTTTGGCGCCGCCCGTGCGCACCGAGACCACGCCGCCGACATCGCTGGAGCCGAAGCGGCCGGAAAGGCCGCTGTAGGTATAGGTGAAATTCCGCCGCGCCAGATGGCCGCTGACCTCGTAGGGCGGGGTGTTGGGCAGAGCCAGGCCGGTCAGGTGGTAGAGGCCGGCCAGATCCTGGCCGCGGATCGACAGGGAGGTGTCAAAGACGCCGAGATCGAACGGCTTGGCGATCGAGCCGGTCGCCGCGATATGGCTGTCGCCGGCGACCATGACCGCATCGAACGGATAGGGCTTGTTCGGATCGACGTTGAGCAGCGGCCCGCCCGTCAGAGTGAGGGCGAAGGGCGCGTTGTTCAGCGTGCCGTCGCCGACCAGCTTGAAGGCCTCGACATTTCGAGTGTCGACGATCTCGCGGGAGCTCACCCGCCCGGCGAACAGCAGGCTGCGCTGGGCGTCGTTGAGTGTGACCTGCCCGCCGTTGATTTCAAACCGGCGGATGGCCGGCAATGACAGGGGCTTTGCCTTTTTACCGAAGGTCCAGTTGTTGCGCCCGTCGGCCTGACGGACGAGCCGGATCAGCGGCTGATCGACCTCAACGAGCGGCAGAACCACATCGCCCTTGAAGAGCGGCATCAGCTTGACCTTGAGGGCCAGGCGCCGGATGCGGGCGGTTTCGCCACCGCCGACCCAGGCTGGGTTGCCGATGCGCAGGCCCTCGAGCGAGGCCGAGGGCGTCCAGGAGAGCAGGTGGACCTTCAGGTTGCCGTCGATATGCACTGTCCGGCCGGTGCGGGCCGAAAGCAGGCTTTCCACCGGCCGCTTGAGGAGGTTCCAGTCCACGAAGCCCAGGAACAGCACCACAAGGATGAGAATGGCGAAAGCCGAGCCGCCCGCCCAGGCGATCCGACGGCGCGCCTTTGGCGAGACGCGGGCGCTCACGGCGCTCGCCTTTGCCTTGACTGACGTCCAGCCGCTATCAAGCCATTCCATGCGGCGCTCCTTCGTCCCCGGATGAAGAAGGATCGAGCGCCGGTTCGGTTCCGTTCACGCAGCGGGCAGACCTGACTGCAAATTCGCGCTAGGCTTTGGGAAAATCCTGGGGAGGACACCATGAAACGCCACACCATCATCGGCTTTGGTCTGGCCCTGACGCTCACCGGCGCGGCCGCGATCGCGGCGCCCGTGGCCTGGTTTGGGATCAAGCCGCCGCCGGGGCTTTCGAACCCGCCGCAGGATGTCGCCAAGGCCGCGCGCGCCACGCCCAGGGCCGTGATCCCGGCGGGCGAGACGCTGGATCCGGAATTCGCCGGCAAACGCATCCAGCGCGACTTGCTGCGCGTGACGCAATTCTCCGACGAGATGGAAAAGACCAGCCAGTTCTGGGGCCGCATCTCGGGCTACCCCTCAGAGATCAAGACCGCCGAGTGGTTCGCAGGCGAACTTCGCAAGGCGGGCGTCCAGACCGTGGAAGTGCAGACCTTCGAGGGGACCACCGCCTTCTGGCGGCCCAAGAGCTGGGAGGTGCGCGTCCTGGCCGATGCGGCCTATGGCGCAGGCTCCAAGGACATCGTCCTGAAATCGGCCATGCCGACCTCGGGCTCGTCGATCCCGACGCCGCTGACGGCGCAGGTCGTCTATGCGGGCGACGCCGGCGCAGCCGTCAGCGTCGACGTCAAGGGCAAGATCGCCATCCAGCGTTCGCACCCCACGACCGGCGCCTATTCGGATCGCAGCAAGATCGTTCAGTCGACCCAGGCGCTGGAACAGGCCGGGGCCGTGGCGGTGTTCAACTGGATCGACCAGCCGGGCAACATGCACGTCTACGACTTCGCAGCCCGCGGGCGGCCCTCGTTCAATCTCGGCGGCGCCGACGGCGCCTTCCTCAAGGCCGTGCTGGAAAAGGCGCCGGCCGGCTCGCTGAAGGCGAAGCTCAGCCTCGATTCCGACACCGCTACGGGCCTCAAGGCCGACAACGTCATCGGCATGATCCCGGGCGACTCCGACGAAGCGATCATCATCAATGCGCACCTCGACAGCTGGTTCGACGGGGCCGGCGACAACGGCGATGGCGTGGCCGTCGCGCTCGCGCTCGCCCGCCACTATGGCAAGGGGCCCAAGCCCAAGCGCACCTTGATCTTCGTGGGCTCAGCCGGTCACCACTCGGGCGGCATGAACGGGGCCACCAACCTGGTGCGCATGAACCAGGGCAAGCTTTCCAGGGTGATCCTGGTGCTCAATCTCGAGCACGTCGCCCAGTTCCAGTTCCGCGTCGATCCCTGGCGCGTCGACCCGACCGAGGAGCCCAAGAATGTTGGTGTTTCCAACATGGCGCCGTTCCTGGTGGATACGCTGAAGGCCGGCGCTGCGCGTTACGGCTACACCTATGGCGGCGAGATCACCAACAGCGTGCCCGGCGACCTCGGCGGCTATGCGCCGCTGAACGTGGCGCGCGTCCAGGGCATCCACTCGGGGCCCTACTATCACACCAGCGGCGACGTTTATTCGACCATCTCGCCCGAAGGCCTGACCCGGGCGGCGAACTTCTACCGCTACTTCATCGATGCGGTGGCGGGGGCGCCGGCGGCCAGCGTCAACCCGCCTGCGCCCCCGGCGGCGGCCGGCGCTCCGGCGCGGGGGGGCGCGGCGCCGGCGAGGGGTGGGGCTGCTCCGGCCAGAGGCGGGCGCGGGGGCTAGCGCCGAAAACACCTCCCCGGCTTGGCCGGGGAGGGGGACCGCGAAGCGGTGGAGGGGTCGCCGCTCGCACAGCCCCATCCAGTCTTGCCAAAAGAACAATGTTCTGTTTTTGTTCTTTCGTGTCCCCGCGCTCCACAGTCGTCACCCGCGCTCGATCCCTTCGCAAAAGGATGTCGAAGCCCGAGGTCTATCTCTGGGAGCGCTTTCGCGGCCGCGAACCCGGCAAACCCAAGTTCCGCCGCCAGCATCCGTTCGGGCCGTACATCCTGGATTTCTTCTGTGCGCCGGCGCGGCTGGCGATCGAGATTGATGGCGAGGGGCACTACCTCGGGGCCGAACCTCAGTACGATGCGCGGCGTGACGCCTGGGTGCGCGATCAGGGGGTGCGGGTGGTTCGGATTCCGGCGCGTTGGGTTATGGAGCGGCCGGACGAGATGGCCGAGCGGGCGCTCAAGCTTGCGTCGGCGATGATTGCGAGGCGGGAGGGGCTCGTGCGGGCGTTTGCCCCTCCACCGCTTCGCGGTCCCCCTCCCCCGTATGACGGGGAGGTGTTTTGGAAGCCGCTGCTACTTTCCTACTGGCAGGCGAGACACTCTTCGTAGTCGGTTTTCGGCGTGTCCATGGCCGCCACGATCGGGGCGTCTTCGCCGCCGGCGAAGGCGGCGCGCTGTACGGACTTTGAGCGCAGGTAGTAGAGGCTTTTCACGCCGCGTTCCCAGGCCTGGTAGTGCAGCATGTGCAGGTCCCACTTATCGACATCGCCCGGCAGGAAGATGTTGAGCGACTGGGACTGGCAGATTTCCGGGGTGCGGTCGGCGGCCAGTTCCACCACCCAGCGCTGGTCGAGTTCGAAGGCAGTCTTGTAGACGTCTTTCTCGTCCTGGGTCAGGCAATCAAGGTGCATCACCGAGCCCTCGTGTTCGAGGATCGAGCGCCAGGTGAAGTCGTCGTTCTTGCCCTTGGTTTCGAGCAGTTTTTCCAGATACGGGTTCTTCACCGCGAACGAGCCCGAGAGGGTCTTGTGGGTATAGATATTGGCCGGGATCGGCTCAATGCCGGCGGATGTGCCGCCGCAGATGATGCTGATCGAGGCGGTCGGGGCGATGGCGAGCTTGTGGCTGAACCGCTCCATGACGCCGTTCTCTTCGGCGTCCGGGCAGGGCCCGCGCTCAGCGGCGAGGGTGCGGGAAGCCTTGTCGGCCTCGCGGCGCAGATGCTTGAAAAGCCGCATGTTCCAGCTCTTGGCCAGAGCGGATTCGAACGGCACGTTCTGGGCCTGCAGGAAAGAGTGGAAACCCATCAGCCCCAGGCCGACCGAGCGCTCACGGATCGCGGCGTAGGATGCGGCCCCCATGGCCGCCGGGGCCCGGTCGATGAAGTCCTGCAGCACATTGTCGAGGAAGCGCATCACGTCCTCGACGAAAGTCGGATGGTCGCGCCATTCCAGGAAGGTTTCGGCGTTGACCGACGACAGGCAGCAAACGGCGGTGCGGTCCGTGCCGGTGTGGTCGGTCCCGGTCGGCAGCATGATTTCCGAGCACAGGTTCGACTGGCGGACCTTCAGGCCCAGCGCGCGCTGGTGCTCAGGCATGGCCCGGTTCACGGTGTCCGAGAAGATCAGGTACGGCTCGCCGGTCTGCAGGCGGATCTCGAGGATTTTCTGCCAGAGGGTGCGGGCGTCGACCTGCTTGACCGACTCGCCGGTCTTTGGCGAGCGCAGGTCAAACAAGGCGCCGTCGCGGACGGCTTCCATGAACTCGTCGGTCACCGACAGGCCGTGGTGCAGGTTCAGGGACTTGCGGTTGAAGTCGCCCGAGGGTTTGCGGATTTCGAGGAATTCCTCGATCTCGGGATGGTGGATGTCGAGATATACCGCCGCCGAGCCGCGGCGCAGCGAGCCCTGGCTGATGGCGAGCGTCAGCGAGTCCATCACCCGGATGAAGGGGATGATGCCGCTGGTCTGGCCCGAGCCCTTGACCTTCTCGCCGATGGAGCGGACGCCGCCCCAATAGGTGCCGATGCCGCCGCCGTTGGAGGCCAGCCACACGTTTTCGTTCCAGGTGCCAACGATGTCTTCGAGGCTGTCGCCGACCGAATTGAGGAAACAACTGATCGGCAGGCCGCGGTCGGCGCCGCCGTTCGACAGCACCGGCGTGGCCGGCATGAACCACAGTTTTGAGACATAGTCGTACAGGCGCTGGGCGTGATCGGCATCGTCGGCGAAGGCGGTCGCGACGCGGGCGAACATGTCCTGATAGCTCTCGCCGGGCAGCAGATAGCGATCTTCCAGGGTCTTCTTGCCGAAGTCGGTGAGCAGGGCGTCACGCGTGCGGTCGACCTCGACCTTGCGCACCAGCTTGAGCTCCACCTTGGCCGCCGGCCGCGTGCTCGCAAAGCGCGCCTGGTGCGTCGATACCGATACGGTCTGAACTGCTTCTCTACCCATCATAGCCCGGTTTACCTTATGCCCCTGGTGCGCCCGTTCAAGCCTTTTGAGGGACTTTCGGCGCTACATGTTGTGGGCAAATCACCCCAACACCCTAGGTATGGGGCCACACGGTTAATACCCGGTCAATGGGCTCCGGCGTTGCAACGACGCAAAAAAACATTTTTGTGACTGTCAGTCGGCCTCCGGCGTCACCGCCCGCCCAGCAAATCCGTCCATCGCCAGTCACCGGCGCCGAGCGCCAGCTTTGGCGCGCCCGGCGTATCGTTCAATGAAATCAGCACCAGGCCCCGCACCGGGTCGGCCTTGCAGGCGGCCGGCGCGAACGCGATGTGCACCATCATCGCCTCGCGGACGATCGCCAGGCCCTCGCCGTCCTCGCCCTGACTGCGGATCCAGCGGCGGTCCCAGACCAGCATCGGGCGGCCGCGATGGGCGGCGGCCATGGCCGTCTGCACCTCGGGGTCACGGCGCAGCGCCGTCTCGAGCCATTGGACCATGTTGCAGTCCCGCCCGCCCGAACCGGCGCCGCTGCCCGAACCTGATCCGGTGCGGGCGGTAGTGGCGGCCGCCAGCTGGGCGTCGCTGAGTTCGGGGGCGGTGGGCGCGGCGGGCGCCTTGGCGGCGATCGGGCTGGGGGCCTGGCGCGGCGGCTTGACCGGAGCCTTGACGGGTTTGACGGTGGGCATTTTGGCCGGCTTTACCTTGGGCTTGGCGGCTGCCGAGGGCGCCGGGGCGGGCGCGGGCGCGGCGATCACCGAGACCATGACGAAATCCTCGCCCGGCGGCCGGGGTTTCGCATGCGGGGTCCAGAAGAGGGCGAGCAGCACGGCCACATGTCCGGCGATACTGAGGGCCGCGGCCATCCCGATCCGGCGCTCACCTTGCCGCCGCCCGGCCCTGGGACCTGTCTGTTCAAGAGGCAATCGCATGTTCATCGGCTATTCAGGCGCTTTTGGATATTGCGCCGGTGTCACCATCGTGGCGAGCCGTCACATCCGACCGGGAACAGAAGCGTGACAGTTGCGTTTCCCTCCCGGGGACTCAAGTTCACCAAAGAAGGATCAGTTCCGTGAGGTCATTGCATTCCGGGTTTGTCAGCGGCGTCGCCGTGCTGGGCGCCCTTTCCCTCTCCGCCTGCGCCACCAAAGAGGACATCGCCAAGGCAGTCGCTCCCGTCGACGCCCAGGCCCAGGCCAATGCCGCCGAGATCAGCCGCACCCAGAGCGAGCTCGCCTCGACCCAGGGCGCGCTCAACAACCAGGGCGACCAGCTTGGCAAGGTCGGCGGTCAGGTCGACCAGCTCGGCGGTCAGGTCAGTTCGCTGAACGGCCAGGTCGGCCGCATTGGCGCCACCGCTCAGGAAGCGCTTGATCGGGCCAAGGCCGCCGGCGTACTGGCCGAGGGCAAGTTCATGTATTCGGTGGTGCTCACCGACGACAGCATCAAGTTCCCCGCCAACAAGGCGCAGCTGACGCCCGAGGCCCAGGCTCGGCTCGGCTCGGCTCGACGAGCTGGTCACCCGCCTGCGGGCCGAGAACAAGAACGTCTATCTGGAGATTCAGGGCTACGCCGACGCCACCGGCTCGCCGCAGGTCAATGAACGGCTGGGCGCCGAGCGCGCCGAGGCCGTACGCCGTTATCTCTCATCCCATGGCGTGCCGCTGAACCGGATCAACACCATCTCTTACGGCGAGAGCAACCCGATCGCGCCCAACAACACCCGGGCCGGCCGGGCGGAAAACCGCCGCGTGGTCATCCAGGTTCTGTCCTAGCCCGCGCTCAAGCAGGTCCGGCGAAAGCCGGGCCGATAGCGCCTGATCCCTCTGACTGCGCGCCGGGAGCTGGCCTGCCCTGCATGAAGCGGCTTCTTTCGCTAAAACAGCTAGCGCCGCAGTCTTTGGAGAACAAAGGTCCCCCGGAACTCAAAAAAAGCTGCTCCGTGGGGGAACGGGGGGTGGACCTCCACCGAGCAGACGCGAGGTGACCGGGGCTCAAGGGATACCGCCCCGGTCGCGCGCGAAGGTCATGATCCGGTTGGGATGGACCACGGCCGAGATTTGTGGCCGGAAAGGTCGGACGTCATCTTTCCAGCCTCAAGGCGGGAGCGCGACGCGTATCTCTCAGCCGCCGGCGGCCATCAGCTTGCCGGTGATGGGAACCATCGGACGGTCGAATATGACGATTGTCGAGTCAATTCGCATATTATTATGCGCAATACCCCGATGGTTAAGTAATAGTCTTTGCTATCTGAATAGTAATCAAGCGAATTTTCCGAGATCGATTTTGTCTGCCGGATTCCAGAACGATCCGTGCTAGGCTGAAATATACAAAATGGCCCTCACATTCGAACTGACATCGGCGGAAATACAAGAAATCGGCGAGACGCTGTTCGGAAAAGTCTGGCAAGGCGGCATGGCCAGGGCCATCGGCGTACCCCGGCAGTCCATCGTTTATTATCTGAATTCAGGCGGGGTCAATCATACCCAGGCCTCGGCCATTGTTGGCCTGGTGGCCCGCGTGGCGGCCCGCGAAAGGCGCGACGACGTCGAACGCCATGGCGTCAGCGACGTGCGGCAAACCGAACTGGCCGCATTGCTGCTGCGCTTCGATCCGGCCTGAAGGCGCATCAGGCGCTGGTGAGTTCTGCCCTAGGGCGCGCTCGGCGCCGGTATCGTTCTTGACGGCGCCGGAGCGGGCGTGTCCGCCGGGTCGGGCCTGGCGACCGTCAGCCCCTGGGCTGCGGTAAAGAGAGCGCTGCAGTCATCGCGCAGAGGTCCGGCGCCATTGCGGGTTTCGGTGCGCACCGCCTCCAGAGCTCTGTCGAGATCGACCTGCTTGCCGGCTGCGCTGATACGGCCGAGATAAAAATAGGTCAGGAGGTTGCCCGCCGCGCGGGTGCGGTCGTCGTTGTTGGCGCTCGTGTTCATCGCCACGCCCAGCGCCAGACACTTGGCGTCCTTGTTCACCGGCTCAGGCGAGGCCGGCGGCGGCGTCTGGGCCAGCGCCGCCTGGCCCAAAACCAGCAGCAGCAACGCTGCAGCCGTACCTGTTCTCACGCTCATGGCGTCCTCCGTTTCAGCTCTTCCGGGTCATGCCCCAGCGCCCGCACCCGCGCCTCCCAGCGCTCCATGGCCTTGTCGTAATAGTCGAAGATGCAGGGCTCGCACCCGCGATGGCAGCACTCGGCCTCGTCCGGCATCGGCGGCGGCTTGGGGATGGGATGGTCGAGTTTGGCCATGGGCGGGGGACTAGAGCGCTATCGGACGCGGGGGAAGCCCGGTATTGAAGCTTGACCCACATGAACCCGCTGTTTTCCGCCCTGCCGCCCACGATCTTCGACGTCATGTCGGGGCTGGCGCGCAAGCATGGGGCGATCAACCTGGGCCAGGGGTTTCCGGATGCGCCGGGGCCGGAGTTCGTGCGGCGGGCGGCGGCCGAGGCGGTGATGCACGGCTTGAACCAGTACCCGCCGATGGCCGGGATACCCGACCTGCGACAGGCGGTGGCCGGCCACTATGGTCGGCGGCAGAACCTCGAACTGGACTGGGAGCGCGAGGTGATCATCACCTCGGGCGCCACCGAGGCGCTGGCGGCCAGTTTCCTGGCCCTGCTCTCGCCCGGCGACGAGGCGATCCTCTTCCAGCCGCTCTATGATTCCTATGCGCCTATGGTGCGGCTGGCGGGGGCCAAGGCCGTGCTGGCGAGGCTGGAGCCGCCGCATTTCCGGTTCGACCGGTTCATGATCGAGGCGCTGATCACGCCGAAGACGAAGGTGATCGCGCTCAACAACCCGCTCAATCCCGCCGCCGTGGTCTATGGCGCCGAAGACCTCACCTTGCTCGCCGGGATCTGTGTGGCGCACGACCTGATCTGCGTCTGCGACGAGGTGTGGGAAGAAGTGGTGTTCGATGGCGCGCGCCACCTGCCGCTGATCGCCATGCCGGGCATGCGCGACCGCGCCGTCAAGATCGGCTCGGCCGGCAAGATGTTTGGTCTGACGGGCTGGAAGGTGGGGTTCATCTGCGCCGCCCCGCCGCTTCTCAGCGTCATCCTCAAGGCCCACCAGTTCCTGACCTTCACCACCCCGCCCAACCTTCAGGCCGCGGTGGCCGAGGGGCTGAACAATCCGGGCGACTGGTTCGAGACGATGCCCGCCGAGCTGCAGCGCTCACGCGACCGCCTGACCGCTGCCTTGACCTCCGAAGGCTTTGAGGTCCTGCCCTCCGCCGGCACCTATTTCCTCAACATTGACCTGGCGGCCTCAGGCGTGAAAGAGCCCGACCGGGACTTCGCCCTGCGCGCCGTGGCCGAACACGGCGTCGCCTCGATCCCGGTCTCGGCCTTCTATGAAGAGAACCCGGTCACCAACATCCTGCGCCTGTGCTTCGCCAAATCCGACGAGGTGCTGGACGAGGGCGCGAGGCGGCTGGCGAAGGCGCGGGGGTAGGCTCCTTTTCCCACCGACTGCTCCCGCGAAAGCGGGGATCCAAACACTATATCCAGATCAAAGGCCGGTTTGAGATATCCAACATTCGGATGGGTCCCCGCCTTCGCGGGGACAATCGGAATATTGGGGCTACTCTCGCGCGTCCAATGAAAGCGTGGTTGTTATCGCGGAAACACGGAGCCCCACGCATGACCACCCACACCTGTTTCGACGTCACCCTCTCTGACGGCGTCGCCCACATCGTCCTCAACCGGCCCGAGGCGCTGAATTCCATGAACAAGGCGTTCTGGAACGAGCTGCCGGCCATCGTCCGCGACATCGATGATGGGGCGAAGGCCCGCTGCATCGTCATCTCCTCGACTGGCAAGCATTTCTCGGCCGGCATGGATCTGGCGGTGTTCGGCGATCCGTCATCCGCCCTCTCCGCCCCGGCCGACCGCGAGGTCGCGGGCGAAATGTTCCGCCGCTATGTCCACTCGTTGCAGGACGTATTCAGCTGCCTGGACGAGGCGCGCATGCCGGTGATCGCCGCCATCCAGGGCGGCTGCATCGGCGGGGCGGTGGACATGACCAGCGCGTGCGACATCCGCTATGCCTCCGCCGACGCCTTCTTCCAGATCATGGAAATCAACATCGGCATGACCGCCGACGTCGGCACCTTCCCCAGGCTGTGCAAGCTGATCCCCGAGGGCTGGGTGCGCGAGCTCGCCTACACCGGCCGGCGCCTGCCCGCCGAAAAGGCCCGCGAGATCGGCCTCGTCAACGCCGTGCTGGAAAGCCACGAGGCCTGCATCGCCCACGCCCTCGCCGCCGCCCGCGAGATCGCGGCCAAGAACCCACTGGCCGTGGCCGGCTCCAAGGTGATGATCAACTATGCCCGCGACCACACCATCGCCGACGGGTTGGATTACATCGCGACCTGGCAGAGCGGCATGTTCGGCCGCCAGCACATGGCCGAAGCTTTCAGGGCCAAAGCCGAGGGGCGCGAGGGGGTGTTCCCGGATTTGCTGCCGCAGAAGCGGGGGATGTGAGGCTGGAGAAGGTCCGGTCGCTCGTCCCGCCCCCAGCTAGCCATCCCCCAAACCTAAGCTAATCTCTCCCCCAACGCATCCGGGGGGCGGCTCGCATGGCCAGTGACAGCGTCCTCGAGACGCCGCGGCCGCGGCGAGAGCGGCTGTTCGATTCCGGCAAGGTGATGGCCATGCTGGTGGTGTTCTTCATCGGCTTTTGGCCCAGCTTCATTTTCCGCAAGCCCGACTTCGCCGGACCGCCGCTGACGCCGCTGATCCATCTGCATGCGACGATCGCCATCGGCCGGCTGCTGATGCTGCTCTCGACCATCGCCATCCTCGACGCCGGGTTCGGGTGCCTGCCGTGGATGCTCGACAAGGGCGCCTGGGGCGGGTTCATACCCGCCGACCTCTTCATCCGGGCGGTGACGGGGGTGGGCTAGCTGACCCGGCCCGCCCCGCACACGGGACAGAATTTGGGTTTCAGGCTTTTGGGGATGGCGGCCTCGCAGGCGCCGCAGACGATGACGCTGGTGCGGATACGCACATGCCAGTGGCCGTCGCCCAGATGTTTTCGCGCAGCGTTGTAACGCGTGCTGTGCTTGCTTTGAGAGGATTGCAGTTGCTCGCCCATGCGCCCGCCCCGTCTTCGTTTTTATGGTTAGCGGAACCATAGGATCAAAACCGCGGGCGCGGCTATCCCGGACACCGAGAAATGATCGGGCCTTGACGCCGCACCCCGCCCCGCGTCCAACTCAGGGCCTGCTTTGAGGGGCCCAGGCGCATGGCGAAGAAACTGACGCTGTTCATCATGATCGGCCTGGTGCTGGGCCTGATCACAGGCGCCATCCTGCACAGCGCCGTCACCGATGCCGACACGCTCGCCACGATCAGCAAGTGGCTGGGGCTGATAACCACCGTCTTCCTGCGGCTGATCAAGATGATCATCGCCCCGCTGGTCTTCGCCACCCTGGTTTCGGGAATCATGCACATGGGCGATTCCGCGGCCATGGGCCGGGTGGGGCTGAAGGCCGTGTTCTGGTTCATCCTGGCCAGCCTGACGTCGCTGACGCTGGGTCTGATCCTCGTCAACGTCCTGCAGCCGGGCCACTACAGCCACTTCACCCTGCCGCCGGCCGACGCCAACCTCGGCCTGACGCACCCCGACATCACCACCACCCTGTCGGAGATGTTCCCGCGCTCGATCGCCGAGGCGATGACCAACAACACCATCCTGCAGATCGTCATCTTCGCCCTGTTCTTCGGCGTGGCCATGAGCGCCTTGGGCGAGAAGGCCAAACCGATGGCCGACGGGATCGACGCCCTGGTCAAGATCATGCTGCAGGTCACCGACTATGTGATGCGCGTCTCGCCGCTGGCGGTGTTCGCGGCCATGACCAAGGTGGTCGCCGACAAGGGGTTGGGGGTCCTGGGCACCTTCGCCATCTTCGTCAGCTGCGTCTATTTCGGCCTCTTCCTGCTCTGGCTGATCCTCGGCGCGGCGGCTTTCGCGGTGGTCGGCAAGCGGGCCGGCACCTTGCTCCGCTACATCCGCGAGCCGATCCTGCTGGCCTTCTCCACCGCCTCATCCGAGGCCGCCTATCCGCGCACGCTTGAGGCGCTGGACCGCTTTGGGGTGCCGCCCAAGATCGCGAGCTTCGTGCTGCCGCTGGGTTATTCGTTCAATCTGGACGGCTCGATGATGTACATGACCTTCGCGGCCATGTTCATCGCCCAGCTCTATGGCATTCACCTGAGCATCGGCGACCAGATCGTCATGCTGCTGACCCTGATGATCACCTCGAAGGGCATCGCCGGCGTGCCGCGCGCCAGCCTGGTCATTATCCAGGGCGCCATGGCCCAGTTCGGCATCCCGGAGGCGGGGCTGGTGCTGATCCTCGCCGTCGATCAGTTCCTCGACATGGGCAGGTCCGGAACCAATGTGGTCGGCAACGCGGTGGCGACCCTCGTCGTCGCCAAATGGGAAGGCCACCTCGACCCGCCGGAGCCGCCGGAAATCGAACCGCCTCACGCGCCGTAAGCTTTTTCCCTCCCGCTTGTCGGGAGGGTGGATCGGCGCGTAGCGCCGAGACGGGTGGGCGAACCGAGAAATAGAGTTGCCCACCCTGGTCGCTTCGCGACCTGTCCCTCCCGACAAGCGGGAGGGAAACATAGGCCTAAGCCGCGACCGAGGTCCCGGTCTCAGCCCCACCCTCATCCAGCGCGCCTTCGATTGTCGAATAGAGTTCGTCGGCGCGGATGGGTTTGCCGATGTGGGCGTCGGCGCCGGCTTCCTTGGTGGCCGCGCGATCCTCGGGCGCGACATTGGCGGAGAGTACGATCAGGGGGGTGACGGGGCGGCCCTCGACGCGTTCGATCTCGCGAATGGCGCGGGTGGCGGTCAGGCCGTCCATCACCGGCATCTGCAGATCCATGAGGATGACGTCGAAGGCTTCCTTCTGGAACGCCATCACCGCCTCCTGGCCGTTTTCGCAGGCCGTCACTTCGGCGCCGACCTGGGCCAGCATCAGCTCGACGACCTTGCGGTTGGTCGCGTTGTCATCAACCACCAGCACCCTCAGCGGCGGATAATCCATCGCCTCTTCGACAACCGGGGCGGCGGCTACAGCCAGGCCTTCCACCGGTGGCAGCGGCAGGGTGACGGTAAAGGTCGCGCCCTTGCCCTTCTCGCCGCGGGCATTGATCGCCCCGCCCATCAGCCCGGCCAGCTGGCGGCAGATTGAAAGGCCAAGCCCCGTGCCGCCGAACTGACGGGTGGTCGAGCCATCGGCCTGCTCGAAGCGCGCGAACAGGCGCTCGGCCTGCCTCTGGTCGAACCCTGAGCCAGTGTCGCTGACTTCCATCAGACAGGCGCCGGCAGCGTCGCGGGTGATATTCACGCGGATGCGGCCTTGGGAAGTGAACTTCACGGCGTTGGAAATCAGGTTGCCGAGGATCTGGCGCACGCGGGCCGGATCGCCGGTCACCTTGCCCTCGACGTTGGCCGAGAGGGTGAGGCCCAGCTCCAGCCCCTTGGCCTGCGCCTGCGGCCGGTAGAGACCCACGCACGCCTCGGCGACCTCGCCAAGATCGAATTCGGCTTCTTCCAGGGTCAGCTTGCCCGCCTCGGCCTTGCTGAAGTCCAGCAGGTCGCCGAGCAGATTGTTGAGATCGCCGGCCGAGGCCATGACGGTGCGCAGCAGTTCGCGCTGGGACTCGTCCAGCGGGGTGCGCGCGAGTACGTCGGCCAGACCGATAACCCCGTTCAGGGGCGTTCTGATCTCGTGGCTCATATTGGCCAGGAAGTCGCTCTTGGCCTGGCTGGCGGCCTTGGCTTCATCCAGCGCGACTTCCAGCCGCTCGGACTGGGCCTTCATTTCCGAGATGTCGATACGGATGCCGATGGTGCCGCCGTCGGCGGTCTTGCGCTCCTCGATCATGATCCAGCGGCCGTTGGCCAGGCGCTGGGTGTGACGCACACCGGGATTATCGAGCAGGGCCAGGCGCTCGGCCAGCCACTCTTCCTCGTGGCCGATGGCTTCGGGATAGTCGCCGCGTTCGACACCGACCCGCAGGGTGTCGGCGAGCTTCACGCCCTCGCGGAACAGGTCGGCGGATTTGGCGTAGATCTCGGCGTAGGCGTCGTTCCACAGGACATAGCGACCTTCGGCGTCGAGGAAGACGATGCCCTCGGGCAGCACATTCAGCGCCTCGCGCAGGCGATTTTCGGCCCAGTTGGCGCGCGCCTCGGCGCGCGAAATCGCCAGGTGGTTGGAGCCGCGGAGCGTGACCTCGCTCTGCATCCGGTGGGCCATTTCGCGCCACATCCCGGAGAAGAAGCCGGCGACCGCGCCCTCTTTCAATTCCGCTTTCTAGATAGCCAAGACAGCGCCTCCACACGCTATGCGCAGGCTGCCTCATACGCCGGACAGATTAATTCGCGGTTACGGAAATCCCTTGCAGCGCTTGGGGTTGCGAGCGTTTCGGCGCCTAAAAATAGGGCGCCCTTGCTCCGTTCCTGAGCCAGCGCCGAGGCCTGAGGGCGGTTCAGCAGTTTATCTATAACACCCCCTCTGCTAGACGCCGCGCCATGAGCGCTTTGCGACTGAATCTGCGAATTATCCGCCCGGCGTGACGCCGCCGGGACGAGGTCCCTTTCGCGCGCGCCGGGAATTGCCATCGCCCCTTCCCGCAAACGCTGGTTTAAAGATCATCCCATGTCCGACGCTGATTCCTCCGGCCGCGATTACCGCGCCACCGTTTTCCTGCCCGATACGCCCTTTCCCATGCGGGCAGGCCTGCCGCAGAAGGAACCCGAGATCCTGCACGCCTGGGCGCAGGGCGAGGGTCTCTACAAGCGTATCCGCAAGGCTCGCCAGGCGGCGGGCGCGCCCCTGTTCGTGCTCCACGATGGCCCGCCCTATGCGAATGGCGCCATCCACATCGGCCACGCGCTCAACAAGCTCTTGAAGGACTTCGTCGTCCGCTCGCAGTTCCTGCTCGGCAAGGACGTTGACTACGTGCCGGGCTGGGACTGCCACGGCCTGCCGATCGAGTGGAAGATCGAAGAAGAATTCCGCGGCCGGGGCCGGCGCAAGGACGAGGTCCCCGCCGCCGAATTTCGCGCCCGATGCCGCGAGTACGCCGCCGACTGGATCGAGGTCCAGATGGCCGAGTTCAAACGCCTGGGCGTGCTCGGCGACTGGGAAAACCGCTACGCGACCATGGATTATGGGTCCGAGGCGGTGATCGTTTCGGAGTTCATGAAGTTTGCACAGAGCGGCCAGCTCTATCGCGGCTCCAAGCCGGTGATGTGGAGCCCGGTCGAGCGCACCGCGCTCGCCGACGCCGAGGTCGAATACGCCGATCACGTCTCGCCGACGGTGTGGGTGAGGTTCCCGGTCAAGGGTGGCGATGCGCCCATCGTCATCTGGACGACCACGCCCTGGACCTTGCCGGCCAACCGGGCGATCAGCTTCAACCCGGATATCGCCTATGCGGTGTTCGAGGTCGACGCCATCGAAGCCGACCTGCCGTTCGAACCCTGGGCCAAACCGGGCGACCGGATGGTGCTGGCGGAAAAACTCGCCGCCGATGTGTTCGCCGCCGCCAAGGTCGCGAAGTTCCACAAGGTCGCGGCCTTCGATCCGGCGGGCGCGGTCTGCAACCATCCGCTGGCGGCGCTCGACCCAGGCTACGGCTTCGACGTGCCGCTGCTTTCCGGCGACCACGTCACCGAGGATGCCGGCACAGGCTTTGTCCACACCGCGCCCGGTCACGGCGCCGACGACTACAATGTCTGGCTGGCGCATGGCCTGTCGCGCGAAGACATCCCCGACACCGTCGATCCCGACGGCAAGTACTATGACCACGTGCCCCTGTTCGGCGGCCTCGCCGTGCTTGAGGTCGAGGGCAAGAAGGCCGGCAAGTTCGGCCCTGCCAACACTGCGGTCATCGAAAAGCTGATCGAGGCTGGAACGCTGCTGGCCCGCGGACGGCTGGAACACTCCTACCCGATGAGCTGGCGCTCCAAGGCGCCGGTAATCTTCCGCAACACGCCGCAGTGGTTCATCCGCATGGATGAGAAAATTGAGGGCGGAACCACCCTGCGTGAACGCGCGCTCGCCGCCATCGACGCTACCGCCTTCCACCCCGAGCAGGGCAAGAACCGTATCCGCTCGATGGTGGAGACGAGGCCAGACTGGCTTATCAGCCGCCAGCGAGCCTGGGGCGCGCCGCTGGCCATGTTCGTCGACAAGCAGACCGGTCAGCCGCTGGTCGACAGGGACGTCAACGACCGCATCCTGAAAGCCGTCGCGGCCGAGGGGGCCGACGCCTGGTACACGCGCCCGTCCGGCGATTTCCTCGGCAACCACGACCCGGCCAAATACGAAAAGATCGAGGACATCCTCGATGTCTGGTTCGATTCCGGCTGCACCCACGCCTTCACCATCGAGGGGCGGACTGACAGCCACTGGCCGGCTGATCTTTACCTCGAAGGCTCCGACCAGCATCGCGGCTGGTTCCAGTCGAGCTTGCTGGAGAGCTCGGGCACGCGCGGTAGAGCGCCCTACAAGGCCATCCTCACCCACGGGTTCACCCAGGATGAGAACGGCGAGAAGATGTCCAAGTCCAAGGGCAATACCGTCGAGCCGCAGACCATCACCAAGGAAAGCGGGGCCGAGATCCTGCGCCTGTGGACCGCCATGGTCGACTACGCCGAGGACCAGCGGATCGGCAAACAGATCCTGCAGACCACCATCGACGGCTATCGCAAGCTGCGGAACACCCTTCGCTATCTTTTGGGCGGGCTGAACGGTTTCGAAGAGGCCGAAAAGGTCGCCTACGATCAGATGCCGCCGCTCGAGCGCTTTATCCTGCACCGGCTGTGGGACCTGGATGGCAAGGTGCGCACCGCCTACGCCGAGTTCCGCTTCCAGGATGTCTGGCGGCCGATCAGCGAGTTCTGCTCGGGCGACCTGTCCACCCTCTATTTCGACGTCCGCAAGGACGCGCTCTATTGCGACCGGCCGGATTCGATCCGCCGCCGGGCCTGCCGCACGGTTATGGACGCGGTGTTCGAGCGCCTGACCGCCTGGCTCTCGCCCATCGCCTGTTTCACCACCGAAGAAGCCTGGACGAGCCGGTTCCCGGACCGCGGATCGAACGTGCTACGCGTCATTCCCGACACGCCGGCTGTATGGCGCAACGATGCGGAGGCGCAGCGCTGGCAGAACGTTCAAGTCATCCTTGCCACCGTCACCATGCATCTTGAGGATCAAAGGCGAGACAGAGAAATTGGCTCATCGCTTGAAGCCGCACCCTCAATTGCGATGAGTGGTGAAAGTGCCCGCGCATTCGAGGGCCTGGAAGCCGCCGATGTGTTTCGTACAAGCTCCGTGGAAATGCGCGGCGATGCCAGTTTGAGCGGGTTTCAAACAAGAATGGCTCGCGGTCTAGCGAGCGGCTGCAAATGCGAACGCTGCTGGCGCATTCTGCCCGAGGTCAAATCAACCTCCATGTTGTGCTTGAGATGCGAGGACGCAGTCAGCGAATGGGATCGAACCCATACCACCTAATTGCCTCTTTCGTGCAAGCGGGCGAAGGGGCTAGAGAGCGTCGATGAAATCTCGCCGCCCTCTCCTCGCTTATGGACTCGCTCTCCTCGTTGTCGCACTGGACCAACTGTCCAAATATTGGGTGACGGTGATCTTCGATCTGCCTAACAAGCACACCGTTGCGGTTTTGCCCTTCTTTGACCTGACCTACGTTCCGAACCCCGGCGTCAGTTTTGGCCTCTTCCAGGCAGACAATGGGCAGGAATGGATCAAATGGGCCCTCGTTGGGTTTTCAGCCGTGGTAGTGGCCATCTTGGCGATCTGGGTCAAAGGCGCCCGTCGGAATTGGTCCGCCGTGTCTATTGGCTTGATCATGGGCGGGGCGCTCGGCAATCTGATCGATCGGGTGCGGTTCGGGCACGTGACCGACTTCCTCGATTTTTCGAAACTGCACTTTCGCTATGTCTTCAACGTCGCTGACGCGGCCATCAATGTCGGCATCGCCATCCTGCTGATCGAGACTTTCCTGGCGCCCGACCGCCGCAAGGCCGCCACGAGTTAGCCGCACTTGTCAGCCTAGATTTGGCCGTTGGCCTTGGCATACAGATAGGCTATCCATCCAGCCGAATTGGGGACCGGGGGCGGTCCTTGCGAGGAGTTGTCGTTTGACGCCTATCCACCGCCTTTCCATCGCCTGCCTGCTGCTGGCGAGCGCGGCCAGCCTCGGCGCCTGCAAGTCCGGCCAGGGCGCTACCCTCTACGGCCAGGTGCCGGACGATTTCCGGGTCGTGCAGCGCGCGCCCCTGGCCATTCCGCCGGAATACGCTCTGCGTCCGCCCTCGCCGGGCGAGCCGCGCCCGCAGGAACTCGATCCGGAACAAGCCGCCCGCGCGGCGCTGGTCGGCCCGCCGCGGCCCGACCCGAACGCCAGCCAGGGCGAACGCCTGCTGGTCGCCAAGGCCAATGGCGGAACGGCGCCTGATCCCTCGATCAAGGCCGTGGTCGACGACGAGCAGGGCGACCTGACGCACAAGTCCAAGGGCTTCGCCGACCTGGTGATGTTCTGGAAACCGGGCGACCCGCAGATCGCCGCCAGCGGCTCGGCCGATTCCACCCCGCTGAACGCCGCCGACGAGGCCGCCCGCATCGCCTCGCTGACGGGCAACAAGCCGGTGACGATTTCCCAGAAGGCCGCGAAAAGCCCGCAGGGCCGGCGCCTGTTCAAGCTGCCGGGGCTGTAGGCTCCGCAGACCTCACAGGCTCGACCGCTTCGGCGCCGATTTCATCTTCCAGACCGGGTGCATCCGGGGGGGTCAGAACGACGCCCGGCATGGCTTGCAGCCGCACCAGTATGCCGCCTTTGCTGAGCAGCGGCCGCAAATCGACCACCGCCACCGACTTGCCGGGCTTTTTCAGAGCCTCGGCGACCGCGCCGGTGACTTCAGTGATATTGCGGTTCACCTCGGCCTTGATGCGCGGATCGTCGTCTATGCAATGTTCAAAGCCCCGCTCGGCCGAGATGGCGACGCGAAGATCGCCGGTAGTCCAGCCGCGCGCCGATTCCAGCTGGCGGGCCTTGCCGGCCTCGATCTGGCGCAGGGCGTCTTCCATGCAGACCTCGGCAGCCCGGGTCGGCATTTCGTTGAACATCTTGATCAGATCGACGACGGCGCTGCGACCGACCCGTTCGGTGCGCACCCTTAAGAAAGCGTCGCGCGTGATCGCCCGTTCGGGCTGTCCGTCCTGCATGTTGAGCGAGCGCTGAAACTGGCCGGACAGCGCCATGGCCGCAAAGCCGGGGCGAAGCTCCAGAACCCGGTCCGAGACATCGAGGTCTTTGCGCGCGGTCTCGAAGCGGGCCATCAGCGCCGGCGAGATCACCTTGTCGAGCGGCTCGTCAGCCTTGAACTGTTTGGCCGTGAACAGCAGCTTGATGATGTCGAAGATATTGATCGTGTAGCCGCCGGTTCCGATGATCAGCACATTGGCGTTGCGCAGGTGGGCCTTCAGCTCATCGTGCTTCCAGCGGACGCCTCGCGGCAGGGCGGACGGCACACCCAGCACCCAGACCGTGGAATCGCCGTCCGATACCTTCCAGAAGGCCGGTCCCGGGCGCACGGCCTTGACCATCAGGGTCTCCAGCAAGGTGGAGTCCACGGCAGGTGCGTCGGCTGGCGCTGGCGCCTCCGGCTGAGCCACGGCCCCGGCGCCGGCCAGGGCAAGGCTCGCGGCGAGCGCCGTCAGGGTGAGAAGTCTGCGCATCCTGGGGACAGATAGAGCGATTTGCCGTCCACGCCCAAGAATCCATCCTATATTCCCCCCATGCCCATCCGCCGCCTGCCTTCATCGACGGTCAACCGCATCGCCGCCGGCGAGGTGGTCGAGCGCCCCGCAAGCGCGGTGAAGGAGCTTGTCGAAAACGCCCTGGACGCCGGCTCCACCCGGATCGAGGTGCAGATCGAACAGGGTGGCCTTGCGCGGATTCTCGTGGCCGACGACGGCGGCGGCATGAGCCGTGACGAACTGCCCCTGGCCATTGAGCGGCACGCGACCTCGAAACTTTCGCCGGGCGAGGACGGCGAGTGGGACCTGATGCACATCACCTCGCTGGGCTTTCGCGGCGAGGCCCTGCCCTCGATCGGTTCAGTGGCGCGGCTCACCTTGACCAGCCGTACGAAGGGCGACGACGCCTGGTCGGTGACGGTGGACGCAGGATCGGCCGGCGAGCCCGCGCCGGCCGCGTTTGCCGGCGAGCATGGCGCGCGGGTCGAGGTGCGCGACCTCTTCTACGCCACCCCGGCGCGGCTGAAGTTCATGAAATCCGAACGGGCCGAGGCGCTGGCCATCACCGAGGAGATCAAGCGCCAGGCCATGGCGCGCGAGACCGTCGGCGTGGCGCTGGACATCGACGGGCGCAAGGTGCTGCGCCTCCCGGCCGAGCATCCCGGCCCCGAGGGGCGCCTGGCGCGGCTTTCGGCCGTGCTGGGCCGCGAGTTTCAGGACAATGCCCTGGCCATTGACGCCGAGCGGGACGGCATCGGCCTTTCCGGCTTCATCGGCCTGCCGACCTTTAATCGTGGCAACGCTGCCCACCAGTATCTGTTCGTCAACGGCCGACCGGTGCGAGACCGACTGCTGCAGGGCGCCCTGCGCGGCGCCTATGCTGACTTCCTGGCGAGGGACCGCCATCCGGTCGCCGCGCTCTATCTCGAGCTCGATCCGAAGATGGTCGACGTGAATGTCCACCCGGCCAAGGCCGAGGTGCGGTTCCGTGATCCGGCCCTGGTGCGCGGCCTGATCGTCGGCGCGCTGAAGCATGCTCTGGCCAGCGGCGCGAACCGCGCCTCGACAACGGCGGCCGGGGCCGCGCTGGCGGGTTTCCAGCGAGAGGGACCAAGCGCCGCAGGATTTTCCGCCTGGAACGCCGGCGGCTGGACGCCGAGGCCGGCGCAGGCGCAGAGCCTCGATCTGCCCGGTGTATCCGAACCCTCTGCGCGTTTCGAGCCGGCAGCGCCGGCTGGCGGCTTCGATCCCATCGACGCCCCACTGGGCGCGGCGCGGGCTCAGCTGCACGAGACCTATATCGTCGCCCAGACCCGCGACGGCATGATCGTCGTCGACCAGCATGCCGCGCACGAGCGCCTGGTTTATGAGCGCATGAAGACTGAAATGGAGAACGGCGGCGTCGCCCGTCAGGCGCTGCTCATGCCCGAGGTGGTCGAGCTTGATCCCGCCGAGGCCGAACGGGTGATCGCCAGAGCTGACGATCTTGCCGCCTTTGGCCTGATCCTGGAGCCGTTCGGACCGGGCGCGGTGCTGGTGCGCGAGACCCCCGCCCTGCTCGGCCGCACCGACGCCGCCGGCCTGGTGCGCGACATCGCCGACGACCTGGCCGAGAACGATGCGCCGCTGGCTTTGAAGGAACGCATCGAAGCCGTCTGTTCGACCATGGCCTGCCATGGCAGCGTGCGCGCCGGGCGACGGCTGACCGCCGATGAGATGAATGCCCTGCTCCGCCAGATGGAGGCGACCCCTCATTCCGGCCAGTGCAACCACGGCCGGCCGACCTATGTGGAGCTAAAGCTCGCCGATATCGAGCGGCTGTTCGGGCGGCGATAGTGGAAGAGGGAAAGCCAAGCCGCACGGCCTGGGCCGCGGCGAGCCACCGCGCCAGCCACCAGTTGCTGGATCGTCCGCTGGTCTTCGAAGACCCGCTGGCCCTGCAGATCATGGATCCCGCGGGCGAAGCCCTGGTGCGTCAGAACATCGAGTTCCAGCGCGGCCGGGGCGGTATGCGGGCGCTGGTCGTGGGGCGCAGCTGCGTCGTCGAAGACACCCTCGCCGCGGCGGTGAAACAGGGTTTGCGTCAGTATGTCCTGTTGGGGGCGGGCCTCGACACCTTTGCCTATCGCAATCCCTATCCCGATCTCCGGGTCTTCGAGGTCGATCATCCCGACACCCAGGCCTGGAAGAAGGGGCATCTGGAACGCGCCGGAATTACCCCGCCTGCCTCACTGACCTTCGCACCGGTCAACTTCGAACGGGAAGCGCTGGCCGAGGGCCTTGCGCGCAATGGAGTCGATCCGGCCACGCCGACGGTATTCGCCTGGCTTGGCGTCGTGCCCTACCTGACCCACGACGCCATCATGGCGACGCTAGCGACGATCGCGGCCTATCCGCCCGGCAGTCAGGTGGTGTTCGACTATGGCGAGCCGCGCGAAAACCTGCCGGAGCCCATGCGGGCGTTGCTGCAGGCCCGGGCTCAGGTGATGGCCAGCATCGGCGAGCCGTGGATCAGCTTTTTCGATCCGACCGACATCGCCGCCGAGCTTCGCCGACTGGGATTTTCGGAGCTCGAAGACCTCGGCGGCGATGAGATGAATGCGCGCTATTTCGCCGACCGCGGCGACGGGCTGACGTTCGGCCCCACCGCCCATGTGATGCGAGCGCGGGTTTAGTCTTGGGGTCAGGGAGCTTTCAGAAAGTAGACTCGCGCCGCGCCGTAGTCGCGCACATCCGACTGTTCGAACCTGGGCGTTTCCGGATCGGGCTCGTCGGATCCCCGTTCGAACACCACAAGCGCGCCGGGACGCAGCCAGCCACCGGCCAGAAGTCCGGCCAGCGCCTGCTCTCCCAGGCCCTTGCGATAGGGCGGATCGAGGAAGGCGAGATCAAATCCTGGCCCGTCGGCGCCCGGCATGGCCCCGAGGTCGGACGCGTCGCGCCGGTGAATGCGGGTGACGCCGAACAGGCCCAGGGCTTCGACGTTGTCACGGATGGCGCCGCGAGCATTGGCGTCGGTCTCAACGAACAGGCAAAAGGCCGCGCCGCGCGAGAGGGCTTCCAGACCCAGCCCGCCCGAGCCCGCGAAGAGGTCGATCACGCGCGCGCCGGCCAGGGGCGGCGCCCAGGCAGCGTGTTCCAGGATGTTGAACACCGCCTGGCGCGCGCGGTCGGAGGTAGGCCGGGCCACCTGTCCCTCCGGGGCCACAATGGTGCGCCCGCGATATTTTCCCGAAATAATCCGCACCCGTGACCCTTTCGCTTCCTCGCGGCTTAGCCGAAGAAGGGGCATGGACTCAAACGGGGCGGGCCTGAAGGGTGCAATAGCGCGGGTTTGGCGCGGCCTTGGCGTGGACGCCTCGCCCCTGCTTGCCGACCTTAAGGGCGCCGATCGCAGCTGGTGGCGGTTCCTGCTGGGCATTTTCGCAGGCGGAGTCGGCGGCGTAGCGCTGGCCCTGGGCGTCGCCCTCGTGATCGCGTTTCCGGCCATGATCATCCTGACGCTTCGGGGCATGGATCCCAAGGTTCCCACTGAGTTCTTCAACGAGATTCAACAAGTTGATTACGAGCCGGGTTTCAGGGTCGCGATCACGCTGATCTGGGCGCTGGCGATTCTCAACGGCCTCATGCTGGTTGGGTTGACCCTCATCGGCAGTCTGCTGACCAAGAAGAAATTCAAACTCAGTTTCACCACGGCGCCGAAGTGGCGGTGGGGGCACCTTTTTGGAGGACTTGTGCTCTATGGTCTGGTGCTGGGCGCGATGATGGCCTTCGAGGTGATCGTGCTGCACCAGCCGGTCGATCTGCCGATTTTCAAAATCGCGCCCACGCCACTGCTCGCCCTGGTTTTCGTCATCGTCACCGTGCCCGGCTGGATCATCGCCGCCGGCGTCGAGGAACTGGCCTTCCGCGGCTGGCTGCTACGCCACTCGGCGCTGATGTTCCGGCTGACGTGGCTCTACATCCTGTTCAACGGGGTGTTGTTTTCGTTCATCCACTGGGACTTCGTGCCGGCCCACTTCGACATCAACGCCTTCATTTCGCGCACGGTGATGGGCGGCGGGCTTTGCTACATGGCGCTGCGCATGGGCGGGATCGAGTTTTCGACCGGGGCTCACGCGGCCAACAACCTCTTGCTGGTGCTATTCATCGAACCGTTCAACATGGCCATGCCTGACGGCGAGCCGTTTTCGTTCGACAGTCTGCTCGAGACCGCCATCATGCTGGCGCTGATGATCGCGGTGACGGAGGCCGCGATCCGGGTTCCGTGGATTGCGGCTTTGGTGGGCCCGCCGGGCAAGGGCGCCGGGCCGCCGGAAGAGGTTTTCGCGTAAGCGCGAGATCAGCCACCCACACTTCCGATTGCCCCCGCGCAGGCGGGGGTCCATCCGGTGGTGCGGAGAGGTTGGCTGGGTCCCCGCCTTCGCGGGGATGATCGGAACCAAATATTGAGCTTAGTGCTGGCTTTCCGGCAGGCGGACAACCAGGCCGTCCAGCGCCTCCGTCACCTTGATCTGACAGGACAGCCGGCTGTTCGGCTCGACGTTTTCAGCAAAGTCGAGCATCGAGTCTTCCATCGCCGAGCGGGTCCCGGTTTTTTCCAGCCAGGCCGGGTCCACATAGACGTGGCATGTCGCGCAGGCGCAGGCACCGCCGCAGTCGGCGTCGATGCCGGGAATGTTGTTCTTGACCGCGCCCTCCATCACCGAAAGCCCATTGCGGGCCTCGATGACATGCTCTTGGCCGTCGAATTCAATGTAGGTGATCTTCGCCATTGCGCGGCCTTATCGGGAATGACGCTGGGTGAGGCAAGGGCCGATTGGACGCAGGCCGCCTAGATCAGCCGCTCGGCCATCATCTTTTTGATTTCGGCGATGGCCTTGGCCGGGTTCAGGCCCTTGGGGCAGACCTGGGCGCAGTTCATGATGGTGTGGCAACGGTAGAGCTTGAAGGGGTCTTCCAGGGCATCCAGCCGCTCGCCGGTGGCCTCGTCTCTGGAATCGATCAGCCAGCGGTAGGCGTGCAGCAGCGCCGCCGGGCCCATGAACTTTTCCGAATTCCACCAGTAGCTGGGGCACGAGGTCGAACAGCAGGCGCAGAGGATGCACTCGTAGAGACCATCGAGTTTGGAGCGGTCCTCGATCGACTGTTTCCATTCCTTTTCGGGGGCCGGCGTGTCGGTGTGCAGCCAGGGCTCGATCTCGGCGTACTGGGCGAAGAACTGGGTCAGGTCCGGCACCAGGTCCTTGATCACCGGCTGGTGCGGCAGCGGGCTGATCTGAACGACTGCGCCGGGCGTGTCTTCCCAGGCATGGGTGCAGGCCAGAGTATTGCGCCCGCCGATGTTCATGGCGCACGAGCCGCACACCCCTTCGCGGCAAGAGCGGCGGAAGGTGAGCGAGGGGTCCATGGTATTTTTGATGTGAATGATGGCGTCCAGCACCATCGGGCCGCACTGGTCGACGGCGACGTCATAGGTGTCCCAGCGCGGGTTCTGGCCGGTCTCGGGGTCATAGCGATAGACGCGGAAGGTCTTGACCTTCTTCGCGCCTTCGGGGGCCGGGAAATGCTTGCCCTTGCCGACGACGGAATTCTTGGGGAGCGTCAGTTCAACCATGGCGCCTTCCTAAACGGCTCGCGGCCGGTCTGACAAGTTTCAGGCGCGAGGTTTCGCAAGACATTTTCGGTGAGGCCCGGCTTTATTTGGCGGCGGCCTCGGGACCATCGCCGTACCAGTCGACCTTGCGGGTGGCGTACATGACGCCGGCGATGGCCGCGAAGCTGGTGACCGCGCCGACGAGCAAGGCCCAGTCATCGAGCCGCATCAGCACATAGATCAGGCCATAAAGCACGCTGAACGCTCCGAAGGCGATCGTGCCCTGGCGGCGGCTGTCGAACACCCAGCCAGCGTAGGCGCTGATCAGGCTGACGGTCGCACCCGCCGCGATAAGGAAGCCGAAGTCGAACCCGACCCGCTCGGAGATCGACAGAAGCAAGAGGTAGAAGATGACCTGGGCCAGTCCGATCAGCACATATTGCGCCGGGTGCACGCGCCGCTTCAGCGCCGTCTCGAAGACGAAATAGGCCAGGAAGACGAGGCCGATGAACATCACCGCGTACTTCAGGGATCGCGACACCGCCTGATAGGGATTGGCCGAGTCGATGAAAGTGACGCCCAGCGAGGTGGCGCCCAGCGAGGTCAGAATGTCGCCGGTCCCCTCGCCCGCGACGCCGCGCGCGATATAGGGCACCGACCAGTCGGCGGTGAACGCGCCCCTGGTCCCGGACTGACCGGTTTCGTGGTGGGTCGTGGGCAGGAAGCCGCCGTCATAGGACGGATCGCCCCAGCCGCCGGTGGCGTGGAAGGTAGTGGTCTCGCCATAGGCCAGCATGGCCATGCGCCGCGCGCCGCCGAACTTGAGGTTGGCGGTGACGCTGAAAACGGCGCCCGGTTTAGCGATCGCGGCGGCGGGCGTTCCGAAGAATTTCAGGCTGTCGTGTCCCGGCGCATAGACCCGCCGGGGGCCGGGCGGCGCATCCGGGGCTTCCACGCCGGTCGAACTCAGGGTCATGGCGGGGGTCATCCGGGCGACAGGGCCCGGGCCGGTCAGGGTGATGTCGGCCTGGGCGCCGCGGGCGTCCGAGGCGCCGACGAGAATTTCCGCCCGCGCCCAGTCGGGCCGCGCATCGGCGGGCAGCTGTTTGCCGGCTTCGGCCAGGTCGAAGTCCGAACGAAGCGACAGGTTGGAGGTCCAGGTCGCTGCCTTGAAGAGGCCGCGATGTTTTTCGCCGATGGCCACAGTAGCGCTGCCGGCCGCCGTCTTGGGGAAGATGATGTAGGCGCCGGTGGTGTCGGACTGGGCGCGTTCGTCCTTGGCCGGCGGCGGGGCAGGAATGGTGTAGGGAATGGAGAGCACGGGGCCGACGAACTGTTGTGGCCCGCCAACCAGCTTGGAAATTTCCTCAACCGTCTGCTCGGCATGGCTGGTGCGGTCATAGAGCAGCACGAAGACGAACATCGCCGGGATGGTCATCAAGAGCGCGAGGCCGCAGACCAGCAGCAGTTTCAATCCAAGGGAACGGCGGGCGGTGGGGGCTGGAGCTTGGGCCATGGCGTCACCTTTGTGATCCTGAGCGTCGGGCGGGATCATCCCCCTCGCGGTCAGGATTGGCCAATGTATTTTCCGGCCAGATTGGCGCGAATGTGCAGAAACGGCGCCGAAACCAACCAGTCCTCAGCCGCCTCCCAGGGTCAGAACCGTATTGCTGCGCTCTTTCAAGCGCTGAACATAGCCCAGCGATAGCATCAGATCGATGCAGTCGCGGCCCCAGCGCTCGCGGTCGATGTGTTCGATGACCACGGCGCGGGGGCGCGCCTTTGCCGGCCAGGTCTCGAAAAACGGGAACAGCACGTGGTCTTCGAAGCCTTCAACGTCGATCTTCAGGGCATCGACCGATTTGACGCCCGCCTGGGTCAGCAGATCGGCCAGCGGCAGGATCGGCACTGTCAGCCCGCCTTCGCCTACCCGGCTGTGACCGAGGTTGGCATCGTCATGGATGAAGGACACCTCGCCGGTCCGGTCGCCCACGGCGGTCTTGTAGACGCTGATGTTCGAGGCCGCATTGGCCGCCACATTGATCAGCAGGCGCTCGTGCGCCACCGGTTCCGGCTCGATGGCGATGACGCGGCCCTTCGAGCCCAGGAAAGCCGCGACGGAGAGGCTGTAGAGGCCGATATTGGCGCCCACGTCGACAAAGGTTCCGCCGCCGGCGAGGCAGGCTTCCAGCAGCTCGAATTCCGGGGCGTTGTAGCCGGGATTTAGCAGCATCGCCGCCTCGGTCGGGCTGCCTTTCAGATGAAGCCGAAAGCCCGCTCCGCGAAACCGATCATCGATGGGGCCGCCGCGCATCGCGGACAAAAGTCCCGTCACCATGGGCCGGAAGTCACCGCGCTTCAGGAAGGAATCCCTCGCCAGCCCCAGCAGCGCCGATTGCAACGACGTCGGCGCCAGCGCCCCGAAGGGCGGCTCCAGGGGCGCGACGGCGCTGGGCGTCACCTCAGTACACCCGCGCCTTGGGCTTGATGTAGTCGATGTCCTTGGAGAGCGTGTAGGTGTGCACCGGCCGGTAATCGAGCTTGACCTTGCCGGTCGCCGGGTCGCACCAGGCAAGCGTGTGCTTCATCCACTTGGCGTCGTCGCGGTCGGGGAAGTCCTCGCGGGCCTGGGCGCCGCGCGATTCCTGGCGGTTGAAGGCGCCGGCGATGGTGACAGTCGCCTGATCGAGCAGGTTGTCGAACTCGAGTGTTTCAACCAGGTCGGTGTTCCAGATCAGGCCGCGGTCGGTGACCTGGATGTCCTTGGCTTTCGCCCGCACCGCGTCGATGCGTTTGACGCCGTTCGCCAGGGTCGGACCGGTGCGATAGACGGCCGCGTCTTCCTGCATGGCGCGCTGCATTTCGAGGCGCAGGGTCGCGGTCTTGATCGAGCCAGACGCATTGCGGAAGCGGTCGAAGCGGGCGAGGTGTCCGTCGGTTTGTGAGGCCTTGAACTCCGGCTGGGTCGCGCCGGCCTTCAGCTGGTCGGCGCACCGCAGGCCGACGGCTCTGCCGAAGACGACGAGGTCGATCAGGCTGTTGGAACCGAGGCGGTTGGCGCCGTGCACGGAAACGCAGGCCGCTTCCCCCACTGCCATCAGGCCGGGCACGACGGCGTCAGGGTCCTTGCCTTTGCGGGTGACCGCCTCGCCGTAGAAGTTCGTCGGGATGCCGCCCATGTTGTAGTGGACGGTCGGCAGCACCGGGATCGGCTCTTTGGTGACGTCGACACCGGCGAAGATCTTGGCGGTCTCGGAAATGCCCGGCAGGCGCTCGTGCAGGATCTTCGGGTCGAGGTGATCGAGGTGCAGGAAGATGTGGTCCTTGTTAGGGCCCACGCCGCGCCCCTCGCGGATTTCCATGGTCATGGCGCGGGAGACGACGTCGCGTGAGGCCAGATCCTTCACGGTCGGCGCATAGCGCTCCATGAACCGCTCGCCCTCGGAATTGGTCAGATAGCCGCCTTCGCCGCGGGCGCCTTCGGTAATCAGGCAGCCGGCGCCGTAGATCCCCGTCGGGTGGAACTGGACGAACTCCATGTCCTGCAGCGGCAGGCCGGCGCGCAGCACCATGGCGTTGCCATCGCCCGTGCAGGTGTGGGCTGACGTCGCGGAGAAATAGGCCCGGCCATAGCCGCCGGTCGCCATCACCACCGTCTGGGCGCGGAAGCGATGCAGGGTGCCATCGTCGAGCTTCCAGGCGGTGAGGCCGCGGCAGACGCCAGCCTCATCCATGATCAGGTCGAGGGCGAAGTACTCGATGAAGAACTCGCAGCTCTTGGACAGGGCCTTGCCGTACATGGTGTGCAGCATGGCGTGGCCGGTGCGGTCGGCCGCCGCGCAAGTGCGCTGGATCGGGCCTTCGCCATAGTTCTTGGTCATGCCGCCGAAGGCGCGCTGATAGATCTTGCCCTCGGGCGTGCGGCTGAATGGTACGCCCCAGTGCTCCAGCTCATAGACGGCGGCGGGGGCGTTGCGGACCAGGTATTCGATGGCGTCCTGGTCACCCAGCCAGTCGGACCCCTTGACGGTGTCGTACATATGCCAGCGCCAGTCGTCCTCGCTCATGTTGCCGAGGCTGGCCGAGATGCCGCCCTGGGCGGCCACGGTATGGCTGCGGGTCGGGAAGACCTTGGTGATGCAGGCGGTCTTGAGGCCCGCCTGCGCCGCGCCCAAAGCCGCCCGAAGCCCAGAGCCGCCGGCGCCGACGACGACCACGTCAAAGGTGTGATCGATAAACTCGTAAGCGGCCATCAGAACACGCCTCCCGACAAGGCTACCTTGAGGACGGCGAAGAGACCGAGGCCGCCGACCAGGACACAGACAAAGAGGTTGAGCACCAGGAGGACGGCCTTGGAGAAGGTGGTGTGGATATAGTCCTCGACGATCACCCGCATGCCGGCGTGCATGTGCCAGAAGGCGGTGAGCAGCAGCAGGCTGACCAGCACGGCGTTCAGCGGATTACCCAGCCAGGCCGAGGCCGTGTAGAAGTCGGCCCTCGCCAGCCAGAGGACCGCGTAGATGGCCCAGAGCGACAGGGGCGCCAGGGCGATGGCGCTGACCCGCTCGCCGATCCAGTGACCGGCGCCGTGTTTGGCTGCGCCCAGGCCCCGGGCTCTCGAATGGTCGGTGCGAAAGCCGCTCATCAGACCGCTCCCGTCATCATGCCGATCACCCAGATCAGGACCGTCGCCACAATCGAAAAGACGATGGCGGCCGTGGCCGTGGCGTCGGCGAGCTTCAGATCAAACCCCTTGCCGCTATCCCAGACCAGATGGCGGATGCCGTTGGCCAGATGGAAGAAGATCGAGAGGGTCAGGCCGAACATCACCACCTTGCCGGGGATTGAGCCCAGCAGGCTCATGTAGCGGCCATAGGCCACCGGGCCGCTGGCCAGAGACACAGCCCATCCTGCCGCCAGCAGCGCACCCACATAGAGCGCAAAACCGGTCGCCCGGTGAAAGATCGAGCTGGCCATGGTGATGTGCCAGCGCCAGACCGACAGGTGGGGTGAGAGTGGCCTCTCGCGCGTCTCGGCCATGCCTTGCTCCGTCTCCTGCCCCCAAATCGACTGAGCCCGCTTTTAAGCCGCGAGACCCCGCTGTCAACGAACGCTGTCCCGCTTGGTGCGAATGCTGCGGACGAAGCGGAACCGGAGTATGCAGAACGGCGTTTCCGAACGTCGAAAGGGGCGCATTCCATGACTGCCGGCAAGGACCTCAACGGAGCGCGCGTGCTGGTGCTCGAAGACGAGGCGCTGGTCTCGATGATGATCGAGGACATGCTGGAGGAACTGGGCTGCACGGTAGTCGGGCCCTACGCGCGCCTGGACGAGGCCCTAGAGCGGATATCGTCAGGCGGCGGCATCGACCTGGCTTTGCTGGACGTCAACGTTGCCGGAGCCCGCAGCTACCCGGCCGCCGAAGCGCTAACGAAAACCCAGACCCCGTTCGTCTTCTCCACCGGCTATGACGAGGGCGGCATGCCCGAGGAATGGCGCGCCAGCCCGCAGCTGCGCAAACCGTTCATGCTGGGCGAGCTGGAGCGGGTGCTGACGGCGGCGCTTACAGGCTAGTCCCGCACCCGAGCCAGGTAGTCCTCCGACCGCATCTCATGCAGCCGCGAAGCGGTTCGCTCGAACTCGAAACTGCCTTCGCCCTGTGGATAAAGCGCGTCGGGTTCGGCCTCCGCCAGGACGACCAGTTTCACCGACGCTTCGTAGAGGGCATCGATGAGGTTCACGAACCTGCGTGCGGCGCTGCGGCGCTCGGGGCCCAGGTGGGGGACGTGCTCCAGGAAGACTGTGTGGAAACGCTCCGCGATGGCCAGGTAATCGGCCGCGCCCAAGGCCTGGTCGCAGAGGCTGGCGAACTGGGCGCGCAGGAAGCCGCCGGCGCCGCGCGGCAGATGAGTCTTGCGGCCCTGAACCTCCAGGGTGGCGCCGGTTTCCTCGGCGCCCTCCAGCATCTCGGCCCAGAAGGCGTCGAACTGGCCTTCCGTCTCGGCATTGACCGGCGAGAACCAGGTGGAGTGGCCGCGCAGGCGGTCGAGGCGGTAGTCGTTGGGGCCCTTGACGGCGACGATCTCCAACTTCTCCTTCAGCATGCCGATAAAGGGCAGAAAGAGCTCGCGGTTGAGGCCGTGCTTGTAGAGGTCTTCCGGCGGGCGGTTCCCGGTGGCGACCAGGATGACGCCGCGGGCGAACAGGGCTTCGAACAGGCGCCCGAGGATCATGGCGTCGGCGATGTCGCTGACCTGCAGCTCGTCGAAACAGAGCAGGCGGGCGGATTTGGCCAGCGCGTCGGCGGTCGGCGCGACCGGATCGTCCCCCTTGGCCTGGCCGAATTTGGCGCGGCGGGCGGCGGCATCGCCCTTGCGCCAGGCGTCGATCAGGCGGTGGACCTCCTGCATGAAGGTCTGGAAGTGTACGCGGCGTTTGGATTTCTCAGGCGCTGTGGTGAAGAACAGGTCCATCAGCATGGACTTTCCCCGCCCCACCGGACCCCAGAGATAGACCCCCTTAGGCAGCGCGGCCTTGCGGAAAATGGAGACGGGCGCGGCCAAGTCGGCCTCAAGGCGTTCCAGCGCCGTCAGCGCGGCGGCCTGCGCGGGGTCCGCACGCAGGCACCCCTCAGCGATCTTGCGGTCGTAGGCTGTTCGCAGCGCCCCCATGCCGCCCGGTTAGCTTGCTGCGGGGGAGGGTGACAAGCGCCCCGCCCTGCTCTATCGGGGAGCCGCCTTTCGAAGGGGGCAGTGATGAGCGAGACCAACCACACTGAAGAGCCGGGCTGGGCCACCGCCAAGACCCTGGCCGAGGCCCTGCCGTTCATCCAGATCTACGACCGCGAAACCGTGGTCATCAAATACGGCGGCCACGCCATGGGCGACGAGGAAGTCGCCAAGCTGTTCGCAGCCGACGCGGTGCTGCTCAAGCTGCTCGGCCTGCACCCGGTCATCGTGCACGGCGGTGGCCCTCAGATCTCGCGCATGCTGGAAAAGTCTGGCGTCAAATCGACCTTTGTCGACGGCCTGCGGGTCACCGACCCGGCGACCATGGAAATCGCCGAGATGGTGCTGTCGGGCAATATCAACAAGGAGATCGTTCACTGGATCAACCGCGCCGGCCAGGAAGCCGACGTGCGGGGCGTGGGCCTGTCGGGCAAGGATGCGCGGATGATCACCGTCACCAAGGCGCGGCGGACGAAAAAGGACCCGGAGTCGAACATCGAGCGCGTGATCGACCTCGGCTTCGTCGGCGAGCCCAAGCGGGTCGATCCCAAGCTGATCGAAGCCCTGATCTATGCCGATGAAGACTATATCCCCGTCATCGCCCCGATCGGCGTGTCGGACGCGGGCGATACCTACAACATCAACGCCGACACCGTGGCGGGCGCCATGGCCGGCGCGCTGAAGGCCAAGCGCATGCTGCTGCTGACCGATGTGGCGGGCGTGCTGGACAAGAACGGCGAGCTCATCCGCTCCATGACCGTGAAAGAGGCCTTCGACGCTATCAAGTCGGGCGTGGCTTCCGGCGGCATGATCCCCAAACTGGAAACCGCCATCGAGGCGGTGGATTCCGGCGTCGAGGCGGTGGTCATCCTGGACGGGCGCCGCCCCCACGCCATGCTGACCGAACTCTTCACCGAACACGGCGCGGGAACGCTGATCAGGGCGTGACGAGGCCCCCTCCACCGCCTTCGGCGGTCCCCCTCCCCCTGGGGGGGAGGAGTGACCTTCGTCACATTGACGACTGGCTGTTTGATCTCGACAACACGCTCTACCCGCACAATTCCGGGTTCATGGCGGCGATCGAGCGCAGGATGACCGGCGTCGTGGCCCGCATCACCGGCCTGCCGCACGACAAGGCCTTCGCCGTCCAGAAACAATACCTGCGCGAACACGGCACGACATTGGCGGGCCTGATGAAGACACACGCCATCGATCCCCAGACCTTTATCGACGAAGTCCATGATGTGCCGATCGACGTCATTCCGCCCGACCCCGATCTGCGGCTGGCCTTGCAGCGCCTGCCGGGCCGGCGGCTGATCTTCACCAACGCCGATCTGAAACATGTCGAGCGGGTGCTGGCGCGCCTGGGAATCGAGGACCTGTTTGACGACCTCTTCCACATCGAGATGGCAAACTATGTGCCCAAGCCGGACCTGGCCACCTTCGCCCGCATGATGCGGCATCACGCCTTGTCAGGGCCCGCCACCTGCTTCTTCGAAGACAGCTCCCGCAACCTCGAGCCGGCCCATGATCTGGGTATGACCACCGTGCTGGTGGGCCCGAACGCTCTTGAATCTGAGGCCGCCTTCGTTCACCACCGCACCAACGACCTGACGGCCTTTCTGAACGCCGCCGCCACGAAAGATATTCGATGACCACCATCTCCGTCTCTGACCTGGAAACCGAAATCGAAGCCGGCTGGGAGGCGCGCGACACCCTGAACGTCGACACCAGGGGGCCGGTCCGCACTGCCGTGGACGAAACCCTGATGTTGCTGGATTCCGGCCGCCTGCGCGTGGCCGAGAAATTCGAGGGCGATTGGGTGGTGCGTCAGTGGGCCAAGAAGGCGATCCTGCTGTCCTTCCGCCTGAACCCCAACAGTATCACCAGCGCACCCACGCCGGGCCCCTACTGGGACAAGGTTCCGGGCAAGTTTGAAGGCTGGGGCGAAAATCAGTTCAAGGCCGCCGGTTTCCGCGCCGTGCCGGGCTGCGTGGTCCGCCGGGGCGCGTTCATCGCCAAAAACGCGGTGCTGATGCCGAGCTTCGTCAACATCGGCGCCTATGTCGATGAAGGGACCATGGTCGACACCTGGGCGACGGTCGGGTCCTGCGCCCAGATCGGCAAGCATGTGCACCTGTCCGGCGGAGCGGGCATCGGCGGGGTGCTCGAACCCCTGCAGGCCAATCCGACCATCATCGAGGACGGCTGTTTCATCGGCGCCCGGTCCGAGGTCGCCGAGGGAGTGATCATCGGCGAAGGCGCGGTGCTGTCCATGGGCGTGTTCATTTCCGCCTCGACCAAGATCATCGACCGCGAAACCGGCCAGGTGCACCGCGGCAAGGTGCCGCCCTATTCGGTGGTGGTCCCAGGCGCGATCCCCAACCCGAAGGGCGATGGCCCGAGCCTCGCCTGCGTGGTCATCGTCAAGACGGTGGACGCCCAGACGCGGTCGAAGACCAGCGTCAATGAGCTGCTGAGGGACTAGGCGCGGCCTTCGCGGGCCTTGCCGCCGCCGTCGGTGGGGCCGTAGCCCAGGTCTTCGATGTCGTCGTCATCGAGGCGGTTGGACTCGAAATAACGGTTTTCCTTCAGCGCCCGTACGCTCACCTCATTGAGTCCGCCCGCATCCAGGAATTCGACCTCACCTTCCAGATCGAGAACGCCCTGATCTGAGTCTTCGTTATCAGCCTGGCCTTCGAGGGCTGCGTCGTCGACTTCCTCGGCCTCCAATTCAAGTTCAATGATGTCGTCGTCGTCGAGCTCTTCGGCGATCAGCGCTTCGTCGTCATCGGCATCGCCAAGACGAGCGGTCAGGTCGAGCACTTCGGGATTTTCCTCGAAGGTCTTCATGTCGCCGAAATCGAAGCCGGGATCGGCGGCCTCGAAATTTTCCTCGTCAAAGACTTCGGACTGATCCTGTTCGTCGCCGTCAAGGTCCTGTCGTCCATCGAATCCGGGCATGGAGCGTCTCCTTCACCAAGGAAAGCGGCGGACGAACTGAACCGTTCCATAAACACCCGCTCATCCCGGCGAATGCCGGGATGAGCGGATTTTGGGCTAATATGGCGTCCCGTCCTTGTGCAGGTAGCCGCGTCGGCCCGCGGGCATCAGCAAGTCGATGTCGGGATAGGTGGTGGTGTCGGCTTCGGGGTTGCGCGTGCCGATTTCCAGAAGCACGGCGGGCACATCAGTGTGGTTGATAAAGTGGTGGGCGTCGGGGTTGCCCGCCCTGAAGCCGGCGGCGTCGCCCGCCTGCAGGATTTCCTCGCCGTCGTTGGTGATCATCGTGACGCTGCCTGCCAGCACATAGATCAGTTCATCCTCGTGGCTGTGCCAGTGGCGCTGGCCGGACCAGGCGCCCGCCTCCAGCGTCAGGCGGTGAACGCCGAGCTGGGTGAGGCCGGCGGCGTCGGCCAGCTGCTTCCTCACCTTGTTCATTCCGGTCACGTGGTAGCCGCCCGGATAGCGGCTGCCGATCCGCTCCGGCGCGGTTTCGATGTCGATCTTCTTCATGACCGCGATCTCCTCGTGTTGCAGCGCAACATAATACCGCACAGTGCGGTCGTCACCGCCAGAAACACCTCATTTTCTGACAGGCCTTTTCTTTGAGCCTGAACGATGTTCAGCTTGGCCTTCAGGGAGGAACGACGATGAACAGACGCGGTGTAGTGGCCGGTGGAGCAGCGATGGCAGTGTTGGGCGCGGGCGAGGCTCTGGCCCAGCCGAAAGCGGTGGCCGGCGAGCGATTGCCGCGCCTTCGCATGATCAAGTCCAACGGCATCCGCATGCGGATCGCCGAGCTGGGCAAGGGGCCGCTGGTGCTGTTCGTCCATGGATGGCCCGAGAGCTGGTACTCGTGGCGCCACCAGATCTCGGCCCTGGCGGCGGCCGGCTATCGGTGCGTGGCGCCCGACATGCGCGGCTATGGCAAGACTGACAAGCCGGCGGCGGTGGAAGACTATGACGTCAAGCACACCACGGCCGACCTCATCGGCATCCTGGATGCGCTGGGCGAGCGCCAGGCGTTCCTGGTCGGCCACGACTGGGGCTCGATCATCTCCTGGAACGCCATGCTGCTCTATCCCGACCGCTTCAAGGCGCTGGTAGCGATGAGCGTGCCCTACGGCGGGCGGGCGGCGGCCGCGCCGCTGGCCGGCATGCGCCGGGCAAATGGCGATAACTTCTACTATATCCTTTACCACAACGAGCCGGGCGGCGTGGCAGAGAAGGAGTACGACGCCGATCCGCGCGGCCTGCTCAGCCGGCTCTACACCTCACCCAATACGCCGCTTGAAGCGCCCACCGTCACCGATCCCAAGCGCTCGGCAGGGGGGTGGATCCCGCGTCTGGGCAAGCCAAAAGAACTCCCCGCCTGGCTGCGGCCGCAGGACCTGGATTACTACGTCAATGAATTCAAGGCGGCGGGATTCCGCGGCGGGGTCAACTACTACCGCAACTTCGACCGCAACTGGGAGATAACGCCTGAGCTGACCGGCAAGACCATTCCCCAGCCGGTGAAGTTCCTGGCCGGCAGCGACGACATCGTCATCCGCGGCGCCACCGCCGACAGCCTGACCACCCAGATGAAGCGGGTCTGCACCGATTTCAGAGGCGTGACGCTCTATCCCGGCGCCGGCCATTGGGTGCAACAGGAGCGCTCGAATGAGGTCAACGCGGCGCTGATCGCGTTTTTCAATGGGTTGAAGGGGTAAGACGGGGGGACAGGTTATGACGTCCCATGGGACACCATAACCTTTCCCCGCCCTATTCGCTCTCGGCTTCACCCTCCGGCGCCGCCTCAACCACCGGCGCGGCAAGGGCGCGCACCTCGACGATTTCCGCGCCGGGGAAGGCCTCCATGATCGACTGGACGAAGGGATCGGCCTCAACCTCTGCGCGGACCTCCCGCCGTTCGCGCTGCTCGCGTTCGTAGGCGCTTTCGGCCCCGCCGCCGCCCTCGGCCGCCACCAGCCACGGCTGGCCGGTCCAGTCCTTGAGCCGGGCGACGAGACGGCCGGCGAGGTTCGACGGCGCGCCCGGAACCGGCTCGAACGTCAGAGCGCCCGGCCGGAAACTGATCGGCCGCATGTACTTTTTCACGTCGAGCAGCAGCCCGATGTCGCGGCGCTGTTCGATCATGCGCACCACATCGTCGAAGGACTGCGGCTGGGCGATCTGCTGAGGTTGAGACGCCGTCATTGGCGCCACCGCGCGGGCGGCCGAGCCGCCCCCTCCCCCGCCGCCGCCCGGCGAGGGCGATGGTCCGGAACCACCGAACGGCTCGCCGGACTGCAGCGCCTTCAGCGCCTCCTCCGGCCCGGGCAGGTCGGCGGCGTAGGCGAGGCGGATCAGGGCCATCTCCAGAGCAGCCAGCGGATCGGGCGCCTGGCGCACCTCGTCGTGGGCTTTCAGCAGCATCTGCCAGACGCGGCTCAGCGTACCGGCCGAGATGGCGACGCCCAGAGCGGTCAGTCGCGCGGCCTGGTCCTTGGGCATGATCAGGGCATCGGCGCCTAGCGCCTTGGCGATCGAAGCGGCGTGGGAATGTTCCAGAAGATCGAGCGCGACCTGGGCCGGGTCGGCGCCGAGGCCGTAGAGCGCGCGGGCGGCCTCAAGGGCGAGACCGATCTCGCCCTTCATGACGTGTTCGAACAGACCGATGGTCTGAGCCCTATCAGCCAGACCCAGCATATCACGCACCACCGCAGCGCTGACCATGGCGCCGCCCTCAGCCTGGACGATGGCCTGGTCGAGCAGGGACTGGGCGTCGCGCACCGAGCCCTCCGCGGCCCGCGCGATCATCATCACCGCCTCGTCCTCAAGCCTCGCGCCCTCGTTGGCGGCGATCTGTTTGAGGTTGCCGGCGATCACGTCGGGCTCGACCCGGCGCAGGTCGAAGCGCTGGCAACGCGACAGGATGGTCACCGGAACCTTGCGGATCTCGGTGGTGGCGAAGATGAACTTGGCGTGCGGCGGCGGCTCTTCCAGCGTCTTCAAAAGGGCATTGAACGCGCCCTTCGAGAGCATGTGCACCTCGTCGATGATGTAGACCTTGTAGCGCGCCTCGACCGGCGCATAGCGCACCGAGTCCAGGATATCGCGCATGTTGTCGACGCCGGTATGGCTGGCGGCGTCGAGCTCGAGCACATCGATGTGCTGACCCGCCATAATGGCCGCATCGTGATAGCCGGCGTCGGTCAGCGCTATCGACGGCGCATCGGCCTCATCGGTGCGATAGTTCAGGGCCCGGGCGATCAGCCGGGCGGTGGTGGTCTTGCCGACCCCGCGCACGCCGGTGAGCATGAAGGCCTGGGCGATGCGGCCCGAGGCGAAGGCGTTGGTCAGGGTGCGGACCATGGCCTCCTGGCCGATCAGGTCCTCGAAGCGCCGCGGCCGGTATTTGCGGGCGATGACGGTGTAGGCGGCGGACGTTTCCAGCGGCGGCAAGGGCGCGGCGGCGGGCGGCGCGCCGAACATGTCGTCGGTGGCCGGATCGCGCTCAGGCGCCTCGTCTTCGCTCTGGAGGTCCTCGTCAGCCATCCGCCTACTCTCGTCACCTTGTGGGGCGCACGCAAGCACGCGCCTGCAAGCACGCACAGATTCCGCAACGAAAGGAAAGGTGGAGACCGAACGGCAACCCGAAGCGGGATTCGTTGTGGCTGCTGCCTTCCGGCCCTGACCAGGTTGGCGAGGCGCTCGTCCGCCGCCGATCTCCAAGGCCTATATCGCAATCCGCAGCCGCCGCGGCAAGGCCCGGGACGATCAGAAGGCGGGTTTGAGGTTGGCGCAGAGCTGTTTGAGGCGTTCGGGCGTCAGATAGTCGCGATTGAGGTGATCCTCGCCGGCCAGGACCGCGTCGAGGCCCGGCGGGACGGGCTTACCGCTCCTCACCAGTTGCATGGCCAGGCGCCTCGGCATTTCAGGAGAGGCCAGACGGCTGCGGCTGATCATCATCAGGCTTTCGTAGTGGCTTTGGCGGAAAATGGATGAAAAGGCGTTGATCTTCTCGGCCAGTTCCATGATCGCCACGAAGAACCACTCGCTCGCCTGCCCCTCGGCTGAGAGCGTATCGAATCGCGGGTGGACGGCCAGAAAAGGCTCGCCTGTCGGCAGGGCTTGCACCCTGACCAGCTCGGTCAGGCAGGCATGGGCGGCCTGCCATTCGTCGGCTTCCCAACTGGCGCGGGCGAGCATGGCGATACGGCTGGCGTTCGGCATGGATTGGGCCGCACCTCTCAGTTCATTCAAAGCCAGAATCAGGGCGCCGAAGCGCTCGTCCGGCGGGCGCGCCTCGTCGCGCCAGACACCGAATGCCGCCAGGCCCTTGGTATAGGCGCCGTCGATTTCGCCGGGCTGAATGGCGAAATGACGGTGGTGCGGGGCATCGAACACCCAGCGTGCGTCATCGGCGGTCAGATGCTCGGGCAGGGTGAGCTTGCGCGCCAGAAGACCTTTCGCTTCCATAATTTGAGCGCGGTCGGGCTTGGCGGCGAAAAGATTAAGCTCCGAGTTCGAAATCCGGCTGAGGTCGGCCGGAACCAGCATGACGGCCGGTCCAATCAGGCGATAAAGCTCATAGCCGAGGGCGTGCAGCGCATTGGCGACGCCGAGATCGACGCCTTTTTCATGTTTGATCTCGAACATCACGAGCGGCGATTGATCGGTCAAAACGCCGACTCCCCCTGCGATGATGCGCGCTTCTTCGCCCTCGGCGTCGATCTTGAGGAAATCGAGCCGCGTCCAGTTGTGCCGCCGCTGCTCGACATCGAGGGTGGTCAGCGGCACCCGTTCCGACGCGCCGCCGTGGGTTTGCCCCGGCTGGAGCGCATGGAACTCGCCGCCCATTGAACTGGTGTACAGCTGGGCCCAGCCCTCGGTGTCCGACAGAGCCCGCTGTTCGATGACCAGAGACGCGGCGGCGTTGAGCTTTTTGCTTTCCGCTAGGTAGGCGGCCGTCTGAGCCGAGGGCTCATAGGCAAAGACCTGCCCGTCCGGTCCAACCGCTCTGGCCAGGGCCAGGGCATAGACACCGTAGTTGGCGCCGATGTCGACGGCCGTGTCGCCCGGCTCAACTAATCGCTCAACGAACTGGGCTTCCTTTTCGAACCAGGCCTCCTGTTCCAGCAGGATGTAGGTGGAAACGCAGCCCAGGGTCGCCGGGACGCAAACCTTCAGGCCCGAGCCGGTCCGCACCGCTATGCCGGCGAGTTCGGTAGCCATCAGCTTCTGGCCCCGAGCGGCACAGCAATCTCAACGCGCAGGCCCGGGTTGGCCGGCTCCAGGGTAATACGGCCGCCGAACTGTTCGAGGCGGCGGCGGGTGTTGCGCATCCCGTTGCCCTCGCGGCCGCCGGCGGCCTTGATGATCAGGCCAACGCCATCGTCCTCCATGAACAGACGCAGCACCTCGTCCTCGATCCTGGCCGAGGCGCGAACCCGGCTGGCCTTGGCATGACGCAGGACATTGGACACGACCTCGCGGTGAGCCGAGCGGACATTTTTGTAAAGCCAGAAGTCGAGCGTACGGTCGCCGCCCGCCTCTTCTGTCAGGGGCCAGTCCAGCGACAACCCGGCGTCTTCCAGCCGGTCGGCGGTTTCGTTGCGCAGGTCTGCGACCATGCGGCTGGCGAGGATCTGATCGCCCGCCATGCCGCCGACAATGACGCGGATATCATCCATGGCCGTGCGCACGTCGGCGCGGACCTGTTCGACATCAGGCCGGTGCAGGCTGGACAATAGCCGTGCGCCGACATCGTCGTGCAGATCCTGGGCGATGCGGCCGCGCTCTTCCATCACCCCGCGGCGGTAGGAATCGCGGGCGGCTTCGGCCTTGTCCATGAAGGCGGTGAGTTCGCGGGCGAGCGACACATGGCTCGCGTTGAACAGGCGCCGGCCCTGGCCGGGATAGCGCAGGACCAGCGCCGTTTCGCCGGCCGTGGCGGGGATATACAGCTCCAGGCCCTGGGCCCGGGCCCTGGGCTCGGAAATTTCGCCGGCGGCCGGCTCGATCTCGAGCACATCAAAGAGGCTGGTGATCATGGCCCGCCAGGCGAGCTTGCGGTCGGCAAGTCCCGGCGTGAAGGCAACCTCGGCGGCGGCCTGGAAGAGACGGCTGTCGACCGCCGCGATCTTTCCGGCCATCACCCTCCAGAGCACGCCGCGCAGCGGCAGGTAGAACAACGCAACCAGCACCAGGGCAGAACCAAGGGCCGCGCCCGGCTGAATCTGCAGGACAAGGATCAGTACCGCGTCAAGTAGCAACAGCGCCAAGGCGGTGACGGCTACGGCGATCAGCCGGTAGGCCCAGCGGTCGAGATCGAACAAACGGTAGCGACCTACGCCGATAGCGATGCCGCCATAGCCGATCAGGATGGGGATGAGTATAAAGCCGTTGCTGACCAGCTGAGGACCGCCGGCCAGGCGCGGCAGGACGAAGCCGACGACACCGAGACTGGCGCTGACCAGGATGGATACCCCCATCCAGGTCATGGCGGCGCGGGCCAGCGGGTCAGCGCGGGCCGCGCGCCACTGCAGAGCGATGAGCACCAGCATCACCACGAAGGCCAGGAACAGCGATCTGAACACCAGCGCGAAGTTGAGGAAGGCGGTCGAGGCGGCCACACCCGCAACGATGGCCACGACCAGCGCCAGGTGCCACAGGCGCGGCCTGATCACCGGCTTTGGAAAGGCCATGAACATCGCCGCGCTTGCCCAGGCGTAGAGCTGCGATGTCAGGTAGTTGACGACCGTCACCCCCCACAGGAAGCCGCCCGGCGCCGCCACCTCGCGTCCCTCATAGATTGCCGTGGTACAAATTGAGCCAAACAGGCCGATAGCAGACAGCGCAAAGAGCCGCGCGCCCCAGTCCCGCGGTCTGAACGCCCAGACCCAGACGCCGCTCAGCAGACCCAAGGCGCCGCCGCCGAGCACAAGCCAGAACTCGGCGGGCAGATGAGCAAGGCTGCGTTTGTGCGCGGTCAGGGTAAAGCGGCCGGCCGGGGTTTCGAGGGTGACCGGACCCTTTGAAGCCATGTCCGTCAATCTCGAGCGGTCGCCGTACCAGGCCGCCAGCTGCTCCGGACTGCCTCCGTGCATGAAGGACGGGCGGAAGGCGCCGGCCTCGTCGGTCACGGCGACATCCCCCTGGCGGAACGTCACCTTGTCGGTGGCCGCCAGCCTGGCCAGCCACCGGTCACCGGCCATCAGTCGAACCTGCCCGGCCGGCGCGCCGTCGAACCGCACGCCGAATTCCGGAAAGCGCGATACCGACCAGACGCTGAACAGCACTAAGGCCGCGCAAAGATGAACGGCGATCAGCAGGACCTGAGCGGGCGAACCAAGTTTGGGCACGGTTCAAGCGACTATCACGGGCGAAGCGCCTTGCGGAGAGTGCAGACGACGCCCCCACCACGATTAAACCGGCTTTCCCTTGGCGGCCGCTCTGCACTAGCTTGGAGATTATGCGTAAACCGCTGAATCTGGATCGCGACACCGAAGTCGTGGACATCGAGATGGGTCCGGCCGAAGGGCCGGCGCCCTATGGGGCCCTGTTCGCCGAGGGCGATTGCCGGCTGACGCGGTTCGAACCGGCGCTGGTAGTCGATGACTTTCCCAAGCCAAGACCGGGCGAGCGCTTCCTGCCTCACCTTGTGGGCGACGGCAAAGACCAGACCCTTTACGTCTGCGCCTACCCCGGCCTGAACAGCCTGCTGGAGCCGAACCCGGCGGTGCTGGCGCTCTATCCCGACCTGCAGCGCAACGGGACGGTGGTCAGGCGCGTCAAGGATTTGCGGACCCGCCGGCTGGATGAAGTCACCGAGATCAGGCTGATCGACCTGCTCAAGGTCAATATGCAGGGCGGCGAGCTGGCCGTGCTGCGCGGCGGCCGTCAGGTTCTCGCGCGGGTCCTGGCGGTGCATGTCGATGTGGCCTTTGTGCGACTCTACAAGGGCCAACCCACCTTCGGCGATATCGATCTGGAGCTGCGGCGGCTGGGTCTGGTTCCGCACCACCTGCTGAACGCGAAGTACTTCGTCATGGCGGCTGGAACGCCGTCCTATCGCAACCAGGGCCCGTCAGGCCAACTGATCAACGGCGAGATGCTGTATCTTCGCGACCTGTCGCGGCACGACCTGATGGACGACGAGCAGCTGAAGCATCTGGCGGTGATTTGTCACCACTATGGCGCGCACGACGAGGCGCGATTCTGCATGGGCGTTCTGGAAAAACGGCGCGCAATTCCGAAGGAGACGGTGCTGCGCTACATCGAATGGCTGGCGGCCGGGGCCCAGCCTTAGGCCCACGCCTTGAAGTGCTTGGAAAGTTTCAGGCCCTGTTTCTGGTAGTGCGAGCCACCCTCGCCGTAGAGGCGCGCCGGGCGCTCAGTCAGCGGTTCATAAACGAGCCGCGCGACGATCTGGCCGTCCTCAAGCAGGAACGGGGCGTGAGAGCGGACTTCCAGCACACCCTTTGAACCGGCGCCGTGAGCCTCGTCCATGCCGAATCCCGGATCGAAAAAGCCCGCATAATGGACGCGAAACTCTCCGACCGCCGGATCGATCGGGGTCATCTCGGCGGCCTGATCGACGGGGATGGCGACGTCTTCCTTGGAGGCCAGAATGTAGAATTCGCCGGGATCGAGCAGAAGCTCGCCATGGCGCGGCTCCAGGCGCTCCCAAAAGTCGCGTGGGTCCTGGCCCGCTTCAAGATCAAGGTCGATGACGCCAGCGTGGCGGCGGGCCCGGTAGCCGGCGACGGCGCCGGTCAGGTCGACGCTGACGCTGAGAGTATGCAACCGCGGCGGATCGCCGGCCTTCAGGCGCAGCTGGTTCAACCGCGTGCCGGCCCGGGCCAGGACCGAGAAGGTCTGCGGCGCGATCTCGACATAGAGCGGCCCGGTGTAGCCCGCCGCCACATCGTCGAACGCCTCGCCGTGGTCGGTCAGCAGGCGCACGAACACGTCGACCCGGCCCGTGGAACTCTTCGGATTGGCGCGGGCCGATACCCCGACCGGCAGCGCCAGCCGCTCGGCGATCTCGACCAGATAGACGCAGCCCTTTTCGAGCACGGCGCCGGCGGAAAGGTCGATCTGGTGCATGGCGACATGAGCGATGCGGTCGGCCACCTTGCGGCCGGACCCAGGCAGGAAACTCGCCCGCACCCGCCAGCATTTCGGACCCAACCGCAGATCAAGACTGGCGGGCTGGACCTGGCCCTCGGCGAAGGGCTCATCGGCGGAAATGGCGCCGCCGGCGATCAGGGCCTCGATGGCCTGGCAGGGCAGGATGCCGGTAGCAGTCATGCTTTCGTCTTCGGGCGCCGGGACGAGTCTGACAAGCCGCTCAGCGCAGGGTGAACCAGACCATCCCCAGGATAAAGCCGGTGGTCAGCGCCAGGCCGATGAGATCGGCAGCCGTCAGCGCCAGCGAGGCGTCAGTTCCCTTGGCCTTCTCGAGGCGGACCTCGCGGGCGATCATGAACAGCGGGAAGGTGACGCTGATAGCGACGAGGACGCCGAGGACCACATAGGCCCAGACGAATCGGACGCGCAGCTTGCGCGCCTCGGTGACCATGAAGGCGGTGGCGGCGAGCAGGAACAGCCCGATGTCGACGGTGATCGAACGGCTGGCGGCATTGACCTTGGTGTCGGTCCAGAAGGTGGTGAAGATGGTCACTGCATTGCCCGAATAGGTGAGGTTCTGGCTCCAGGTGGCAAACAGCGCGACCACCGCGACCAGGCCGTAAAACAGGCACAGCAGTTTGCGCGAACGCGTCATGGCTAAAGTCCCCCGTAGAAAAGCCTGGCCATGATAGACCGACCTCCCCCTTGCGGCGAGAGGGGCGCAGGCTTATCCCCACGCGCTCTAAAGGAGCCGCGCCATGGCCAAGGACGAAAAGCCGGAAGATTGGGAAACCGCCACGAGGCTCGTGCGCGGCGGCATGGCGCGTTCCGAACATGGCGAGATTTCCGAGGCGCTCTATCTGACCCAGAGCTTTGCCTATCCGGACGCGGCCTCCGCCAACGCCCGGTTCGCCGGCGATGCGCCGGGGTTCATCTATCAGCGGTTCGGTAACCCGACGACGCAGATCTTTGAAGATCGGCTGGCCCTGCTGGAAGGCGCCAAGGTGTGCCGCGCGACCGCCTCAGGCATGAGCGCAGTGGACGCCGCGTTACGCGGCTTGCTCAAGGCGGGCGACCATCTGGTGGCGGGCCGCGCTCTGTTCGGCTCGTGCCGGTGGATCTGCGCTGAACTCCTGCCGCGCTATGGTGTCGAGACCACCTTTGTCGACGCCACTGACCTCTCGGCCTGGAAGGCGGCGGTCAGGCCCAATACGGTGGCGTTCCTGATCGAGAGCCCGGCCAATCCCCTGCTGGAGATCACCGACATTCCGGCCGTCTGCGCTATCGCCCATGAGGCCGGCGCCAAGGTGGTGGTCGACAACGTCTTTGCGACGCCGATCTTCCAGAAGCCGCTGGAACTGGGCGCCGACGTGGTCGTCTATTCGGCCACCAAACACATCGACGGCCAGGGCCGCGTGCTGGGCGGGGCGATCCTGCTCAATGACGAGGAGCTGTTCGAAAAGGCTTACAAGGATCTCTTGCGCCACACCGGCCCGGCCATGAGCCCGTTCAATTCCTGGGTGCTGCTCAAAGGTCTGGAAACCCTGGACCTGCGCGTGCGCCGGCAAGCTCAGACCGCGCGCTTCCTCGCCGACATCGTCGCCGCCCACAAGAACGTGGCGGCCTGCGCCTATCCCGGCCGGCCGGACCATCCGCAGGCGGCGATCGTGGACAAGCAGATGACCGGCGGCGGCAGCGTGCTGGCCTTCGACCTCGGCAGCCAGGAAGCGGCCTGGGCGTTTCTCGACGCCCTGCAGATCGTCGACATATCCAACAACCTCGGCGACGCCAAATCCATGGCGACTCATCCGGCCACCACCACCCACCGCTCAGTCCCCGAGGCCGAGCGCCTCGCCATGGGGCTTACGGCCGGCTGGGTGCGTATGTCGGTCGGCCTCGAAGGCCAGAACGACCTGGCGCGCGATGTCACCCGCGCGCTCGACCGGGCGCGGGCCAACGCCCGGTGAAACGCATCCGCAAGTTCGGGGCGAAAGAGGCGCCCGTCTATGAGGCCCGCACGCGCGACATCGTCGTGCGCGTCAACCCGGCCTTCATGCCCGAACAGTCCGAGCCGGACGAAGGCCGCTGGTTCTGGTCCTACACCGTGGAGATCGAAAACCACGGGGGCGAGACCGTGCAGCTGATCTCGCGCCACTGGATCATCACCGACGCGCTGAACCGGCGCGAGGATGTGCGGGGGCCCGGCGTTGTCGGCGAACAGCCGACGCTCGGGCCACGCGAAGCGTTCCGCTATTCGTCGGGCTGCCCGCTGACGACTCCGTCGGGCACCATGCGCGGCGAGTACCAGATGATGACCCCGGCCGGTGACGGGTTTGCGGTGGCGATCCCTGAGTTCAGCCTCGACCTGCCAGGCGCGCGGCGGGTGGTGAACTAGCCCTCGCGCTCGTCAAGCGCTTCAGGTTCGATCTGGTAGACGCGGCTGCAGTACTCGCACGTCACCTCGAAGTTGCCCTCGACGTCGAGCATGTCGCCGCGCTCGGCCGAGGGAAACGAGCCCAGGACCGAGATGATCTTCTCCCGCGAGCAGCGGCAGTGGCTGCGCACGGGCGTGGTCTTGAACAGGCGCACGCCCTCCTCGTGGAACAGGCGGAAGAGCAGCGTCGCCGGCGATATGGTGGGATCGACCAGCTCATCTTCGCCAAGGGTGCCGAAGTGGGCCTGCACCGTGTTCCAGGCCTCGTCGGTTGACCCCCGTGCCGCGTCGCCCGCGATGTTCTGCAGGATGATGCCGCCCGCCCGCCAGCGGTCGGGGCCGGAATCGCGCACCTGGGCGGTGGCCAGCATGACGCGCGTCGGGGTCTGTTCCGACTGGGCGAAATAGCGCTCGGCGCAGAGGGCCAATGTCTCGCCTTCGATCGGCGTGACGCCCTGATAGCGTTCCATGTCCGGGCCCTGATCAAGGGTCATGATGAAGACCCCCTCGCCCAGCAGGGTCTTGGCGCCGGGGCGGGAAAAGCCCTCGCTCGCCTCGGCGACGCGGTCCTCGTTGAAGCGGCAATAGGCGCGCAGGTCCCCGGCCGTGTCATAGTCGGCGACGACGAAGGAGACGGGTCCGTCGCCCTGGGCCTGAAGGATCAGGCGTCCGTCGAACTTCAGCGAGGCGCCCACCAGTGCGGCCAGCGCGCAGGCCTCGCCGACCAGGTTGGCGACGGCGTCAGGGTAGGAATGGCGGTTCAGAATGTCGTCGATGGCAGGGCCGAGGCGGACGATACGGCCGCGGACGGGCTCGCTCTCGATCTGAAACGGGGCGACGAGATCGTCCGACGGGGGATGGGGGGTGGGGCTCATGGCGTTGAATATAGGGCAGTGATGCCAGGGTTTCGACGCCCTGCGACATCTGCTCGCCCACTTATCCCGCCAGGCACCAGGCGATCACCGATTTCTGGGCATGGATGCGGTTCTCCGCCTCGTTCCAGACCAGGGAGGCCGGGCCGTCGAGCACCTCTTCGGTGACCTCCTCGCCGCGGTGGGCCGGCAGACAGTGCATGAAGACGGCGTCCTTGGCCGCCAGCGCCATCAAGGCGGCGTTGACCTGGTAGGGTTCGAGCGCCTTCATCCGGGCGTCGTAGTCGGTGTCGCCCATGGAGACCCAGGTGTCGGCGAGGATCAGGTCGGCGCCGGCGGCAGCCTCGCGGGGGTCGTTGGTCAGGTTGATGCGGGCCTTTTCCTCCGCCGCGCGGGCCAGGTCGACGCGGTCGGGCGCGTAGGCCGAGGGCGTGGCGATATTCAGGGTGTAGCCGAACTTCGCGGCGGCGTGGATGAAGCTCGCGCACATGTTGTTGCCATCGCCCACCCAGGCGAGCGTGCGGCCCTTCAACGAGCCGCGATGTTCCTCATAGGTCATCAGGTCGGCCATCAGCTGGCAGGGGTGCGAGGCGTCGGTCAGGCCGTTGATCACCGGCACGCTGGCGGCCTCGGCGAAGACCTGGACGTCTTCGTGTTTGTTGGCGCGGATCATCACCGCATCGACCATTCGGGACAGCACGCGGGCGGTATCCGGCACTTCCTCGCCCCGGCCCAGCTGCATGTCGCCGGCGTTGGCGATGACCGATGAGCCGCCCAGCTGGCGCATGGCCGCATCGAACGAAAAGCGGGTGCGGGTCGAGTTCTTTTCGAAGATCAGGGCAAGTGTTTTGTCACGGCAAGGCGCGTCAGCGTCGACCTTGCCCTTCGGCCAGCCGGCCCGCGCCTTCTTGCGGGCGTGGGCGTCGTCCATGATGGCGCGCAGGGTGACCGCGTCCAGCTTCCACAGATCAACGAAGTGGCGCGGGCTCATGCCAAACCTCCGATTGTCCCCACGCAGGCGGGGACCCATGCGAGCGTGACCTCATTCTGAGTGGTCGCAATCCCAATCTTTGGCTGGATCCCCGCCTTCGCGGGGACAGTCGGAGCACAGCGGATCATGCGGTGGCCGCCTTCCTGGCCCGATCGCAGGTCGCTTCAAAACGCGCGATCAGTTCACGGGCTTCATCCAGGGTGATGTTGAGCGGCGGCAGCATCCGGACGCAGTTGTCACCGCCGCCGGCGATGAGCAGGTGTTCGTCGCGGGCCATCTGCATGAATTCACGGTTGTTCGGCTTGATCTTGATACCGATGAGCAGGCCCTTGCCGCGCAGGTCCTCGATGATGTCGGGATAGCGGTCTTTCAGCCCCGAGAGCTGCTGGGTCAGGTAGCCGGCGACGGATTTGACGTGGTCGAGCAGCGCCTCGTCGTTGAGCAGATCAAAGGCCGCACATCCAACGGCCATGGCCAGCGGGTTGCCGCCATAGGTCGAGCCGTGGGTTCCGAACACCATGCCGCTGGCCGCCTCGGTGGTGGCCAGGCACGCGCCAACCGGGAAACCGCCGCCCAGGGCTTTCGCCACGCACATGATGTCTGGCTCGGAGCCAGGGGCCCAATCATGGGCGAAGAGCTTGCCGGTCCGCCCAAGGCCGCACTGAATTTCGTCATAGATGAGCAAGGCGCCGGCGTCGGAGCACAACTGGCGGATTTCGCGCAGCTGGCTGTCGGAGAGCACGCGGGCGCCGCCCTCGCCCTGCACGGGCTCGATGATGACCGCGCAGGAGGTCGGGCCAAGCGCGGCCTTCAGCGCGGCCATGTCGCCGAACGGAATCTGAAGGTAACCGGGCAGGCGCGGGCCGAAGCCTTCGAGGTAGCTCGCATTGCCCGAAGCGTTGACGGCGGCATAGGTGCGGCCGTGGAACGAGCCGTCAAAGCCGATGATGTCGATCCGCTCCGGCTGGCCCTTGTGGGCGAAGTATTTGCGGGCGGTCTTCAGCGCGCACTCCACGGCTTCCGTGCCGGAATTGGTGAAGAACACCACGTCGGCGAAGGTGGCGTCAGTCAGCCGTTTGGCCAGCGCCTCCTGCTCGGGGATCTGGAAAATGTTGGAGACGTGCCAGAGCTTGTGGGCCTGGGCGGTCAGGGCCTCGATCAGCACGGGATTGGCATGGCCCAACGCATTGACCGCGATGCCGGCCACGGCGTCGAGATAGCGCTCTCCGGTGGTGGAGGTGAGCCAAACGCCCTCGCCTCGCTCAAACGCCAGGCCCGCGCGCGAATAGACACCCATGATGTGGGATTGCGTGGACGAGGGTGAGGGCATGGCGCGCCTCCCGAAAAGTGAAAGCCCCGCAGGTTGCGGGGCCGGGGAAGCGTCGCCTTGTCGTAAATACAGGGTGAAAAGTCAAGGTGGCGTCACGAGTCATCGCCGTTTGATGATTGTGTCTTTCCAGCCTCCTGTCGCTCTTTGAGTCGGCGAAGGTCGAGCTTGATGCCTTGATAGGCGAAGACGCAGCTCATGTACAAAATCCCGGCGACGCTGATGGAACCTAAGACGATGACCGCAACACGCCCGAGCAAACTGGTGGGCGAAAATATCAAAGCGATCACGCCCCCCACCAGGATCGGAGCCATCCACGGCAAACAAAGCCAACTAATGGCGGTAACCCGCGTTGCTGGGTCGTGGCGACCGGCCTCAGCGGTGAGGTAGCTTCGGTATTTCGCCTCCCACTCTCGAAGCATCGCGATCCCCTCGTGCTAGCTCTTCAGCCGGTATCCCGTGTGGAACAGCGCCCAGCAGGCGACGGCGAGGATCAGGTTGATCACCGCGACCATGATCACGCCGATCATCAGCGAGCCGTCGGCAAAGCCGATGAAGCCGTAACGGAAGCCGTCGATCATGTAGAAGAACGGGTTGAAGTGCGAAGCCGAACGGAACGGCTCGGGCAGGTTGTCGACCAGGTAGAAGGTCCCCGACAGGAACGTCATCGGCATGACCAGGAAGTTGGTCACCGCCGCCAGGTGATCGAACTTCTCGCTCCACAGGCCCGCGAAAGCGCCCAGCAGGCCGAGCATCATGGCTGCGCCCAGACCGAAGTAGAGAACGGCCCAGACGTGCTCGATATGATAGTGCGTGAACGGCCAGACCGAGATCGCCGTCACCAGACCCACGAACACGCCGCGCGTCATGGCGCCGGCCGCAAACCCTGCCGCCAGCTCGATGGCCGACAGGGGCGGGGTCAGGAAATCCGGCGTCAGCCCCATCATCTTGGCCTGCAGGATCGATGACGAGGAATTGGCGAAGGCGTTGTTGAGGATCGACATCATGACGAGGCCCGGCGCGATGAAGGTCGCGAAATTGACCCCGCCCGCCCCCGCCCGCGTGCCGCCAACCGCGACGACGAAGACGAGCATGTAGAGCAAGCTGGTGATGACGGGGGCCAGCACCGTCTGCATCCCCACTTTCCAGAAGCGTTTGACCTCGCGGAAATAGAGGGTTTTCAGCCCGATCCAGTTGACGCCGCCGTAGCGGCGCGGGGTCAGCGAGGGTGCGGTGGTCTCGGTCATGGCCCCAGAAATGCGCGCTGCGGCACGTTGGCGCAATACCTCACAATATCTGGATTCTGTGGATGAAAGGCATGGCGCCTATTGTGGCTTGTGACGTTTTGATTACGATATGTTGTGGCGGGTTGCTATTCGGAGACCTGCGGCACACAACATCTGGTAGGTCTGGAGGCGGGACATGGGCTGGACTGATGAACGGGTTGAATTGCTGAAGAAGCTCTGGCTCGACGGCCTGTCCGCCAGCCAGATCGCCAAACAGCTCGGCGGGGTGACCCGCAACGCCGTGATCGGCAAGGTGCACCGCCTGGGCCTGTCGGGCCGCGCGACGCCAAGCCAGCCCGCGCGGGTCAGCTTCAAGACGCCCCGGCCGCCGCGCCCCTCCGTTCCGTCGGCCCCGCGCCGCATGGAACCGCGCGAAATTGTCCGCGCCGAACCCCGGCCGATCCTCCGCGACGAGGAGCCGGGATCAGCGACGGTGCTGACGCTCGGCGCCCACATGTGCAAGTGGCCGATCGGCGATCCGTCCGCCGACACCTTCACCTTCTGCGGCAAGCGCACCGACGGCGACATCCCCTACTGCCAGCACCACGCCCAGGTCGCCTACCAGCCGGCCCAGTCGCGCAAACGCTCCAGCGCCAACGACCTGGCCCGCAGCCTGCGGCGCTATATCTAATCCCTCCTCTCACCACGAAGTGGGGAGAGGCTGGGTGAGGGGCGCCGCGTCCGCGGCGCGCTTCATATCGATTGCGGCGCCTAGCCCTCTTGAAAGTTCGCACGCCTCAAGGATCCACAGACAGATGCTGTTAGTGTCTTCAAACACGCCTGTGTTAGTGACACGCAAGACCTTCAGGCCAAGAGTGTTCAGGTAGGCCGTGCGGCGCTCGTCATAATCGATTTCGTGGTCTTCGTTGTGCGTGGCGCCGTCCACCTCAACGATTAGGCCGGCCTCTACACAGAGAAAGTCGACGATGTAAGGCCCACGAGGAACCTGTCGTTTCCATTTCCATCCGCCAAGGTTGCGGTTGCGCAGAGCCTGCCAGAGACGGGCTTCAGCGCGGGTGTCATGGGTGCGGAGTTCGCGGGCCCGAGGTGTTAGAATTGAATGCGCCATTTGCCATCCCCTCTGAAATCCTCAATAGAACATTAGAGAAATGAGAACAAAATAGCAACACTTGTCGCGGCGCGGACGCGCCGCCCCTCACCTTGCCTCTCCCCGCTTTGCGGGGAGAGGATTAGAGCATATCCCCACCACAGGCGCCGGCCGTTGTGCCGGTTTCCTTGAACGCCTTGATGACATTGCGGCCCGTGGTCCAGCGGTGGACTTCGTCTGGCCCGTCGACCAGGCGCTGGGAGCGGATGTGGGTGTACCACATGGCCAGCGGGGTATCCTGGCTATAGCCCAGGGCGCCGTGCAGCTGGATGGCGGTGTCGACCACGTGGTGGACCATATTGGCCAGATAGACCTTGGCGATGCCGTTTTCCTGGCGAAGATCGAGGCCGTTTTCCGCCTTGTAGGCGATGTGCAGCAGCATCAGCCGGGCGATGTAGAGCTGGCTGGCGCACTCGGCGAGCATGAACTGCACGGCCTGCCGCTGGTCGAGTTTGGTCCCGAAGGTCGTACGGTTCGTCACATGGGCCGTCGCCATATCGAGCGCCCGCTGGGCCATGGCGACATTGTGCATGCCATGGCGCAACCGCCCGTAGGCCAGCCGGTGCTGGCCCATGTTGAAGCCTTCGCCCTCGCCGCCCAAGAGGTTCTCGGCCGGGACTTCCAGGTCCTTGATCTCGATCTCGGAATGGCCGCCGCCGAGGATGTGGGTCAGCGGGCCCTCGATGGCCATGGTCGGGATGTCGCGCTTGATGCGGTAGCCGGGGTTGGGCAGCTCGACGAGGAAGGTGGAAAACTGCTTGTGGCGCGGCGCGTCCGGGTTGGTCTTGGCCATGACCAGCGCGATGTCGGCGACGGATGCGGCCGATGAGAACCACTTTTCGCCGTTCAGCAGCCAGGAGTCGTTGCCCTTGCGTACGGCCATTGTCTGCATGCCGGTGGCGTCGGCGCCGGCCGCCTTCTCGGTCATCGAATAGCAGATGCGCTTTTCGCCGTTCAGCAGGGGTTTGAGGAACCGCTCCTTCTGATCCTCGGTGCCGTGCTGCAGCAGGGTGAGCATGGTGGCGTCGTCGGGGCCTTGCGTGTTCATGGAGAGGGCGCCGAGGTAACTCTCGCCGAGCTCCATCTGCACCAGGGCATTGGCGAGGGGTCCGAGACCCATGCCGCCGTGTTCCTTGGGGATGAAGGGGCACCACAGGCCCTGGGCGCGGGCCTTGGCGCGGAGCTCACCCAGCGTGGTCTTGTAGTCGGCCCCGGCCAGCAGCTTTTCCTCGGCGGGCCGGCATTCGTCGTGGACCCACTTGCGCACGCGTTCGCGCACAGCCTTGGCCGCAGCCGGAATTTCAAAATCGATCGCCATGGGAAAGGTCCTTGCCGGGCTCTTTTCCCTCCCGCTCGTCGGGAGGGACAGGCCGCGCAGCGGCCAGGGTGGGCGACTCTAGTCAACGACGCGAACGTTGCCCACCCGTCTCGGCGCGGTGCGCCGATCCACCCTCCCGACAAGCGGGAGGGAAAGAATTCCTAGCTTTCCATATCCAGCGAGTACCCCGCCGACCGAACGGTGCGGACCGGATCGGGCTTGCCGCCCTGCATCAGGGCTTTCCTCAACCGCCCGACGTGGACATCGACGGTGCGGGCTTCGACGTAGATGTCGGCGCCCCAGACGCTGTCCAGGAGCTGTTCGCGGGAAAACACCCGGCGGGGGTTCTGCATCAGGTGATCGAGCAGGCGAAACTCGGTGGGGCCCAGGTGAACTTCCTGTTCGGCCCGTCGCACCCGGTGGGCGACGCGGTCAAGGGTGATGTCGCCGTGAATGACGACATCTTCGGCGAGGCCCGGGCGCACCCGGCGCAGCACGGCGCGGACGCGGGCGACCAGTTCGGTCATCGAGATCGGCTTGACCAGATAGTCGTCGGCGCCGGTGTCGAGCCCGCGGATGCGGTCGGTTTCCTCGCCGCGAGCGGTGAGGATGATGATCGGGGTGTTGCGCAGCTTGCGGTTGGCGCGCAGGCGCCGGCAGACCTCTATCCCAGAGAGCTTGGGCAGCATCCAGTCGAGCAGCACGAGGTCGGGCGCGGCCTCGTCGGCCAGCAGCATGGCTTCCTCGCCGTCGGCGGCGCGGGTGATCTGATAACCTTCCTTTTCGAGGTTGTACTGGAGAAGCTGGGCCAGGGCCTCTTCGTCCTCGACGATCAGGATCGAGGGACCGGCCATCAGACGGCGGCTCCCTTGGGCCTTGGCGTGTTCAGCGGCGTGCCGGTCAGCTCATAATGGATGACCTCGGCGATATTGGTGGCGTGGTCGCCGATGCGCTCGAGATTCTTGGCGACGAACAGCAGGTGGGTGCAGGCAGTGATCATGCGCGGATCGCCCATCATGTAGGTGAGCAGTTCACGGAACAGGCTGTTGTAGTGTTCGTCGACCTCATGATCCGAGGACCAGACGGCGACGGCGCGATCGACGTCACTGGAGGTGTAGGCGTCGAGCACCTGATGCAGCCGCCCGTTGACCAGTTTGCCCAGCCGCTGGATCGGGCCGGTGAGCGGGGTGAGCGGTTCGGTCTCGGCCAGTTGCAGCGCCCGCTTGGCGATGGACTTGGCCATGTCGCCGCAGCGCTCCAGATTGCCGGCGATCTTGATGGCCGCCAGGGTGCGGCGCAGGTCGTTGGCCATGGGTTGGCGCAGCGCGATCAGCCGGGTGCAGCGCGCGTCGATCTCGATCTCCATGGCGTCGAGGCGCTCATCGCGGGCGACCACCGCCTCGGCCAGTTTCACGTCCCGCTTGGCGACGGCCTCTATGCAGGATGCGACCTGGGCTTCGGCGAGGCCCCCCATGCGGGCGACTTCGGCGGCGAGCTGGGTGAGTTCTTCCTCGTAGGACTTGACGATGTGCTCGTTCATGGCGGGGTCTCCTAGCCGGACCGGCCGGTGATGTAGTCCTGGGTGCGCGGATCGAGGGGGTTGGTGAACATGGCCTCGGTCGAACCGCTCTCGACCAGTTTGCCGAGGTGGAAGAAGGCCGTGCGCTGCGAGACGCGCGCGGCCTGGGCCATGGAGTGGGTGACGATGACGATGCAGTACTGGCGGCGCAGCTCGTCGATCAGCTCCTCGATACGGGCCGTAGCGATGGGATCGAGCGCCGAACAGGGCTCGTCCATCAGGATGACCTCAGGATTGACGGCGATGGCCCGGGCGATAACGAGGCGCTGCTGCTGGCCGCCGGAGAGACCGATGCCCGGAGAATTCAGCCGGTCGCTGACCTCGGCCCAGAGGCCGGCTTTCTTGAGGGCTGCTTCGACCCGGTCGGCAAGCTCGGTCTTGTTTTTGGTCATGCCGTGGATGCGCGGACCGTAAGCGACGTTGTCGAAGATCGACTTGGGGAAAGGGTTGGGTTTCTGGAACACCATGCCGACCCGGCTGCGCAGCAGCACCGGGTCAACCGAGCGGTCGTTGACGTTCTCGCCGTCGATCTCGATCAGGCCTTCGACGCGAGCGCCGACGATGGTGTCGTTCATCCGGTTGATGCAGCGCAGGAAGGTCGACTTGCCGCAGCCCGACGGGCCGATCAGGGCGGTGACCGCCCGGTCCAGCATATTGAGCGAGACGTCGAACAGCGCCTGCTTGTTGCCATAAAAGACATTGACGCCCGCGGCCTTCACCTTGATCGGCGCGCCTTCGGGCACGGCGTCCGCATGGCCGAGCGTGACGTGGCTCAGGGTCATGTTCATCGTCTCTCTCACCGCGCGGAAAACTGGCGTCTCGCGGCGGAACCATGTTGCCGATCAGGCGAGGGGGCGCAAGGCATGGCTTTGTCCTTGGCTGATCCGGACTACTGGCCTGTGACAGTTTGATGACGGTTTAATGACGCCGCTTACGGCGCTGGAAAGTAGACGGTGAAGGCCGCGCCGTTTCCCTCGGCGCTTTCGACAAAGAGGCCGCCATGGTGGCGGCCGACGATGTGTTTGACGATGGCCAAACCGAGGCCCGTACCGCTGGTATCGCCGCTCTTCTGGCCGGGCGCGCGGTAGAATCGTTCGGTCAGGCGCGGCAGGTATTCGCGCGGTATCCCCTCGCCGGGATTGACGATGCGCACCGCGTGGAAGCGCGCGGCCGACTCCACGGCGGGAAACACCAGCGAGCGATGGGCGGCGTTCGGGTCGGCGGGCGTGGTCAGCGCAGCCTGGCTTTGGCCGGTGAGGATTTCAACACGCACCTGCCCGCGGGGCGTCGCATGTTTGATGGCGTTTTCGATCAGGTTCTGCAGCACCTGGGTGATCTGCAGGGAGTCGCCCACGATGACAGCCGTGGCTGGATCGACCGCCACCGAAACCTCCGTCGCAGCGGCGATGGGCGCCAAGGCGTCGACCACGTCGGCGACGTTCGCTGAAAGCTCAACGGTTCCGGTCGGCGCGATGTGTTCATTGAGCTCGATGCGCGAGAGATTCATCAGATCGCCGACCAGGCGGATCAGCCGGTCGACCTGGACCGCCATGATGCCGAGGAATTTTTCGCGCGCGTGCTTGTCGTCCTTGGCGTGCCCCCGCAGGGTCTCGATGAACCCGGCCAGCGAGGCGAGCGGGGTTTTCAGCTCGTGGCTGGCGTTGGCCAGGAAATCGGCTCGCATTCGCTCATTGCGGCGCGCATCGGTCTCGTCACGCACGATGATCAGCGCGGCGCGCGAGCCCTGGTCTTCCAGAGTCAGGGGTTTGACGATGGCCCGAAAGCTGCGGTCCTGAACCGCATCAGCGGATTCCCATTCGACCTCACCGCCCGCTCCACCCGACAGGGCCGTCTCGACCAGATCGAGCAGATCGGGACGGCGGATCACCGAGGCAAGCATCGGCTGGGCCTCATTGATGCGGAACATCTCGCGCGCGGCGGTATTGGCCATAACCACCCGGCGGCCCACCGAATAGGGGTCCACCCGCACGACCATGGCGGGGTCCGGCAGAGCGTCGAAAATCGCGGTTAGCGCGTCGGGGGTCATCGAGTGGTCTTTTGCGGCAATTCCCGTCGATCCGAAAGAACGGTTTCTGTGAACCTCGACTTCAGCGTGACGTTACCGGTTCATGGCGTTGGGATGGATCGAGCTGGTCGGGGTGGCCGCGGGCCTTTGCGGCATCGCGGGGTTTGCGCCGCAGATCGCCAGGATTCTGCGTGAGCGCGAGACCCATGCGATCTCGGCGAAGATGTACGGGCTGACGACCGCGGGCTTTTTGCTGTGGCTGATTTTCGGCCTCGCGGAGCGGAACTGGCCGATCGTAGCGGCCAATGCGGTCATGCTGGCGATGGCCGCCTTCATCCTGATCCTGAAGCTCAGGTTCAAATAGCTTGACGAACGGGCCAGGCAGGTCCGATCAATCAGCAACTGAAAACAATAATCTCTGGGGGAATTTCCATGCAACGGCGGCCCTATTTGACCAACTCGGTTCTGTCGCGGCGCGAAGCGCTGACCCTGCTGGGCGCGGGAGCCGCCGCTGCGGCTCTGCCGTCGGGCGTGTTCGCCCAGCCGGCGTTTGCGCCGGGCGCGGTCATCCGCACCATCCTGAAGGACTATGCGCCGGCTGAGCTGGCCGGCGGCGCGACCCTGTTCCACGAACATATGTCGCTACGCGACGGTTTCCTGACCGACTGGAACCGCTTCGCCGCCGATGCCAGAACGGCCAACGCCATGCCCGGCGCAGCCGCCGCCGGACGGGGCGGTGCGGCGGGCGCGGGTCGTGGCGCGGCCCCGGCGGGCGGGGGCGCACCGGGCGGAGCGG
>CANJME010000014.1 GCA_947475875.1 Caulobacteraceae bacterium | reverse complement strand
GCCTTGACCCGTCAGAACATCAACCTGCCGCAGCTTGGCGACGATCTCTTCCGGCTTGTAACGAACCCTTGCCATCTCTCCATCCTCATAAAAGTGGCCCTAAGACCAACATTGCGGGTGGATCACTTCAAGGGGTGCAGACCAACCGTTCACTGGCACCTCAATGACCAAATCGGATGGCTGGCGGATCGCGATCCGGAGATGGCCGAGGTCATCGCCAATATCCAAATTCAGGAGAACGAGCATCTGGCCTACGCGGCTGGAAACCGGTGCACTGGCGGTTGGGACTGGCTGGAAGCGTTGATCTCGGCAGCAACCGGGGCGCTGATTTGGCTGTCGACTCGGGGCGACTCCAACCGTTTGGCGCGAGAACTGGCGACATAGCAAAAGGGCGGGACCTTTTGGCCCCGCCCTTCGCACGTTCGACCGATGGCTCCCCGGCTCGGCCTACGCGGCTTGCGCCGCTCCGTTGGCCGGGGATGACGGGTTTTAAAAGTCCATATCGCCCATGCCGCCCATGCCGCCGCCGCCGCCCATGGGGGGCGAGGCTTTCTTCGGGGCTTCGGCGATGGCCGCTTCGGTGGTGATCAGCAGGCCGGCCACTGAGGCGGCGTCCTGCAGAGCGGTGCGAACCACCTTGGCCGGGTCGATGACGCCGGCCTTGACCAGGTCACCGTAGACTTCGGTCTGGGCGTTAAAGCCAAAGTTGGCGCCCTTTTCGTCGAGGATGCGGCCGACGACGATCGAGCCTTCCACGCCGGCGTTCTCGGCGATCTGGCGGATCGGCGCCTGAAGCGCGCGGCGCACAATGGCGATGCCGGCGTTCTGGTCGGCGTTATCACCGGTCATGTCGGCGAGCATTTTCGAGGCCTTGAGCAGGGCGACGCCGCCGCCGGGGACAATGCCTTCTTCCACGGCCGCGCGGGTCGCGTTGAGGGCGTCATCGACGCGGTCCTTCTTTTCCTTCACTTCGATTTCGGTCGAGCCGCCGACGCGGATGACCGCAACACCGCCGGCCAGTTTGGCGAGGCGCTCCTGCAGCTTTTCCTTGTCGTAGTCCGAGGTGGTGTCTTCGATCTGGGCGCGGATCTGTGAGACCCGGCCGGCAATGGCTTTCTTGTCGCCCGCGCCGTCGACGATGGTGGTGTCGTCCTTGGTGATCGTGACCTTCTTGGCCTTGCCGAGCATGTCGAGGGTGACGTTCTCGAGCTTGATGCCAAGGTCTTCGGCGATCAGTTCGCCGCCGGTGAGGATGGCGAGGTCTTCCAGCATGGCCTTGCGGCGATCGCCGAAGCCCGGCGCCTTGACGGCGGCGACGCGAAGACCGCCGCGCAGCTTGTTGACCACCAGGGTGGCGAGGGCTTCGCCTTCGACTTCCTCGGCGATGATCAGCAGGGGACGGCCCGACTGAACCACGGCTTCCAGAACGGGAAGCAGGGGTTGCAGGGAGGTGACCTTCTTTTCGAACAGCAGAACGAGGGCGTCTTCGAGCACAACCTCCATCTTGTCCGGGTTGGTGATGAAGTAGGGCGACAGGTAGCCGCGGTCGAACTGCATGCCTTCGACGACATCGAGTTCGGTTTCGGCGGTCTTGGCTTCTTCAACAGTGATGACGCCTTCGTTGCCGACTTTCGCCATGGCCTCGGCGATCATCTTGCCGACTTCATCGTCGCCGTTCGCCGAGATGGTCCCGACCTGGGCGATCTCGTCGTTGGTGGTGACCTTCTTGGAGACCTTCTTGATCTCGGCGACGACGGCGATGACCGCCTTGTCGATGCCGCGCTTCAGATCCATCGGGTTCATGCCGGCGGCGACCGACTTCATGCCTTCGACGACGATGGCCTGGGCCAAGACGGTGGCGGTGGTGGTGCCGTCGCCGGCCTTGTCGTTGGTCTTGGAAGCAACTTCCTTGATCATCTGGGCGCCGAGGTTTTCGAACTTGTCACTGAGTTCGATTTCCTTGGCGACGGTGACGCCGTCCTTGGTCGAGCGCGGGGCGCCGAACGATTTTTCGAGGATGACGTTGCGGCCCTTGGGACCGAGGGTGACCTTCACCGCATTGGCGAGGATGTTGACGCCGCGCAGCATCTTGTCGCGCGCGTCGGTGGAGAAAAGTACGTCTTTGGCGGCCATCTGGCTGCGTCCTTCTGATGAATTTATGGGAGGTGGAAAGGCGTTGGCTGCGCTTAAGCCAGCGTGCCGAGAACGTCGCTTTCCTTCATGATGAGGAGGTCCTCACCGTCGATCTTGACCTCGGTGCCGGACCACTTGCCGAACAGGATGCGGTCACCCTTTTTCAGCTCGGTGGGCACAATCTTGCCGCTCTCGTCGCGGGCTCCAGGGCCGACGGCGATGACTTCGCCTTCAGACGGCTTTTCCTTGACGGTGTCGGGGATGATGATCCCGCCCTTGGTCTTCGATTCTTCTTCGACGCGGCGTACGAGGACGCGGTCGCCGAGCGGACGAAATTTCATGTCTGCTTCTCCAGCTTCAAATGTCGAGGGGCGCGCTTGTTAGCACATAGCCCCTTCGAGTGCCAATGCGGCGTGGACGTAAGGGCGAGGCCCCGCAGAGTCAAGCGCAGCAAGCGATTTTTCCGTATAACGGGCGCGATGGCGAGCGGCCATTGACAAGCCTTCCCGCCCTCACATGCTGGCTCCGGGACGGAGACATGCGCACATGACATCCGGCGCGGCGGACGATGAAGGCCGGTATGTCTCCATGGACGCGGTGCGGGGCCTCGCCGTCCTCGGCATCCTGGTGATGAACATCCTTGGCATGGGCATGCCGGCCTATGCTTACGAAGATCCCACCTATTACGGCGGTCACGAAGGGGCCGATCTCTGGACCTGGGCCGTATCCAGCGTGCTGGTCGAGGGCAAGATGCGCTCGCTGTTCGCCATGCTGTTCGGCGCGAGCGCCCTGCTCATCGCCGACCGGGCCACAGGCCGGCCCGGACCGCTGGCGCTGCACTACCGGCGCATGGCCTGGCTATTCGTGTTCGGCCTGGTCCATGCCTATCTGCTCTGGTGGGGCGATATTCTGACTCTCTACGCCGTCGCGGGGCTGTTCATCTTTCCTCTACGCAAGGCGCCGCCCTGGCTGCTGATCGGCCTGGGCTTCGTGGTGCTGCTGGTTTTCCTGGCCCTCAATCTTGGCGACCTGCTGGACATCCATACCCTGGCCAATGTCGCGAATGCGCCCGGCGCCGATCCCGAGACCGTCCGCCTTTCCCGGGAAACGATCAACGCCCTCGCCGCGCCGGCCGAGGTGGCGACCCAGCAGATCGCCGGATTCGGCGGAGGTTTTGTGGAGGCCTTGCGGGCCCGGGTCGCCATGGCGCTCTGGCTGCAGCTCGGCCCTGACTCGCTGATCTGGATTCTGGAAGCCCTTGGGCTGATGCTGCTCGGCATGGGGCTCTTCCGGACGGGTTTCTTTACGCTGGGCTGGCGTGCGGGCAGCTATCTGAAAATGATGGCGGCGGGCTATCTCGTCGCACTGCCGATCGCGGCGGTGATGACCTTTGGCATCTGGAAGAGCGGCTTTGAGCTTCTGACGCTCAATCTGCTGGACGCCTTGCAGGGGGCGACCTGGGCGGTGATTGGCCTCGCCCACGCCAGCGCGCTGCTGCTGCTGATCCGTTCAGGCGCCGCCAAGCCAGTGATCCGCCTGCTGGCTGCGGCTGGCCGCATGGCGCTCAGCAACTATCTGATGAGCTCGGTGATCACGACCCTGGTCTTCTGCGGCTTTGGCCTGGGGCTGTACGGCAAGCTGTCGCGGTTCGAACTGATGGGTTTGGTCGCGGCGATCTGGGGGTTTATCCTGATCTGGAGCGCACCCTGGCTGGCGCGCTTCCACTATGGTCCGTTCGAGTGGCTGTGGCGCTCCCTGGCGCGCTGGAAGGTCCAGCCGTTCCGGCGCTCGTCTTCGGCCTGACCGACCATAAAAAAGGGCGGCCACGGCGGCCGCCCTTTTTCGATGTTTGGTATCTGGAGGTTAGCGGATGCCGGGCACCAGCAGTTCAGCTTCCTTCTCGGCCTTTTGCTTGGCCTTGAGGTCGCCGTACTTGCCGAATTCGGCCCTGGCGATCGTGCGGCAGTGCACTTCGTCCGGACCGTCGGCCAGGCGCAAGGTGCGGATGCCGGCGTAGGATTTGGCGAGACCGAAGTCGGTGGTCACGCCGCCGCCACCATGGGCCTGAATGGCGTCGTCGATAATCTTGAGGGCCAGGCGCGGGGCCGCCACCTTGATCATGGCGATCTCGTTGCGGGCCGACTTGTTGCCGGCCTTGTCCATCATGTCGGCGGCTTTAAGGCAGAGCAGGCGGCACATTTCGATGTCGATGCGGGCCTCGGCGATGCGCTGTTCCCACACCGACTGCTCGGAGATGTACTTGCCGAACGCCTTGCGCGAGAGGAGCCGCTTGCACATTTTCTCGAGCGCGACTTCCGCCACGCCGATGGTGCGCATGCAGTGGTGGATGCGGCCCGGGCCAAGACGGCCCTGGGCGATTTCAAAGCCGCGGCCTTCACCGAGCAGCAGGGCGTCTTCCACCGGCACGCGGACGTTTTCGAGGATGACTTCGGCGTGGCCGTGGGGCGCATCGTCAAAGCCGAACACGGGGAGCATGCGAACGACCTTGATCCCCGGCGCGTCGAGCGGCACCAGCACCTGGCTCTGCTGGTCGTGGATGGCGGCGTTGAGGTTGGTCTTGCCCATGACGATGGCGACCTTGCAGCGCGGATCACCGACGCCCGAGGACCACCACTTGGTGCCGTTGATCACATAATCATCGCCGTCACGCTCAATGCGGGTTTCGATGTTGGTGGCGTCAGACGAGGCCACTGCCGGCTCGGTCATCAGGAAGGCCGAACGGATTTCGCCGTTCATCAGGGGCTTAAGCCAGCGCTCTTTCTGCGCCAGGGTGCCGTAACGCATCAGCACTTCCATATTGCCGGTGTCAGGCGCTGAGCAGTTGAACACTTCCGAACCGAAGCCGACCTTGCCCATTTCCTCGGCGATCAGGCTGTATTCCAGGTTGGTCAGCTGGATGCCTTCGAACTGGAAGGTGTCGTCGACGTGGACCTGGCCCGAGTGCGGCGGCATGAAGAAGTTCCACAGGCCCGCGGCCTTGGCCTTCTTTTTCAGCTCTTCCAGAACGGGGACCACGATCCAGCGGTTGGGGCCGGACATCTGCTCGTTATAGGTCGGGATGGCCGGATAGACGTGCTCGTCCATGAAGGCGACGACGCGGTCGCGAAACTGGCGTTGCTTGGGGGTGATGTCGAAATCCATGGCGGAGCCCTTTTTCAAACGATTGTTTGAATGGGCTTATGGCGGATGACTTGCCAGGATGCAAGGCGCCCGGCCATGGTGCGGCCATGGAAATCGAGATTCGTCCGCTGGAAGGCCGCTATGTGCGGCTGGAGCCCATCGTCCATGAACACCGCGACGATCTGCGCGCGGCGCTGGATGTCGACCCGGAAGCCTGGGAGCTGGTGGCCATCAACGGCGCGGCCGACGGCTTTGACCACTGGTGGGACATTGTGCTGTCGGCCAAGCGCAAGGGTGAGCGGATCACCTATGCGATCCGCCAGCTGGAGGACAACCGGGTGGTCGGCACCTCAAGCTTCCGCAACCTGCGCTATGAACACCGAGGCGTTGAGATCGGCTCGACCTTCCTGCACCCCGACGTGCGCTCGGGGCCGGTCAATCCGGAATCCAAACTCCTGATGCTGGCCCACGCCTTCGACGCCGGCGCGATCCGGGTCGAGTTTCTGGTCGATGAGCGGAATTCCCGTTCGCAGGCGGCGGTGCTGAAACTGGGCGCGATGCAAGAAGGCGTGCTGCGCAAGCACATGATCACCTGGACCGGCCATGTGCGCGACACGGCGATTTTCTCGATCGTCGATTTCGACTGGCCGGCCGTGAAGGACCGGCTGGAATTTAGGCTACGAGAGGCCTTTTGAGCGGGGCGACCGCTCTTTTCATCCTGATTACGGCTTTCTTCACCGCCATATTGACCGGCGTCTTCGGCCTGGCCGGGGGGCTGGTGCTGATGGGCGCACTGGCCCTGGTGCTGCCGGTACAGGCGGCGTTCGTCACCCACGGCTTCATCCAGATCATCGCCAACGGCTGGCGGGCGATACTGCATCGCAAGCACATCCGCTGGCTGATCGTCGGGCTCTATGCGGCAGGCTCGGCACTGGCCGGGATCGTCGTCGCCCTGATCTCGGTGGTTCCATCCAAGCCCGTGCTCTACCTCTTGCTCGGCCTGGTTAGCTTCATCGTCTGGCTGCCGAAGGACGTGCTGCGGCTCGATGCGCAGCGCCCGCCGCACGCCTTCGCGGCGGGCCTGTCGGTCACGGGCCTGAACCTCGCCGCCGGCGTCGCCGGGCCGATGCTCGACATCTTCTTTGTGAAGACCGGCCTGACCCGCCACCAGATCGTCGCCACCAAGGCCGGGACCCAGGTGTTCAGCCACCTGGCCAAGATCCTGGTCTATGGCGCGCCGCTGTTGAAGCTGGGCGCGCCTGGCATGCCGCCCGCCTGGCTGTTTGCCGCCGCAGCGCCTCTCTCGATCATCGGCACGGTCATCGGCGGGCGCTTGCTCGACCGGTTGACCGACCTGAGCTTCATCGCCTGGACCAGGAAGATCATCACCGCCATCGGCGTGGCCTACCTCGCCCGCGCCGCGCAACTCTGGTGGAGCTAGTTTACCGGCCTGAAATCGTATTCGGTGATGGTCGTCGTCCCGTTTGCCTTGCGCTCAATCACGGCGCCGACGCTGTTGCCCGATCTCGCGAAATAGGTGGTCCGGCTGGCGCGGTCAGCGCTCTCAAAGACGATCCGGCCCTTCTCGATCGATTTCAGCGGCGTGAAGGTCGAGGCCATGTTGGTGCTGGTGCTGGCCACCGTCAGGCCGTACTTGCCCTCAGCGTTCGGACCCAGCTTGTCATATTCGATGTAGGTCTGTCCGGGCGTGGTTGTGGTCAGCACCGTCCCGGTTACCACCCCATTCACCGGGCCAATGAAGGCCAGATAGATCTTGCCGCCGTTTGCGTTGGTGTGAACCCGGTTGCCGGCCATCCAGGTCAGACTGCCGCCGTCCAGCGGAGCCTGGGCCAGAGCGCCGGCGGCGGACAGGCTCAGAGCCAGGAGGGCTGCGGCTATGAGATTTTTCATCGGACACTCGCGGAAGTGAATCGGTTATTTGCGTCACGCAGCTGTTCTGGGCCAGTTACAGCGGCTTGAAGTGATACTCGGTCTTGGTGGTCGCCCCGTTCGCGGTTGACTCGACCCAGGCCCCAACCCCGTTGCCGGGCTCGGCGAAATAGGTGATGCGCCGGGCGCCGTCGGCGGTCTCGAAGACGATCTTGTCTTTCTCGATCACCTTCAGCGGCGTGAAGCCCCAGGCCATGTTGCTGCGCGGGTTGGCGACCGAAAGGCCATAGGGCGCATTGGCCGGCCCGCCCATCTGCGGGCCGATCTTGTGATACTCCGTATAGGTCCCGTTGACGGCGAGAGCCGTGCCGGTGACGACGCCGTTCTGCGGGCCGGTGAAGGCTTCATAGGTCTTGGCGCCGGCAGCGGTCATGGCGACCCGGTTGCCGATCAGCCAGGTCAGGCTGTTGCCGTCGAGCGCGGTCTGAGCCGTGGCGGCGGCGTTGAGCAAGAGCGCCAGGGCGCACGCCCCGATGATCGTTTTCATGCCCTATCTCCCCTCGTCGGCCGGACGGCTTCGCCGGTCTCTGAAAAACCCCTTTAGCAGGGCGCTCGCCTCATTGGCCATAACGCCGCCGGTGACCTGCGGCCGCGAGTGGCAGGTAGGCTGGTCGAAAAAGCGCGAACCGGAGACCACCGCCCCGCCCTTGGGGTCGGGGGCGCCGAACACCAGCCGGCCAATTCGCGCATGGCTGATGGCGCCGGCGCACATGGCGCAGGGCTCGAGCGTGACGACGAGCGTCAGGCCGGTCAGCCGGTAGTTGCCGAGCTTTTCGCCCGCCGCGCGCAGGGCCAGGATTTCTGCGTGGCCGGTGGGGTCGTTTAGGGAAATCGGCCGGTTGTGAGCGCTCGCGATCACCTCGCCGCTGGCCGGATCGAAGATCACTGCGCCGATGGGCGCCTCGCCGACTTTCACGGCGGCGCGGGCCTGGTCCATCGCCAGTTTCATGAGCGCCTGATTGTCCAAGACTTGCGCCGTCCCCTCGCCCTGTGTGAATTGAACCCACCGTCGGGAGACGGCATGGCCTGTTTAAAGGAGCAGTTAGATGACTGCGGACGACAATTCCAACCCAGAAGAAACGCGCGTCGCCAAGGCGCTCGCCCGGGCCGGCGTCGCCTCGCGGCGCGAAATCGAGCGGATGATCGGCCTTGGCCGGGTCGCGCTGAACGGGGTGGTGCTGACGACGCCGGCGGTCAAGGTCGGGCCGGGCGATATCCTGACCATCGACGGCAAGGTCGCCGAAGACGCCGAGCCGGTCCGGGTCTGGCGCTATCACAAGCCGGCCGGGCTGTTGACCAGCCACAACGATCCCAAGGGCCGGCCGACGGTATTCGAACACCTGCCCAAGGGGCTGCCGCGAGTGATCTCGGTCGGACGGCTGGACTTCAACACCGAGGGCCTTCTCTTGCTGACCAACGACGGGGAGCTGGCCCGGGCGCTGGAACTGCCGGCGAGCGGCATCATCCGCCGCTACCGGGCCCGGGCGCGGGGGCGCGTAACTCAGGACAAGCTCGATGCATTGAAGGCCGGGATCACGGTTGAGGGGGTGAACTACGGCTCGATCGAGGCCAGTCTCGACAAGGCCAAGGAAGGCCCGATGGGCGCAAACCTCTGGATCACGCTCGCCCTCACCGAGGGCAAGAATCGCGAAGTCCGCCGCGTGCTGGAGCATCTGGGTTTGACCGTGAACCGGCTGATCCGCCTGTCCTATGGCCCCTTCCTGCTGGGCGAACTGGAACGGGGCGCGGCTGAAGAGGTGGGTCCGCGCGTCATCCGTGAACAGCTGGCGGCCTGGATTTCGCCGGCCAAGCTGCCGACCGGCAATGCGGTGGGCAAGCTGTCTCTCGCCACCTCAGGTCCGCGCGGTGAGCGGCGGGCGACCAAGGCCCGGGAAGAGCGCAAGCCCGAAAAGGCGCCGCCCAAGGTCTACAAGGCCGGCTGGGCCAAGCCGAAAGTTAAGCCACGGCCTGGCCCTTCCGCGGGCAAACCGCGGCGGAAATAGGACATCCAGACGGAAGGCGCGCGCGCGGCCTTTTCGCACCTGCAAAATCGCCTATAAGGCCGCTGACCAACGCCAAGGGGCCTTTATAGATGTCCGACCTTATTCTCCCGAACCTGCGCGACCTGATGCGCGCCGCCGCCACCGCCGTGCAGGGGTTTGTGGCCGAGGCCAAGGCGCCGGTGAAGGCCAAGGTCTCCAAGGATGGGCGCATCGATCGCAAGCTGGCTGACGCCGAGCAGCACGTCGTCCATGGCTATGGCTGGTATGCGACCTATGCCGAACTCTTCACCCAGGTTTCGTCCTGGGCCGACGCACTGGAGGCCGAGGGCAAATTTGGCGAGACCGAAGCCCTGCTCGCCCAGCTCCTGCTCGGCGAATATTCCGCGCAGGTGGTCTGCGGCATAGCGATGAACCAGGGCGAGACCATCCGGCCCTATGACTTCGGCCTTTCCGAAGACCATGTCGCCAAGCTCTGGGCCGGGGTCGCGCCGCTGCACGCGGGCGCCACCCAGGCGGTCAAGGCCCGCATCGCCGATCTGATGGCCGAGGCGCGGGGCAAGCCAACGCTGGAACAGACCGGCCTTGATGAAACCTTCGAGATGATCCGCGACCAGTTCCACAGCCTGGCCGAAGAGAAAGTCGTTCCCTTCGCTCACGACTGGCACCTGAAGGATGAACTGATCCCCATTGAACTGGTCAGGGAACTGGGCCAGCTGGGCGTCTTCGGCCTGACCATCCCCGAGGAATACGGCGGCGCCGGCATGGGCAAGACCGCCATGTGCGTGGTCTCCGAGGAGCTGAGCCGGGGCTATATCGGCGTCGGCTCTCTGGGCACCCGCTCGGAGATCGCCGCCGAGCTGATCCTCACCGGCGGCACCCAGGCCCAGAAGGACGAGTGGCTGCCGAAGATCGCTGCGGCCGAAATCCTGCCGACGGCGGTGTTCACCGAACCCAACACCGGCTCTGACCTCGGCGCCCTGCGCACGCGGGCCACGCTTGAAGGCGACAACTATTCGGTGACCGGGAACAAGACCTGGATCACCCATGCGGCCCGCGCCGACATGATGACCCTGCTGGTCAGGACCGACCCGGCGACCACCGACTATCGCGGCCTTTCCATGCTGCTGGCACCCAAGCAGCACATGGAGCCGGGCAACGATTTCCCGACTCCGGGCATGAGCGGCGGCGAGATCGGCGTCATCGGATATCGCGGGATGAAGGAATACGAACTGGGCTTCGATGGCTTCAAGGTTCCCAAGGAAAACCTGCTCGGCGGCGTCGAGGGGCAGGGCTTCAAGCAGCTGATGGCGACGTTCGAGAGCGCCCGCATCCAGACGGCGGCGCGGGCTATCGGGGTGGCGCAGTGCGCCATGGAGACGGGCCTGAACTACGCGCTCGACCGCCAGCAGTTCGGCCAGGCGATTTTCCACTTCCCACGGGTGCACAACAAGCTGGCCATGATGGCGGCCGAGATCATGGGGGTGCGCCAGCTGACCTACTATGCCGCCCGCCAGAAAGACGAGGACAAACGCTGCGACCTTGAGGCCGGCATGGCCAAGCTGCTCGGCGCCCGGGTCGCCTGGGCGGCGGCCGACAACGCCCTGCAGATCCACGGTGGCAACGGGTTCGCCATGGAATACCGCATCAGCCGGGTTCTGGCCGACGCGCGCATCCTCAACATCTTTGAAGGCGCCGGCGAGATCCAGGCCCAGGTGATTGCGAGACGCCTGCTCGACGAGGGCAACTAGGGCCGCCGCGAGACCCTCAGCGCCTAAGCCCGCCTGGCCGAGATGCCGTTGAATATCAGGGCGATCTGACGATCCATCAAGGCCGACAGCTCGGTCGAGTCGAGTCCGTCCTGGGCCGCCAAGCGGTAGTTGAACCCGTAAGCCGCGAGCAGCACGTCGATAAAGAGATCAAGGTCGGCATCGGCCCGCACGTCGCCGTTGGCGATGCCGGTATCGAGGATGTCGCGCAAAATTCCGTTCAAGCGCGGCTGGCGGCCGAAGGTGATGACCGGTTCACCGTCGGGCCACTCGAAGTTGGCCGCGAGAAACGCGGTGAACAGCCTGGGCCGGCGCATTTCGAAGTCGTAGTGGACCGCCAGGATCGAGCAAAGACGGTCGACCGTTGGCCCGCGAAGGTGCGGGGCTACCGCATCCAGTTCCTGGAACAGCTTCTCCAGCCGCTCATCCATCACCGCGCGCAGGATGGAGACTTTGGACGGGAAGGTGGTGAAGACGCTGCCGGTGGCGACGCCGGCGCGCTCGGCGATCATGCGGATCGTGGCCGTGTCGTAGCCGATCTCGACAAACAGCTCACGCGCGGCGGCCAGCACCTTGCCGCGCGTCGCCAGCTTTTGCGCTTCTCGTAAGCCCGCCAAACTCAATCACCCCCAATGGACCGCGAAACTCCGGTCAGGCCGCCTGGCGAAGAACCAGCGACGGCAGAATCAGATCAAGCTGCCGCTCCAGCCGCCCCGTCAGAGCGTCAAGATCGAAACCGTCGTAGATCGCTAACCGGTAGTTGGACTGATAGGCGCGCCAGATCAGGTCGACCGCCAGTTCCACGTCGATGTCTGAACGTAATTCGCCGTTTGCAATCGCCTGACGCAAGACTCCCTCCAGAATTGCGATGATCTGCCGCGTCCAGCCACGGGCGGCGGCTTCGCCGGACGGGTCCCGCCGCCAGCTCTCGGCGTATGCGGCCTGCAGCAGGGGGAGTTGTTTCAGATGAAAGGCGTAGCCGGAGGCCAGGATGGTCAGCAGGCTTTCGCGCACGCCGACCTCGCGCAGGGCGGCGACCTGACGCATGGTCTCTGCCAGCACCCGGGCGTCTTCGGACAGAACCTGATGGAACAGGTCGGACTTGTCGGTGAAGTTGGCGAACACCGCGCCGGTCGACAGGCCGGCCGCCTTGGCGATATCGCGGACGGTGGCGTCCTCGTAGCCGCGCTCGGTGATGAGGCGCTTGGCGGCGCCCAGCAGGGTCTCGCGGGTGCGCAGCTTGGCAAGACCGCGGCGGGTCATGGGCGCGCCGGCCAGGGCCATCAGGGCGGCAGGAATGTGATTCATGGTCATCGTTCGTCTCTTGGTTTTGTGCGCTTCCTCGCGCGATGAAATGTCGACGCCGCGGGACCCCGGACTCTTCACGTCCACGGGCGCGGCATTAAGCCGGTCAATCGAATCGTTGTCCGGACGTCTCCTCCCAGGAGTTTGTGGCGCCGTTTGGTTCAGCCTTCGCGTCGTTGCGAGGCAGGGCGCTCTGGCCGGACAAGGCCTTGCTCATCGATGAACCCGTTCGACGAACGGGATTCGCACATCGGTGTTGCGTGGCGCATATAGGGTGAATGCGGACAGTTTATGTCGCTTTTTATCCACGCCGCGCCATTTTGTCGCATGTTTTTTCCGCGGTTGATCGTTTTTCGCGAAATTGTCGTTGTTATTCATTTGAACGCGTTCGGCGAGTTTAGTTCTTTTTTGCACTGTTCTTGGCCGGTGGCGTCCAAAGCCGCCTCCGGCTAGGGTGCCCGTCATGAGCGGACCTTTCGCCTTTTTGATTCCCATCAGCCTCGGCGCCGTGTTGGTGGCCCTGGCGGTCGGCCTTTTCGCCCTGTTCCGCGGCGGCGATTTCGGCCGCTCCTGGTCCAACAGGATGATGCGCATTCGCGTCCTCACCCAGTTCGTCGCCATCCTGGTGCTGGTCGCGGCCTTTTGGTGGGCGAGGCGCTAAGCCGTGGTGACGCTCAACAAGATCTACACCCGCACTGGCGATGCCGGCAAAACCCGGCTGTCGACCGGCGAGCCGGTGTCCAAGGACGACTTGCGTGTCGAGGCCTATGGCGTGGTGGACGAGACCAATGCGTGCCTCGGACTGGCGCGACTGCACACAGACGGCGATGCGGTGCTCGACGCCATGCTGGCGCGCATCCAGAACGAACTGTTCGACCTCGGCGCCGATCTGGCGACGCCCGACCGGGGCAAGCCGCTCGGCTGGGAGCCGCTGCGTATTCTGGAAAGCCAGGTCGAACGGCTGGAAGCCGAGATCGACCAGCTGAATGCCGAGCTCTCGCCGCTGACCTCGTTCATTCTGCGAGGCGGCACGCCGGCCGCCGCCCATCTGCATCACGCCTGCACGGTCTCACGCCGGGCCGAGCGGATCGCGGTGTCCTTGAGCCGCAAGAAGGGCGAGATCGTCTCGGTGGCGGCGATGAAATATTTAAACCGGCTATCCGACTTCCTGTTCGTCGCCGCCCGCTGGGCCAACGGCAAGGGCGCGGACGAAGTGCTCTGGAAACCGGGCGGGACCAGGGGGACGTAATCCGGCCAGCGGCCGGTTCGCGTCCCCTAGCTTAGGAAAAAGTTAGGGGACAGGAACCGCTGCGCGTATCCAGTCCCCGTCACTGCGCGGCTTTCGCCGCCTCGACCACGGCCTCGGCTGTGAGGCCGAATTCCTTGTAGAGCCGCTCATAGGGGGCGGAAGCCCCAAAGCCGGTCATGCCGACGAAACGGCCGTGCTCGCCGATGAAGCGGTCCCAGCCCTGGCGCACGCCGGCCTCGACCGCGACGCGGACCGGGGCGTCACCGATGACGGCGGCCTGGTACTTGGCGCTCTGGGCTTCGAACAGCTCCCAGCAGGGCGTTGAGACCACGCGGGTTCCGATCCCTTCGGCCTGCAGCTTGTCGCGGGCGGCCACCGCGATGGCGACTTCGGTGCCGGAGGCGAAGAGGGTGACCTGGGCCTTGCCGGTGGCGGGGGCGAGTTCGTAGGCGCCCTTGGCCGACAGGTCGCCGCCCTTGGCGCGGACAGCTGGTGTCTTCTGGCGCGAGAGGGCCATGATCGAGGGCGAGGTCGTGGCTTTGAGCGCCGCGCGCCAGCATTCGGCGGCTTCGACCGCGTCAGCGGGGCGGAAGACCAGCAGGTTCGGCATGGCGCGCAAGCTCGCCAGGTGTTCGACCGGCTGGTGGGTGGGCCCGTCCTCGCCAACGCCGACGCTGTCGTGGGTCATGACGTGGATGACGCGGATGCCCATCAGGGCGCCGAGGCGGATGGCCGGGCGGCTGTAGTCGGAAAAGACGAAGAAGGTGCCGGAATAGGGAATGACGCCGCCGTGCAGGGCCATGCCGTTCATGGCCGCGGCCATGCCGAACTCGCGCACGCCGTAGTGCACATAGCGGCCGGCGTAGTCGGGATGATCGAAGGGCTTCATGCCGGTTACATAGGTGTTGTTCGACCCGGTCAGATCGGCCGAGCCGCCAACCATCTCGGGGATCGCCGCCGTCAGGGGGCCCAGAGCCGCGCCCGAATGGTTACGAGTGCCGTTGTTGGGCGCATCGGCCAGCATCTTTGCGATGTGGGCCTCAAGACCTGCATAGGCGCTCTCGGGGATGTCGCCCTTGATGGCCCGGCGGAAAGCGGCGTGATGGTCCGAGGTCTTGAGGCGGGCTTCCCACTTGCGGCGGGCCCTGCCGCCCTTGCGCCCGGCCTTTGACCAGGCGGCGGCGATGTCTTCGGGCACGACGAAGGGCTCGGCCTTCCAGCCCATGGCCTTCCGCGCCGCGGCGATCTCGTCGTCGAACAGGGAATAGCCGTGGCTGTGGGCGTCGCCTTCTTTCGGACCGGCGCCCTTCGAGATCAGGGTCTTGCAGGCGATCATGGTCGGGCGGTTTTGCTTGGTGGCCCAGCGCAGGGCGGCGGCGATCTTGCCGTGGTTGTGGCCGTCGACGGACTTCACCGCCCAGCCGGCCGCCTTGAAGCGGGCGACCTGATCACCGGTTTCGGAGATGGTGGCCTTGCCGTCGATGGTGGTGTCGTTGTCGTCGAAGAGGACGGTCAGTTTCGACAGGCGCAGGCGCCCGGCCAGCGAAATGGCCTCGTGGGAAACGCCTTCCATCAGACAGCCGTCGCCGGCGATGACCCAGGTGCGGTGATCGACGAGGTCCCCGCCGAACCGGGCGGCAAGGTGCGCCTCGGCCATGGCCATGCCGACCGCCGTGGCCAGGCCCTGACCCAGCGGGCCGGTGGTGGTCTCAACGCCCGGCGTGTGGCCGTATTCCGGGTGGCCGGGTGTGTTGGAGCCCCACTGCCGGAAGTTCTTGATCTGCTCCATGGTCACGGCCTTGAAGCCGGTCAGGTGGAGCAGGCTGTAAAGCAGCATCGAGCCGTGACCGGCCGAGAGCACGAAACGGTCGCGGTCGGCCCAGTCGGGCTTTGCAGCGTCGTACTTGAGGAACTTGGTCCAGAGCACGGTCGCCACATCGGCCATACCCATGGGCATGCCCTGGTGGCCGGACTTGGCGCGGTGCACCGCGTCCATGGAGAGCACGCGAATGGCGTCGGCGAGGACGGTCGGGGAGACAGGCATGTTGGATGCTCTAGAGCGAGTCGCGAGGATGCGCGCGGCCTCGCATGCGGGCGGCGCCAAATCAAGCGCCTGGGGTGTCGCGGGGATAGTTCGCCTTGCGCGTTGAAAGCGTCCGCAGGCGGGATATAGAGTAGTCTGGACTTTCCCGGAGCGCACTTTCCCATGGCGGACGAAGACTCCATCGAAAAGGCGGCAAGGCGGCTTGAACGCGCGGTCGTCGCTCTCGAAAAACGCCTGTCGCGCCTGAACGGCGAGGCCGACGCCGGCGGACTCTTCGACGAGGACCGCTCGAAACTGGCCGCCGAACTGGACGCCGCCCGCGCTCGCGAGCGGGAACTTGCCGAGGCTGGCGCCCAGGCCTCGCAGGCGCTGGGCCGGGCGATCTCCGAGATCAAGGCCGCGCTCGCCGAGAAGGGAGCCGCCTGATGGCCCAGGTCACCGTCGAGATCAACGGCAAGCCCTATACGGTCGGCTGCGAGAACGGTCAGGAGGGCCGGGTGCGGGAACTGGCCGCCCTGTTCGACAAGCAGGTCAGGATCGTCGCCGACGAAGTGGGCGCCCTGGGCGAGACCCGGCTGATGCTGATGGGCGCGCTGCTCTTGTCCGACGAATTGGCTGATGCCCGCGCCAGGCTGGCGCATGCCCAGAACGACCTGGCCCGTGTGCAGTCCGACTATGCACGGAGCGAGGCCCGCGCGGTCACAGCGCTTGATGCGGCGGCCGAGCGGCTCGAGGGGCTGACGGCAGGATAGGGCCTCTTTCCCTCCCGCTTGTCGGGAGGGACGGGCGGCGAAGCCGCCAGGGTGGTCAACTGTCCCTATCCGCCTCGCCCACCCGTCTCGCCGCTGCGCGACGATTCACCCTCCCGACAAGTGGGAGGGAAAAGACAGGCCCCGCTTGCACCCCGCATCCCCACGCCCTACCTTGGTTCCCGGCGGGTCTTGCTGCGGTTCTCGTTGAAGGCAACCATATCCTTCAGACCTAAATTCGCTCTAGGGAGCTGTCCCTGGCCTGGACCGTGGTCCAGGACACACGGCGCCCACCTGGTACTCCAGGTCAGAGGGGATTGAACCGTCCCCAACGGTCCTTGCGGCGCCGCCACTTTTTTCTCTTCCTACTGGCTTAATGACCGAAGCTGCTGAAAACACCGCCAAGGCTGCTTTGCGCATCCACATGCGGGCCAAAAGGCGCGAACTGGTCCGCGAGCATCCCGAGGCCGACTGGCAGGCGGGCGACCATGGCCCCGACATGCTGGCTAGGCTGAAGTATTCCCGGCCCGGCGTGATCGCCGTCTACCGCGCTTCCGGCAACGAGATGGATCCCCGCCCCCTTGCCGACAATCTGGCGGCACTGGGCTGGCGCCTGGCGCTGCCGGTCTGTCGGGAGATCGACCAAGCCGTCGTCTTCCGAGCCTGGGCGCCCGGCGACCGGCTGATCCCGGATGTGATGAATATCGCCGCCCCGCTGGATTCCGCCCCGGAGCTGAAGCCCGATATCATCGTCGCGCCGGTGCTGGCCTTTGACCACGTCGGCAACCGCCTGGGGCAGGGCGGCGGCTACTACGACCGCACCCTGGAGGCCCTGCGCGCCGGCCCCCGCCCACCGGTCTATGTCGGCCTGGCCTTCAACGGCCAGGAGGTCGACCACGTGCCGGTCTATGACCACGACCAGAGACTTGACGCCATCCTGACGGAAACCGGCTATAGGCCGTTTTCATGAAACTGGCGTTTTTTGGCGATATTGTCGGCCGCTCCGGCCGCGATGGCCTGTCCGAGCATCTTCCGAAACTGAAGCGTGACCTGGCGCTGGATTTCGTGACCGTCAACGCCGAGAACGCCGCCAATGGCTTTGGCATTACCGAGAACACGGCCAAGGACCTGTTCGCCGCCGGCGCCGACTGCCTGACCCTCGGCAACCACAGCTGGGACCAGAAGGAAGCCCTGACCTATATCGTCCGCGAGCCCAGGCTGATCCGGCCGGCCAATTATCCGGTCCTGGCCGCCGCGCCGGGCCGGGGCTCAAATCTTTTTGAGACAGCGTCGGGCAAGCGGGTGCTGGTGATCAATCTGTTGGGCCGGGTGTTCATGGACGCGCTGGACGATCCGTTCGCGTCGGTGGACCGCATCCTGGAGGCCACGCCGCTGCGCGATGTGGCCGACGCGGTGATCGTCGACATCCACGCGGAGGCAACATCCGAAAAAATGGCCATGGGCCACTTCTGCGACGGGCGGGCGAGCCTGGTCGTTGGCACCCACAGCCATGTGCCCACCGCCGATGCGCAAATCCTCAACGGCGGCACCGCCTATCAGACCGACGCCGGCGCCTGTTGCGACTACGACAGCGTCATCGGCAACGACAAGGAAGAGCCGCTGCGCCGCTTCACCACCCGCATCTCGGGCGGCCGCTATCAGCCGGCCACAGGCCCGGCGACGGTGTGCGGGGTCTATGTCGAGACCGACGATGCGACAGGCCTGGCCACGCGGATCGAACCGATCAGGATCGGCGGTCGTCTGAAACAGACCGTGCCGCTCTAGGCTTTTTATTTTAGGGCGCCAGTCGCTGCATCGGCGTCGTCGGCTGGCCCCCGGTCGTGGCGCGAATCGTGTTGCCGTTGGCGTCCTGGGTGGTCAGCGGCTCGTCGAGCTGCTGGGTGCGGCTGTTGGCCGCCGCATAACCGCCGCCGCCGCCCATGGTGCGTGGATTGAGCTCAGGCGGCGCGGCGCCCTGGCATACGGGATCGGCCGACACCGGATCGAGATTGGTGTTCGCGCGGATCGCGGCGAAACCAACGGACACCGAAGCAGCCCCCGTCGGCGCGGGCCTGAAGTCATAGTTGAAGGCGAGCGTCTTGCCCGGATCGATCTTGCCGGGCATCGCCACGGTCTCGGACTTGAGCGGATAGCGGAACTGGTCGACGGCGGTCATGGTCAGGGCGGGAATGTCGACCCTGGCCGTGCCGTTGTTCTGGATGACGCCCTGGACCGTCAGCACGGCGCCGGCTTTCGGATCCTGCCTTTGGAAAATCCTGATGTTGGCGAGCGCCAGGCTCTCCAGCGCCTTGGGGACCAAGGGGTTCTTGCGGCTGGTGCGCTCGGAGGCGTTGGTGCGGATCACCGACTCCCACTCGGCCAGCGGTCGGCGATCTTTCGCCAGATTCTGGATGTCGATCGCCTTGTAGCGCGCCTCGGTCAGTTCGGCCTGGGCGTTCAGGAGGGCGATCACCGCCTTCTGGCGATCCAGTTCGGCCTGTTCGACCTGGGCCTGGTTGGTCCTGCCCGCCGCAACGTCGACACGCGCCTGGGCCGCCGCAGCGGTCGCCCGCTCAGCTTCGCTGGAGGCGATGGACACCTTGCGGGCGGCCGTGACGCTGTCTTCAAAGCCCACCATCCGCGTGGTGTTGGGCCGAGAGGCGTAAGCGCGCTGATAGCAATTGAAGAGTTCTCCCTGCTGGTTTTCCATCTCATTGCGTTCGGCCAGCGCCTCGGACCCCATCTGGTGGATCTCGGCCACCGTGTACATCTTTACGGGTTGACCGACGTTGGGCACCGGAACGCCCGACGAGGTCAGCGGAGAGACCGTAGTGACATCCGAGGGCTGGGCGGAGACCCCGCCGGCCGGCAGCGTCAGGGAAGCGGCGCAGGACACCAGCACCAGCATCCGAAGCGTCCGGATGGCCGGGCGATCCAGGCGATATCCACGATCAGCTTGCATGTCAGGTCCTTGAAAAGGCGATGGTTGGAGGACTGCAGGTGGGGCGATCATAGCATTTTTGCCACGCGATTGCGGCCCGCATTTTTCAAAAATGCAACCAGCGCCCACAAATCACGCTCGCACGCACCGTGGAGCGTGCGCGTTTGCATCTTGAATCTGCCGCCAAAACCCCCTTCCCTGCCAGCGGCCGCAGCCGGTCGCGGTCTCGCCGTCCAGGGAGCGACATCATGTCAGACACCGTCTATTCCGCCCATGCGCACACCGTCGGCGGCCGCAATGGAACCGCCAGGACCGATGACGGCAAGCTGGACGTCAAGCTGGCCTATCCGAAGGAGCTCGGCGGTGACGGCGCCGGCACCAACCCCGAGCAGCTGTTCGCGGCCGGCTACGGGGCCTGTTTCACCGGGGCGCTTGGCTTTGTCGCCCGGCAGGAGAAAATCGCGCTCGGCGAGCACAGCGTCGATGTGACCATCGATCTGATCCGCGACGCCCCCACCTTCAAGATCGGCGCAACCCTGACCCTCACCGCCCCGGATCTGGACAAGGCAACCGCCCAGCGCCTGCTGGAAGCAGCCCACGAGGTCTGCCCCTATTCCAAGGCGACCCGGAACAACGTGGATGTGAAACTGGCGGTAGCTTAGGGCAGCCTGAGGTCGCGGACCACCAGCTGATCGATCTCCAGCCGGCGGATGCGCGCCTTGCCGACGACCAGCCGGCCGATCACCACCGCGCCTATCGCCAAGGCGCCCAGGGCCAGGGCGCTGACCGCCCCGGCCCCAGCCGCGCGCGTCAGCGACCCGAGCCCGGGCATGGCCGGGGCATGATAGTTGGGCTGCCAATCGACAATCTCCTGAGGCAGGGTCTCGGGCTCGTCGAGAAATTCGTGGGTGGTCATGGGGCTCTCCATCAGGGTGCAAACCCGCCGCACGGCTGCAGGTTCCTGAAAGCTCAGACGGCGAACCGGTTTCCACTTCGCCTGAAAACCCTCTAGAAGCCCCCCCGCAACGACACCAACAGAAGACACCCCAAGAAGACGCTCATGGCCGGCCACTCGAAATTCAAGAACATCCAGTTCCGCAAGGGCGCGCAGGACAAGAAGCGCTCCAAGCTGTTCTCCAAGCTGTCGCGCGACATCACCGTGGCCGCCAAACAGGGGCTGCCTGACCCCAGCGCCAATGCCCGGCTGCGCCTGGCCATCGCCAACGCCCGGGTTGAATCCATGCCGCGGGAAAACATCGAGCGGGCCATAAAGAAGGCGCTCGGCGGCGAGACCGATTCCCTTGAGGAAATCCGCTATGAGGGCCGCGGGCCCAGTGGCGTCGCCATCATCGTCGAGACCCTGACCGATAACCGCAACCGCGCCGCCGCCAATATCCGGGCGCTATTTTCCAAATACGGCGGGGCGATGGGGGAAACCGGCTCGGCCGGCTTCATGTTCGACCACCTGGGCCAGATCACCTATCCGGCCGCGGCAGGCAGCGAGGACCAGGTCATGGAAGCGGCCATCGAGGCCGGGGCCGAGGACGTTCAGTCCGACGCCGAGGGCCACACCATCTACACGGCCTTCGAGAGCATGAACGAGGTGGCCGAGGCCATGACCGCGGCCCTCGGCGATCCGAAATCCACCGAGATCATCTGGCGGGCCAAGTCTGACACGGCGATCGAGGGCGATGCCGTGGCGACCCTGATGAAGCTGCTGGATGCGCTGGACGACGATGACGATGTCCAGAACGTCTGGACCAACGCCGATATTTCCGAGGCCGATCTGGCGAAGCTGGGCGGTTAGGTCAGGGCGCCCCACGCCAGCCAGACCAGAGCGCCCGCCGTCGGATAGCTGGTCAGGCCCATGCCGAAAGCCCGCGCCCAGGGGGCGTAGAGATAGCCGATCCAGAAGAGCGCCCGGCCGACCCCGAACTGAACAGCAAGGCGCGGAATCAGGCCCAGCTGATCAGCCGGCAGGGTCAGCGAAAGGCCCGTCCAGGCGACGGCGGCCAGCGCGGCCTGTTCCAGGGTGTTCAGGTTATAACGCTGGTTGATGTCAAAGGCGGGGCTGTCGACCACCCGCTGGCCCTCGATGGCCCCCGGCGACATGAACCGGGCGTTGGAGAGCACGCCGACGCCGACCAGCAGGGCCAGGCCCGGGATCAACAGCCACTGCGCGGCTAAGGCCAGACGCTCACCAGCGTCTGCAGGCGCCGGATGCGGCGCGCCGATCTGACCCCAGGGCGCGAAGACGACAACCAGCGTAACGATCAGCGCCGCCAGGGCGCCGAGCGCAATCCGTCGCTGCATCGTACGGAACATGGCCTTCCCCAAGGTCGTTCGCGCCAGCCTCGGCCCGGCCGTCCGCTCAAGTCAAGACAAACGACCGCGATCAGTCTTTGCGCTTCCTTAAGGACGGCGCCACTCTATACGAACAGATGGCGAACGCGATTCGGATATTGGGGCTGGACCCGGGCTTGCGGCACACTGGTTGGGGGGTGATCGCCGTGGAGGGCTCGCGCCTTTCCCACATCGCCCACGGGGTGATCTCGCCGCCGGACAAACTGGACTTCGCCCTACGCCTGCTTTGCCTGTTCGAAGAGATCAGCGCGGTGATCGCTGAGCACGAACCCCATGAGGCGGCGGTCGAGGAAACCTTCATGACGGCCAATGGCTCCTCGACCCTGAAACTGGGCCACGCCCGGGCCTGCGCCATGATCGCGCCGGCCAGGGCGGGACTGCCGGTGGCCGAATACGCCGCCAAGGTGGTCAAGAAAGCCGTGGTCGGCACCGGCGGGGCAGACAAGGACCAGGTGGCCTTCATGATCGCCCGGCTGCTGCCGACCGCAGGCTCGCCCACGGCCGATGCGGCCGATGCCCTGGCGGTGGCGATTGCTCATGCCCACGCGCGGCGCTCCAGAATGTTAGCCGCATGATTGGAAGATTGCGCGGGGCGCTCGCTGAAACCACCGAGGAAGAAGCCCTGATCGATGTGGGCGGGGTGGGCTATGTGGTGCGCTGTGGATCGCGGACGCTGTCGCGCCTGCCGGCCATCGGCGATGAGACGTTGCTGCACGTGGAAAGCCAGTGGACGGAATCGGGGGGGCTGCGGCTCTACGGTTTTCTGTCGCGCGAGGACCGGCGGGCTTTTGTCTCGCTGCAGGTCATCCAGGGCGTGGGCCCCAAGGCGGCGCTGGCGGTGCTCGACATCTTCACGCCCAGCGAACTGGCCGCCGCCGCCGCACGCGGCGATCAGGCGGCGGTGGCGCGGGCCTCGGGTGTCGGACCGAAGCTGGCCTTACGCATCGTCACCGAACTGAAGGGCAAGCCGCTGACCGAGGGGCCATCTATCGCCCACGCCCCGCCGCCGCCGTCCGCCGTCGGTGAAGCGGTCGCCGCCCTGATGGGCCTTGGCGTCGCCGAAGCCAATGCCCGCCGCGTGGTCGAACACGCGGCGTTGAAGCTGGGTGAGGACGCCGAGATCCCGGCCCTGATCAAGGCCGGACTGCAGGAGCTGGGGCGGTGAGCCGGCTGGTGTCCGGCGAGGCCGAGGCGTTCGAGGCGCCGGACAAGGCGCTCCGGCCACAGACTCTGGCCGAGTTTGTCGGCCAGAGCCAGATCAAGGCCAATCTGAAGGTATTTATCGACGCCGCGCGCGGCCGGTCCGAGGCGCTGGACCATGTGCTGCTGTTCGGCCCCCCGGGGCTGGGCAAGACCACGCTGGCGCAGATCGTAGCGCGCGAGCTGGGGGTGAATTTCCGGGCCACGTCCGGGCCGGTGCTGGCCAAGGCCGGGGACCTTGCGGCCATCCTGACCAACCTTGAACCGCGCGACGTTCTCTTCATCGATGAGATCCATCGCCTCGCCGCGCCGGTTGAGGAAATCCTCTATCCGGCCATGGAAGACCACGTCCTCGACCTGATCATCGGCGAGGGCCCCTCGGCGCGCTCGGTGCGCATTGATCTGGCCCCCTTCACCCTGGTGGCGGCGACGACGCGGGCGGGGCTGCTGGCGACGCCGCTGCGCGACCGGTTCGGGATACCGCTGCGGCTCGAATTCTACACGCCCGCCGAACTGCAGAAGGTGCTGAGCCAGGCCGCCCGCAAGATGGGCGTCGATCTGGCCGAAGACGGCGCCGCCGAGATCGCCGCCCGGGCGCGGGGCACGCCGCGCGTCGCCGGGCGCCTGCTCCGCCGGGTGCGGGATTTCGCGGTTTCGGACGGAGCGGCGGTTATCACCAAGGCCGTGGCGGCCGGCGCGCTGGCGAGGCTGGATGTGGACGAGCTGGGCCTCGATGCGCTGGACCGCAAATATCTGCGCGCCCTGATCGAGAACTATGGCGGCGGCCCGGCTGGGGCCGAAACCCTCTCCCACGCCATCGCCGAGGCGCGGGATTCGGTGGAAGACGTGGTCGAGCCCTTCCTGATGCAGCAAGGTTTCATCCAGAGGACGCCGAGAGGGCGGCTCGCCTGCAGCAAGGCCTACGAGCATCTGGGCCTGGCGGTCCCGCCACAGCCCAAGGGCCAGCCGGGATTGTTCGAGGAATGAGCGCCCAAGCGATGGAGGGGGACAGCACTGAACACGCCCTAAACCCGTTCCATATCCGAAGCACGGAACTGCGCTCGGAGCTTTCGGCGGCTGACTGTCTCAGTCGCCTTAGGGCAACGTGCGATGCGAATTTCTCCCACCTTGGATTTGGCGTGGTTGTCGGAGAGGTGCGCAAGGACCACGCGATTCTCCGGTGGAAGGCATTTCCGACCACGGCCTATGGCGATGTCACGCGGGTGACCTTTCTATCTGCTGGAGGAGGAAGCCAAATTCGATGTCAGTCCGGAATGTCCCGATGGATGAGGTTTTCCCTCATTCTGTGGCTGGTCGCGGGCACAGGTTTTGGATTCTTCACGCTATTGACGGCGCTCTCAAAACCCAGCGACGTGGAATCCTGGTTGGGGTTCTTGTTTGTCTTGGCGATATTTGCCCTTGGCTTTGGCGGGGTTTCTTTTTTTCGCCTCTTCGATCGCAGACAGCACAAGGCCATTGTGGAATTCCTGACCGATGAGCTCAAAGCCACTCTGGTCGAAAATTGATGCCTGACAGTCGTGACCACGCCTTCCCCGTCCGCGTCTATTACGAGGACACCGATTTTTCGGGCTTCGTCTATCACGCCAACTATCTGAAGTTTTTTGAGCGTGGGCGGTCCGAGGCCCTGCGCGCGGCGGGGGTGACGCACCGGGATCTGCTGGCCTGGGAGCCGCCTTCGGCCATGGTGGTGCGGCATATGGAGATCGACTTCGAACGCCCGGCGCGGATCGAGGAGGATCTGGTGGTTCACACCCGATTTGTGTCTCTGCGCGGGGCGCGGATGTTCATCGACCAGCGGCTGGAGCGGGCGGGCGAAATCATCGCCACGGCGCGGCTGGAAGTGGTGCTGATCACGCTCTCGGGGCGGCCGCGGCGGATACCGGAGGCGCTGTCCAAGGCCCTCGAAGCGCTGATTCCCACACCTTCCTGACGCTTGCCACAGTTTCACCAAGTCGCGTTCGTAAGGAATCGGTCACCATAAATCGGCAAAAAGGCTCCCATGGACGCCCACAGCTTTTCCGCCCTCTCGATTTTCATGCGCGCCGACTGGGTGGTGAAGGCGGTGCTCACCGGCCTTGCCATCGCTTCCCTGTGGTCATGGGCGATCATCATCGACAAGCTTTTGCGGTTCGCGAACCTCAACCGTGAGGCCGACGCCTTTGAGGATGAGATCGACGGGGGGACCTCCCTTGAAGACCTCGCCCAGCGCGCCGGCGACAAGCCGCGCCACGCCCTGCCCCGCATGCTGCAGTCCGCCGTGCGCGAATGGCGCCAGGCCAAGAGCGGCGGGCCCCTCAATGACACCCAGGCGGCGCTCCTGATCCAGCGCATCGACCGGGTGCTGGACGCCTCAATCTCGCGCGACGGTGGCGCGGTGGAGGAAGGGCTCGGCACACTGGCCATCATCGCCACCGCCAGCCCGTTCATCGGCCTCTTCGGCACGGTCTGGGGGATCATGCACGCCTTCCAGGCCATCGCCGTGCAGGAAAACACCAACCTCGCCGTCGTCGCGCCCTCGATCGCCGAGGCGCTGTTCGCCACGGCCATCGGCCTGGCCGCCGCCATTCCGGCCTATATCGCCTACAACAAGTTCACCACCGACGCAGGCAAGTTCCAGGGCCGGCTGGAGAGCTTCGCCGACGATCTTTTGACCGCTATCGCCCGGCGCGCCGCCGGTCAGGGCTGAGGCCCTCCGATGGCGCTCTCCCTCGACTCATCAACCTCGCGGCGCGGACGACGGCGCGGGCGCGGCCGGCGGGCTTTGTCTGAAATCAACATGACGCCGATGATCGACGTCATGCTGGTGCTGTTGATCATTTTCATGATCTCGGCGCCTCTGCTGACCGCCGGCGTCAAGGTCGAACTGCCCAAGACCGAGGCCGGGGCGATGAGCGAGGAGACCGAGCCGCTCAACATCACCATCCGCGCCGACGGCACGATCTTTCTGCAGGACGCACCGGTGCCTTTCGCCAACCTGACCCCGGCGCTGACCGGCCTGGGCAAGGCCGGCTTCGACAAGCCGATCTATGTGCGATCGGACGGCAAGGCGGCTTACGAGACCGTCGCCCAGGTGATGGCTGCGCTGCAGACAGCTGGCTTCACCAAGATCGGCCTGATCACCGACACCGGCGGGCCCTCGTCCGGCGGCGATCCGGCGGCAAAAGCGGCCGCTCCCGACAAAGCCGCCGCGAAGGGCGGAGGACCCCTCCGCAAGTCCGGGACCTGAGGCTGTGATGCAGACCGTCAACCGGCCGACGGCTTTGGGACTGTCGATCCTTTTGCACGGCGGCCTGTTGCTGGCCGGCTTAATCGCCTGGCCGTTCACCGCCCATCGCCCGCCCGTCCACATCACGCCGGTCACCCTGATGACCGCTGCCGAGATCGCGCCCCTGCGCGCCGCCGAGGAAGCCGCAGAGCCCCAGCAGGCCCAGGTCGAAAAGCCCGAACCCGCGCCGGCCAAGGAACAACCGCCGCCCAAGCCCACACCGCCTGCGCCGAAACCACCGGCTCCCGCCCCGCCGCCGAAACCGGCCAAGCCCGAGCCGGCCCCCAAGCCGGTCGCCAAGGCCGTGGCGCCCGCCAAGCCGTCGAAGCCCGAGGCCAAGCCGCTTAATCTGAATGACCTGGCGCGGACCCTGGCCGCCGCCTCGCCACCCTCACCGCCGCCTCGCCCGGTCGCCGCCGCGCCCAAGGGGCCGACGCAGGCCGAAAAGGACGCCATGGCGCGCCAGGCGGAGGGCGAGGCCAGGGCGGCCGCCGCCAACGCCCTGCAGGCGATCGGGAACAAGATCGCCGACAACTGGAACTTAAGCTGCGCCAGCGCCGAAGACCGCAGCATCGTCGTTCGGCTGCGCATCGACCTGGGGGTCAACGGCGGCCTCATTGCCGTCAAACCCGATAAGTATGACCGCGTGGAAGACATTCCCGATCCCAAGGTTCGCGCGGCGGCGATCGGCGCGGTCAGCGCGGCCCGGGCGGCGGCGCCCTTCACGGGTCTACCCGCTGAATCCTATTCCGAGTGGCGTACGCACCTTTACACCTTCCCCGCCAGTGAACTGTGCGCCGAACGAATGAGAGGCCGATGATGAGAAAAATCCTGACCGCCGCCTTTGTGGTCCTGGCCGCCCAGCTTGCAGCGGTCGGCGCCTGGAGCCAGCCCCAGGGCGAGGTGGTGATCTCCAGAGCCAATATCGCCCCCATCGTCATCGCCGCGCCGGGGTTTTCGGGCGCCGGGCCGCACGGCACGGAACTGGCCGAGATCATCCGCAACAACCTTGGCCGCTCGGGCCTGTTCTCGCCGGTCGATCCCCTGCGCTACATCGACAAGGACGTTCAGTTTTCCACCTATCCGGCCTTTCCGAACTGGAAGCTGGTGGGGTCGCAATATCTGGTGACCGGTCAGGTCAGCCGGGGAGCCAGCGGCCTGCTCACCGTCGATTTCCGCCTCTGGGACGTCAACGCCGCCCAGGAGGTCAAGGGCGTCGGCGCCCACTTCGAGGCCGCCGAGGAAAGCTGGCGGCGCATCGGCCACCAGATCTCGGACAAGATCTACGCTCAGCTGACCGGCGAGGCCGGCTATTTCGACACCCGCATCGCCTTTGTCTCGGAAAGCGGGCCCAAGACCGCCAAGCGCCGGGTGCTGACCCTGATGGACCAGGACGGTTATAATCCACAGTTCCTGGGCGGACCCGACGCCACCGCCCAGATCTTCACCCCGCGCTTTTCCAGCAGCGGCCAGGAAGTGGTCTATATGGCGCTGCGCGATTCCGGCTCGCAGCTTTACCTGTTCAACCTCGAGACCAGCCGCACCGAGACGCTTGGCCGCTATGAAGGCATGGCCCTGGGTCCGAGGTTTTCGCCGGACGGTTCAAAGGTGGCCTTCTCGGTCGCCCGGCGCGGCAACGCCGACATCTTCGTGGCCAATGTCCGGGCCGGCGGGGCGCCGACCCAGCTGACCTCGGACCCCAATATCGACGCCTCGCCATCGTTCTCGCCGGATGGGCGGCAGATTGTGTTCAATTCCGACCGCGCCGGTTCGCCCCAGCTCTACATCATGGGCGCCGACGGCGCCGGCGCGCGCAGGCTGTCGTCGGGTTCGGGCCGTTATACAACACCGGTCTGGTCGCCCGATCCCACCGACCAGTGGATCGCCTTCACCAAACAGACGGGCGCCACCTTCCACATCGGCATCATGCGCCCGGACGGCTCGGACGAGCGTCTGCTTACCGAAAGCTATCTGGACGAAGGTCCGTCCTGGGCTCCGAACGGCCGGTTGCTGATCTTTTCGCGAGAATCGCCGGGCTCGGGCCCGCGCCTGTGGACTGTCGACCTGACCGGCCGGATCATCCAGCCGGCGGCCTACTCCGGACCGGGATCGGATCCGGGCTGGTCGCCGATGTTGAAATGAGGCGCGATTGGGGCAAGGAACGTGTCGAGGATGCAACGCGTTTCAACGTTCGCGCGTGCTCGCGTTTTGGTGAACGGCGTTATTTCCATTTGAAGCTAATCTTCGCCTTGGGGCGCTAGGAGAAACATGTGATGCGATTCGATTGCCACGCCTTGGTCCGTATCAGTCTCATAGCCGTGACGGCGGCCAGCCTTGCCGCCTGCGGGTCGACCAAGACGCCGCCGCCAACGGTGGTCATTCCTCCGGCGAAGGCGGAGGAGGCGCCGCCGCCGATCCAGCCGCAGGGCCGCGGGCCGGTTACGCAGCAGCAGCAGCCTCCGCTGCAGCAACCGACAGGCCGCGGTCCCGCCGTGCAACCGCCGCCGGGCGTTGGTCCGGGCAGCATCCAGGACTTCGTCCTCAATGTCGGCGAGCGGGTCTATTTCGACTACAACGAATACTCGATCCGCACTGACGCGCGGCCGATCCTCGACGCCCAGGCCACCTGGCTTGCCCGCTATCCGGCGGTGAATGTGCGCATCGAGGGTAATGCCGACGAGCGCGGCACCCAGGAATATAACTTCGCTCTTGGCGAGCGCCGGGCCAACGCCGTGCGCGACTATCTGGTTTCCAAGGGCGTCGCCGCCACGCGGATATCGGTGGTGTCCTATGGCAAGGAGCGTCCCATCGACGCCCGCTCCAACGAGGAAGCCTGGCAGCGCAACCGCAACGGCCACACCGCCATCGTCAGCGGCACGCGCTAGACGTTTGTTTTGGCGCGCGTTTTGTTCCGATAACCGGTTCCCACTTATCGGAACGCGCTCTAGGATTCGCCGCCGGCCACGCTAAGATAAGGGCCGTCCGGGCTGGTCAGCCCGGACGGCCTTTGATTTTCCGCCGCAATATCGGCCCTGTTCACGGATATCGACTTGAGCATGACCAAGCCCCTTCTCACCTTGCTGGCCCTGACCCTGGGCAGCCTGATCGTTGCCGGGCCAGTCTCGGCCCAGCTCGACGCCCTGACCGATCCCCTGCCCCGCGCCCTGGGCGAGAGCGCCGACCGGCGGCTGGACCGCATGGAGCAATCCTTGCGCGAAATGCGGGCCATCCTGTTCCAGGGCCGCGACACCGGCCGGCCCGTGGTGGTTCAGCCGGCCGAGACGCAAGGCCAGGTCTCCACCCTCGACACCCGCATCGCCGATCTGCAGGAGACGCTGAAACGGCTGAACAGCCAGATCGATGCGCTCGCCACCGACATCGCCGGCCTGCGCCGTGAGGCCGCTACGGACGCTGCGACCATGACCTCGCTGCGCCAGACCAACACCGCCCTGGCGGCTCGTCTCGACGGCGTCGACAAATCCATCGCCGCCCTGACCAAGGCCAATGCCGACCGCGCCGCGGCCGATGCGGCGGCCGCGGCTGAAGCAGCCCAACGCGCCCAGGATCCGATGATCCAGTACAGCCAGGGCATGCAACTCTATATCGACGGGCGCTATAGCGAGGCGGCGAACAGCTTCCGCGCCTTCATTGCCGCTCACCCGAACGATCCCAACGCGCCCCAGGCCAACTATCAGCTGGGCGAAGCGCTCTACAAACAGGGCGGCTATCTCGACGCCGCCCAGGCCTATATCGCCTCCATCGCCGGCTGGCCGACCACGGTCTGGGCGCCGGACGCCATGATCAAGCTGGGCACGTCGCTGATCGAACTGAAACGCAATTCCGACGCCTGCGACGTGCTGGGCCAGTTCGACCAGCACTATCCCAATGCGACCACGGCGCTGAAGACCCAGGCCAGGGCCGCCCGCACGCGGGCCCGTTGCACCTGAACCCGGCTCGCGCGGCCAAGGCCGGCGAAGACGCAGACCTTGCGCCGTTCGACCGGCGGTTGGAACCTGGGTCGCGAAACCCGCTCGCCGTGGCCCTTTCCGGCGGCGCCGATTCCCTCCTGGCCCTGCGCCTGACCCTCACCTGGGCGCGCGAGCATGGTCGGGCCGTTATCGCGCTCATCGTCGATCATGGCCTGCAGCCGCAAAGCGCCGAGTGGACCGCTTTCGCCGCCAGAGCCGCGCAGGACCTGGGCGCTGAGGCCCGCACGCTCGCCTGGCGCGGTCCCTATCCCGCCAGCGGACTGCCGGCCGCCGCGCGGGACGCGCGTCACCGCCTGCTGGCCGAGGCGGCGCGGGCCGCTGGCGCCCGCGTCATCGTCACCGGACACACCGCCTCGGACGAGGCCGAAAACGCCGTGCTGGGCCAGGGCCGTCTGGAAGAATGGTCGGCGTCTCCCGCCTGGCCCGAGGGGCGAGGGATTTTCATGTTTCGGCCGCTGATCAGTCTTACCCGCGGGGCGGTGCGTCAAAGGCTGGCTGGCGACGGCGCGACCTGGATCGACGATCCGGCCAATAGTGACGAGCGCCATCCGCGTGTCCGGGCCCGGCTGACGCTGCGAACGTCATCCGGGGCCGTTCAGCGTCAGGCCCCGCCGCCCTTCGCCCTCGCCGCGCTGGCGACCTTCGATGCCGGTCAGATCAACCTTCCCCGCGCCGCCTTCCAGGAGGCGGCCAGCGAGGCGCGCAGGCGGGTTGCCGGCGCCGCGGCCGTCTGTACCGGAGGCGGCTCAGCCATTCCGCGCGCGGCGCGCATCTCCCGGCTTTGCGACGTGCTGGCCCGTTCAGAGCCGGTGAAAGCCACCCTGGCCGGGGCGAGCATCCGCGCGAGCGAAGATCAGATCACCTTCACCCGCAATGGCGGCGACATGGCGCGCCGGGGCCTTGCTCCGCTGGTCATTGCGGCCGGCGAGAGCGCTATCTGGGATGGGCGTTATGCGGTCCGGGCGGGCGCCGCCGGGCCGCTCATCCTGCGTCAGGATGGGACGGCGACTTGCCCGATCCTTGCATCAGGCTCCGGCGATGAAGCGCATTGGCTTGTTCCGGCGCGTTTTGGGGCGGCGTGCGGCCTTATCGCGCGGGAAGGTCAACTTTAAGGGATTCCATGGCGAAATCCGCCGCCCAGTCCTATGTAGTCACCCAACGGATACACGGAAACCGCTTATGAACCTGCGCAATTTCGCCATCTGGGCGCTCATCGGAGTTGTTCTCCTGGGTGTCTTCGAGCTCGTCCAGGGCAATCGCAAGGGCGCCGACACCCCGCGTGAGGCGCTATATTCCGATGCTCTGAAGAGCATCGACGACGGCCAGGTGACCAAGGCGATCCTGCGGCCCGGCAGCATGGAAGCAAGCCTGCGCAACGGCGGCAAGCTGATCGTCAACACCCCCATCGACCAGGCGGATCTGACACAACGGCTGGAATCCAAGGGGGCAACCATCAAGATTGACCGACCGAACAGCATGGGGATTCTGAATATCCTCATTTCACTGGCGCCGGTCATCCTGCTGGTGGTGATCTGGGTGTTCATCATGCGCCAGATGCAGGGCGGCGCCAGAGGCGCCATGGGCTTTGGCAAGTCCAAGGCCCGGCTTTTGACTGAGCACAAGAACCGCGTGACCTTTGAAGACGTCGCCGGCGTCGATGAGGCCAAGGAAGAGCTCTCCGAGATCGTCGATTTTCTGAAGGACCCGGCAAAGTTTCAGCGCCTGGGCGGCAAGATTCCCAAGGGCGCCCTGCTGATGGGCCCACCGGGCACAGGCAAGACCTTGATCGCCCGCGCTGTCGCCGGCGAGGCGGGCGTGCCGTTCTTCTCCATTTCCGGCTCGGACTTCGTGGAAATGTTCGTCGGCGTCGGCGCATCGCGCGTCCGCGACATGTTCGAGCAGGCCAAGAAGAACGCGCCCTGCATCATCTTCATCGACGAAATCGACGCCGTCGGCCGCCATCGCGGCGCGGGCCTCGGCGGCGGCAACGACGAGCGCGAACAGACCCTCAACCAGCTCCTGGTCGAGATGGACGGCTTTGAGTCCAACGAAGGCATCATCCTGATCGCCGCCACCAACCGGCCCGACGTGCTCGACCCGGCCCTGCTGCGTCCTGGCCGTTTCGACCGCCAGGTGGTGGTGCCGAACCCTGATATCCTCGGCCGTGAAAAGATTCTGCGCGTCCACATGCGCAATGTGCCACTGGCGGCCAATGTCAACGTCAAGACCATCGCCCGCGGCACCCCCGGCTTTTCGGGCGCGGACCTGGCCAACCTGGTCAACGAGGCGGCCCTGATGGCCGCACGCAAGAACCGGCGCATGGTAACGCAGGCCGACTTCGAGGATGCCAAGGACAAGGTGATGATGGGCGCCGAGCGCCGCTCCATGGCCATGAGCGACGAGGAAAAGAAGAACACCGCCTATCACGAGGGCGGGCACGCCCTGGTGGCGATGACCGTGCCCTCGTCCGACCCGGTCCACAAGGCGACCATCATTCCCCGCGGCCGGGCCCTGGGGATGGTGATGCAGCTGCCGGAGGGCGACCGCTATTCCATGGACTTCGTTCAGATGACCTCGCGCCTGGCCATATTGATGGCCGGCCGGGTGTCCGAGGAGCTGATCAACGGCAAGGACCACATCACCTCCGGCGCCTCATCGGACATCCAGGCGGCCACGGGCCTTGCCCGCAACATGGTCACTCGCTGGGGCTATTCAGACGAGCTCGGCACCGTCTCCTACGGCGACAACCAGGAAGAGGTGTTCCTCGGCCACTCGGTGGCGCGCACCCAGAACGTCTCGGAAATCACCGCCCAGACCATTGACAAGGAGGTCCGGCGGCTGGTCAAGGCCGGCGAAGACGAGGCGCGCCGCATCCTCAATGAGCGGATCGAGGACCTGCACACCCTGGCCAAGGCTCTGCTTGAATTCGAAACCCTGTCGGGCGACGAGATCGCCGGCGTGCTGAAGGGCATCCCGCCGGTGCGCGACGACACCGAGGACAATACGCCGGCCGCCCCCACCGTCTCGGTGCCCCTGACCCACGGGCCGGAGCCGGAAGCCAGTCTCGCCTGACGCCGGGATGTCCCGGCCTCAGGTCATGGGCGTGGTCAATGTCACGCCGGACAGCTTTTCCGATGGCGGGCTCTACGCCGATCCGGCCGACGCCATCGCGCACGGGCTGAAGCTGATCAGTCAAGGCGCCGAACTGCTCGATATCGGCGGGGAGTCTACCCGGCCCGGCGCGGATTCCGTGGCTGAGGACGAGGAGCTTCGGCGGGTGTTGCCGGTCATCGAAGGCCTGCAGGGCAAGGGCGCGGCGCTTTCCATCGACACCATGAAACCGGCGGTCGCCAGAGCGGCCATCGCAGCGGGGGCGACGATGTGGAACGACGTATCGGCCCTGGCGGCGCCCGGCGCGCTGGAAGCCGCCGCCGCCCTGAATTGCCGGGTGGTGCTGATGCATATGCAGGGCAATCCTCAGACCATGCAGCAGAACCCGAGCTATGAGGATCCCGTTCGCGAAGTCGGCGAATTCCTGGCGGTGCGAGCGCAGGCCGCCGTTGCGGCAGGCGTTCGGCGGGAACACATCCTTGTCGATCCGGGCATCGGTTTCGGCAAGGCGCTGGAGCACAATCTGTCGCTGCTGGCGAACCTCGAAAACATCGTCGCCCTGGGCTTTCCCGTGGTGCTGGGCGTCAGCCGCAAGCGGTTCGTACGCGCCATCGATCCGACCGCTGAAGACCCCCGTGACCGTATTGGCGGCTCCATCGCCGCCGCCCTGCGCGGGGCGGATGCGGGCGTCGCCATCCTGCGCGCCCACGATGTGCGCGAGACCGCCCAGGCCCTTAAGGTCTGGGAGGCGATGCGTTCATGAAGGGCCGGGTTCTTATCATCGCGGGCTCCGACTCGGGCGGCGGGGCCGGGGTCCAGGCCGACATCAAGACGGTGACCATGCTGGGCGGTTACGCCGCCACGGCCATCACCGCGGTAACCGTGCAGAACACCCTGGGCGTTTCTGCGGTCCATGAAATACCGCCGGACATCATCGCCGCCCAGGCGCGGGCGGTGCTCTCTGATATCGGCGCCGACACCATCAAGACCGGCATGCTGGGATCGCGCGCGGTGGTCGAAGCCGTCGCCGCCCTGCTGGATGAAGCCGGCGTCCCGGTAGTGATCGATCCGGTGATGATCGCCAAGGGCGGCGCATCCCTGCTGGACCCGGTCGCTATCGCCGCGGTTCGCGATCTTATGATCCCACGCGCCAGTCTGTTGACTCCCAATGCGCCGGAGGCCGCCGCCCTGACTGGCCTTGCCTGCGCCACCACCGACGACCTGCGCCGGGCGGGCGAGGCTCTGCTGGCCCTGGGCGCCCGTGCGGTGCTGATGAAGGGCGGCCATATCGAAGGCCCGCGCATCGTCGATATCCTGATGACCGCCGACGGCGAGACCCTCTTCGAGGCCGAGCGCATCGAAACCCGCCACACCCACGGCACCGGCTGCACGCTTGCCTCCGCCTGTGCGGCCGGACTGGCCCAAGGCCTGCTGCTGGAGGGGGCGGTCGCCCGGGCCTGGGCCTACGTCGCCGAGGCGATCCGGTCGGCGCCGGGCCTTGGCGCCGGTCACGGGCCGCTGGACCATGGCTGGACTTTGCGTCACAGTTGACGCAAGGGGCGTCTTTTCGGGTATCTAGGCGCGTGAAACGGCTTTTCCGACTTGGGCTGATCGTCCTCTTGCTGCCGCTGGCGGCCCAGGCCCCGCCGCCGCAGCGCTGGTTCTGGTTTCCGATCAATGGCGGCGCCGTCGCCTATGATGAAGCCTCGCGGTACGTCGATATCGGCACCGGCATCATGGGCATCAATACCGTCACCTACTATCAGCAGGCCCGCGCCGGGACCGGAGGCGCCTACAGCTTCCTGGCCGAGCGGCTTGAATTCGAGTGTCGCGGCAATCGTTACCGCTGGTCGAAATCGGCGGTGCTCGACAAGGATGGCCGTCTGATCAGCGAGCGCGAGGATGGCCTGTGGATGGAGATGACCGCCTTGCAGGGCGCCGCCGCGCTCTATCGCCGCCTGCTGTGCAACGCCGAGCAACCACCATCGACCAACCGGGTCGCCAACATCGACCTGCTCTACAAGGCGATGACCGGACCACCGCCCGTGGCGGCCGTCCCGGCGCCGGCGGCGCCCGCGGCAGCGCCGAAGGCCACCCCCCCGGCGCCCGAGGTCAAGGCGGCGGCCAAAACCGAGCCCAAACCGCTCGATCTGAACGCCCTGGCCGCCAGTCTGGCCCAGGCCAAAGGACAACCGGCGGCGGCGTCACCGCCATCGCCGGAGCCCAAACTCAGACCCTAGGGCTTGGGACCTAGTAGCGGCCGCGCGACTGGTTATCGCGGCGCTGACGCTCGACTTCGTTGGCCAGCTGGTCGAGTCTGCGGTTCAGGTCGGCTCGCTCGCGTGAGTCCAGACCATCGCCGCTGCGCCGGGCGTTGGCCACCCGCCAGCGCAGGTTTTCGAGATCGGCGCGCAGTCGGGCCGCTTCCTGCCAGGTCAGGCCGCCGCGGCGGGCGCCCTCATTGATGTTGGCCTCGATGCGGGTCAGGCGCTCGCTGATCTGGTCGCCGCGCTGGTCGCCATCGCGGCGTTCACGGTCGAGCGTGCTGACCAGCACATCAAGGCGGCGATTGAGGTCGCGGATTTCCTTGTCCGAGAACCCGCCCCGGCGATAGCCGTCTTCAATGTGCTGAACATCGCGCAGCTGGCCGCGCAGGCGCCAGGCCTCGTCGCGGGTCAAGCCGCCGCGGCGTTCGCCCTCGTCGATCCCTTGCGCGATATTGGCTTCGCGCTCGGCGATCCGGCGGGGGGTCGGATAGCGGTCGTTGTCCCAGCCGGGACCGCGCCCACGGCCAGGGTTGGGATCGTAGCCGTTGCCACGTCCGGGGCCGGGGTAGGGGTCGTAGCCACGTCCAGGGTTCGGATCATAGCTGGGGCCAGGACCCGGACCGCGTCCATATGGCTGGGCGAAAGTGACGGCCGGAACGGCGGCGGCAAGCGCGGCGCCGATCAGCAGGGTGGAGACAATCTTTTTCATGGGTCAACTCCTTTGAATTTCAGGGCAGGGACATACCGCCTCGCCATGAGACAAATTCAGCATCTGGAGCCTGAAACGCGCCTGAACGGGTTTGGTCATCGCCGGTTCATCTAAAATTCCGCTCGTGCGGCGCGGTTTCTCCCTCGCTTTCTTCATGATTCCCCCCTATGTCCCGCGGCGGGCCACATCCCCCCAACGGGATGCTGCTCATCTGTAAGGATGGGAGACATCGATATGACCACCGCCGCCAAGCCGGCCATGCGCCCGGCACGTCCCGAATTCTCTTCCGGCCCCTGCGCCAAGAGACCCGGATGGAAACCTGAAAATCTGTCGAATGCGGTTCTCGGCCGCTCGCACCGCTCAAAACTGGGCAAGGCGCGGCTGAAGGAAGCCATCGACCGCACCCGTGAGGTGCTGCAGGTTCCCGCCGATTATCTGATCGGCATCGTACCCGGTTCCGACACCGGCGCCGTCGAGATGGCCATGTGGTCGATGCTGGGCCCGCGGCCGGTGCAGCTGCTGGCCTTTGAATCCTTCGGCAAGGACTGGGTGACGGACGTCACCAAACAGCTGAAGCTGGCGGACGTCGAGACCCTGAGCGCGGCCTATGGCGAGCTGCCCGATTTGACCAAGGTCGATCCGAAAAAAGACCTGGTTTTCACGTGGAACGGCACGACCTCTGGCGTGCGCGTGTCCAACGCCGACTTTATTTCCGCCGACCGCGAGGGCGTGACGATCTGCGACGCCACCAGCGCGGCCTTCGCCCAGGACCTCGATTTCGCCAAGCTCGATGTGGTCACCTTCTCCTGGCAGAAGGCCATGGGCGGCGAGGGCGCGCACGGCGTGCTGATCCTCTCGCCCCGCGCGGTCGCCCGGCTGGAAAGCTATTCCCCGCCCTGGCCGATGCCCAAGCTGTTCCGCATGACCAAGGGCGGCAAGGTTTCTCTCGATATCTTCGAGGGCGCCACCATCAACACGCCGTCCATGCTGTGCGTCGAAGACTATATCGACGCCCTGAAGTGGGCCTCGGCCATCGGCGGCCTGGCTGAACTGCAGCGCCGGGCAGGCGCCAATCTGGCGGTGCTTGAAGCCTGGGTGGACAAGACCCCGTGGGTGGAATTCCTGCCCTCGTCCAAGGCCATCCGTTCGAACACTTCGGTGTGCCTGAAGGTGGTCGATCCGCGCGTCACCGGGCTCTCCGACGACGGCCAGGCTGAGTTCGCCAAGAAGCTCGCGTCCTTGCTCGAAAAGGAAGGCGCCGCGCTTGACGTCGGCGGCTATCGCGACGCGCCTCCGGGCCTTCGCATCTGGTGCGGGGCGACGGTGGAAGCTACCGATCTCGACGCGCTGACGCCCTGGCTCGACTGGGCCTTCGACCAGACCGTTTCGGACCTGGCGCCGGCTTAGGCCGCGCCACTTTCCGTTCATTCATTCACTCGCAACGAGGAGGCTCACATGCCCCGCGTACTCATCGCCGACAAACTCTCCCCCGCCGCCGTCGACATCTTCAAGCAGCGCGGCGTCGATTTCGACATCAAGGTCGGCCTTTCCAAGGACGAGCTGATCGCCATCGCCGGCGACTATGACGCCTTCGCCATCCGTTCGGGCGCCAAGATCGACAAGGACGTCATCGCCGCCGCCAAGAAGCTGAAGGTCATCGCCCGGGCCGGCATCGGCGTCGACAATGTCGATATTCCCGCCGCCACCGCCAAGGGCGTGATCGTCATGAACACCCCGTTCGGCAATTCGATCACCACCGCCGAGCACGCCATCGCCATGATGTTCGCCATCGCGCGGGACCTGCCCGCCGCCGACGCCTCGACCCAGGCCGGCAAGTGGGAAAAGAACCGCTTCATGGGTGTCGAGCTGACGGCCAAGACCCTGGGCCTGATCGGGGCCGGCAATATCGGCTCGATCGTCGCCGACCGGGCGCTGGGCCTGCGCATGAAGGTCATCGCCTATGACCCGTTCCTGGCGCCAGAGCGCGCCGTCGAGATCGGCGTCGAGAAGGTCGAACTGGACGAGCTGCTGGCCCGCGCCGACTTCATCACCCTGCACACCCCGCTGACCGACAAGACCCGCAACATCCTGTCGGCGGAAAACCTCGCCAAGACCAAGAAGGGGGTGCGGATTATCAACTGCGCCCGCGGCGGGCTGGTCGACGAGGTTGCCCTGCGCAAACTGATCGACGAGGGCCACATCGGCGGCGCGGCTTTCGACGTCTTTTCCGTGGAGCCGGCGAAAGAAAACCCCCTGTTCGGCTCGGACAAGGTGGTTTGCACGCCGCACCTCGGCGCCTCGACCCTCGAGGCCCAGGAAAACGTCGCCCTGCAGGTTTCCGAGCAGATCTCCGACTACCTCCTGACCGGCGCCGTCACCAACGCCCTGAACTCCCCCTCGGTCGGCGCCGAGGAAGCTCCGCGGTTGAAGCCCTTCATCGCCCTTTCGGCGGCGCTGGGCGCCTTCGCCGGCCAGATGGTCGACGTGGGCGTCACGGCCATCGACATCGCCTACGAGGGCGAGGTCGCCAAGCTGAACGTCAAGCCGCTGACCGCCACCTCGCTGGCCGGCGTGCTCAAGCCCATGCTGGAAGAGGTCAACATGGTCTCGGCCCCGGCCATCGCCAAAGAGCGCGGCATCACTGTCTCGGAAAGCCGTCAGGACGAGAGCCCCGTCTATGACAGCCTGATCCGCATCACCGTCACCACCGAAATGGGCAAGCGCTCGTTCGCGGGCTCGGTGGTGGGCGGCAGCCCCCGTATCGTCGAAGTGAAAGGTATGGAGCTGGACGCGGCCTTCTCGCCGGCCATGCTCTATATCAACAACCTCGACAAGCCGGGCTTCATCGGCGCCCTGGGCGGCCTCCTGGGCGAGGCGGGCGTCAACATCGCCACCTTCAACCTCGGCCGCCGCGGCCCGGGCGAAGACGCCATCGCCCTGGTCGGTATCGACTCGGCCCCCACCGACGCCCTGCTCGCCAAGGTCTGCGCTCTGCCGCAGGTGAAAGAAGCCCGAGCACTTACGTTCTAAGTTGACTGGAAATTTGACGCCTCCGGGATTTGGCGCCTAACCTTTCTGCCTGAAGACCAGCGAACGACTGGTTGGGGAGGAAGAACCATGAGCAAGATCAAGTCCGACGCGAGCGCGAGTCGCCGCGACATCATCAGCGGTGTGGCCGTCGCGGCTGCCATCGGCGCCGTGGCCAGCAAGGCCGACGCCCAACAGGCGGCTGCCGCCGCGCCGGCCGCTCCGGCCGCGGGCCTGGGCGGGGGTGGAACCGGCCCGGTGTTCTGGACCGTCGAGACCACCAACGGAAAGGTCTCCGGTTTCGCCAATGCGGGCAGCGCCACCGGCGTCAAGACCTTCCTGGGCATCCCCTACGGCGCGTCCACCGGTGGCTTGAATCGCTATATGCCGCCGAAGAAGCCGGCCAAGTGGGCGGGCGTGAAGGAATGTTACGGCTACGCCCACGTCTCGCCCCAGACCCAGTCGTCGATGGCGTCAGACTATTCGATGATGATCATGTGGGATCGCCACGTCGGCACGGGCGGCATGGGCGAAGACTGCCTCAATCTCAATGTCTGGACTCCGGCCGCCGACGCCGCCAAGCGGCCCGTGCTGGTCAGTTTCCACGGCGGCGGCTGGACGACAGGCTCGGGCAACGGCCCGATGTACGACGGCGGCCAGATGGCGCGGCTGAACAATGTGGTGGTGGTGACGGTGAACCACCGACTGGCCGCCAACGGCTATCTGCACCTGACCGACTTCGGCGCGCCGGCGGCCTTCGCCGACGCCGGCAACGTCGGCCTGCTCGACATGGTCGCCTCGCTGGAGTGGGTGCGCGACAACATCGAGCGCTTCGGCGGCGACAAGAACCGGGTGATGATCTTTGGCCAGTCGGGCGGGGGTTCGAAAACCTCCACCCTGCTCGCGACTCCCTCCGCCAAGGGCCTCTTCCAACGCGCGGCGGTGCAGTCCGGCTCGACCATCCGCTCTCGCACCCGCGAGGCGGCGGCCCAGGACACCGAGGCGTTTCTGAAAACGCTGGGCATCACCAAGGCCACCATCGGCAACTTGCAGAAACTCACCTGGCAGCAGATCCTCGAAGCCCAGGTCAAAACGACCGGCGCGGCTTTCAGTCCGGTGGTCGACGGCCGGGCCCTGCCTCACCATCCTTTCGACCCGGGCGCGCCGACCGAATCGGCCGATGTGCCGGTGATCATCTCGACCACCCTGCACGATGCGGCCCTGCGCCTGACCAATTTCGACATGACCCAGGCCCAGCTCGCCGCCGCGTTCAACGAGCGTTACGGCGCGCGGGGGCCGGCGATCCTGGCGGCCTACAAGGCCAAGAACTCCACCCAGACGCCCTATCTGACCAACGCCGAGGCGATGACTGACGCCACGCGCGGCAATTCGATGATCCAGGCCGAACGCAAGGCGGCGCTGAACAAGGCGCCGGCCTATATGTACGTCTGGGACTGGGCCAATCCGTCCTTCAACGGCAAACACGGGGCGGTGCACGGGCATGACGTTGATGCGTCGTTCCACCTCTATCGCAACCCCATGTGCGGCTCAGGATCCGCCGACGGGCGGCTGATGGCCGACCGCACGGCGGCGGTCTGGGCGGCCTTCGCGGCCACCGGCAATCCGAACAACCCGCTGATCCCCGACTGGCCTGCGTACAATTCGACGACACGAGCCACGATGGTGTTCGACAAGACCATGCGGGTGGAGAACAACTACCGCGGCGACATGGTGAGGATGATCGCCCAGGCGGTGCCGACCGCGCCCCGGCCGAGCTTCGTCTAAACCAACCGAACCTCCCCGCGAGAGCGGGGAGGTGTCTTGTTTCCCCCACGAATTACTGCATAAGGCCATGGGAACGGCCCCTCGCGGGCCGCTTCCCCGCAGATTCAACCAACGCGCTCAGGGTCTGAAGCTTGTGCGCGTCTTCGCGCGCGAAGGACGGACAGAGCCATGGCCAATGTCACCGTGGTCGGCGCCCAATGGGGCGACGAGGGCAAAGGCAAGATCGTCGACTGGCTGTGCAACCGCGCCGATGTGGTGGTGCGCTTCCAGGGCGGCCATAACGCGGGCCACACACTGGTGGTCGACGGCAAGACGTACAAGCTGGCGCTGCTGCCGTCGGGCGTGGTGCAGGGCAAGCTGTCGGTGATCGGCAACGGTGTGGTGGTCGATCCCTGGCACCTGATCAGCGAGATTGAAAAGATCGAAGCCCAGGGCGTGAAAATCTCACCCGACATCCTGGTCATCGCCGATAACGCCTGCCTGATCCTGCCCCTGCATCCGCAGCTCGACGTGGCGCGCGAGGCCGCCGCCGAGGGGCGCAACAGCGGTATCACCAAGATTGGCACCACTGGCCGCGGCATTGGGCCGGCCTATGAAGACAAGGTCGGACGCCGGGCGATCCGGGTTTCCGACCTGGCGGACTCCGCGGCGCTCGACGACAAAATCGCGCGGCTCTTGTCCCACCATGCGCCGCTGCGCAAGGGGCTGGGCCTGGAGAAGGTCGACCCCGACGCTTTGCGAGAGTCACTGCTGGCGATTGCGCCGAAGATCCTGCCGTTCGTGCAGCCGGCCTGGCGCCTGCTCGACCAGAAAGTCAGAGCGGGTAAACGTATCCTGTTCGAGGGCGCGCAAGGCGCCTTTCTCGATGTCGACCACGGCACCTACCCCTATGTGACCAGCTCCAACACCGTGGCGGGGCAGGCGGCGGCAGGATCCGGCATGGGGCCGAAGGGCGCGGGTTATGTGCTCGGCATCGTCAAGGCCTACACCACGCGGGTCGGCGAAGGCCCGTTTGCCTGCGAGCTCTTCGACGAGGTTGGCAAACACCTGTCGACGATTGGGCGTGAGGTTGGCGTCAACACCGGCCGGCCGCGCCGCTGCGGCTGGTTCGACGCGGTGCTCGTGCGCCAGTCGGTGGCGATCAACGGCATCGACGGCATTGCGCTCACCAAGCTCGATGTGCTGGACGGTCTCGCCGAACTCAAGATCTGCACGGGCTACCGGATCGGCGGTAAGGTTCTCGACTATCTGCCCGCCAGTCTGAAGGATCAGGCGGCCGCCGAGCCGGTCTTTGAAATCGTCGAAGGCTGGAGCCAGAGCACGGCCGGCGCGCGGTCGTTCAAGGACCTCAACGCAAACGCCATCAAATATGTGCGCCGCATCGAAGAGCTGATCGGTGCGCCCGTTGCTCTGTTATCGACCAGCCCGGAGCGGGAAGACACCATCCTGATGCGCGATCCTTTCGTGGGTTAACGAATGGCGGTCGGCTCGTAAGTCGATTGTTTACAAAAGCATGGCTTTATTAACCCCTTACCCAGGGAAAGGCCTTGCTCTACGCCGAAAGCGCGCCCACCAAGAAATACGCCCGCCATCTGGAGCGGGTGCTGCTGATTGAGCCGCATGCGGCCTCGGCGCGGCTGCTGCACGAACTGCTCAAGGACCTGGGCGCGAAACACATCCGCATCGAAGGCACGACCAAGAGCGCCATGAACGCGGCGCGCGAAGACGATCCGCAGATCATCCTGACCGAATTCGCCGGGGATGGCCTCGACGGTCTTGACCTGACCCGGCAGCTGCGCCGCTCAGACCTGAAATGCCGTGAGGTTCCGATCATCGTGGTCACCGCCGAGGCGACCGCCGCCTCGATCCTCGGCTCGCGCGACGCCGGCGTGCATGAGTTTTTACGCAAGCCATACAACCTCAAGGACCTCGTCCGCAGGCTTGACGCCGTGATTTTGAACTCGCGCGATTGGGTGGAGGCCGTGCGCTACATCGGGCCGGACCGGCGCCGGTTCAATTCGGCCGACTATCAGGGTCCGCGCAAGCGCAAGTCCGATCAGCAGGCAACGCCCGCCGTCGCACGGATCAGCCAGGCCATGCGCATCCTGCGCTCGGCGGTCAGCGCCATAGAGAGCGATCCGCGCCAGGCTTTGCGGGCCATGCAGGCCCAGGCCGTCGATTTGATCTCAATGGCGGGCCTCACCAAGGACGACAAACTCGCTGGCGCGGCGCTCCGGTTGAGCAAAACGCTCGACGCCCAGGTCAAGGCCGGCCGATTGTGCCGCGCCGAAATCGAAGCGGCCTGTGTCGGCCTCTGGCCCTGGCTGCCGGCCGACGCGGCCTAGCGCTCAAGCAGCGAGCCCTTCGGCGAGCGATAGCGCCAAGAAAATTAGTCCAGAAGGTTCTTATCCTCGGCCGCCGCGCGGATGGCCTTTTGCAGCTTTTCGAAGGCCCGAACCTCGATCTGACGCACCCGTTCGCGGGACACCCCATAGTGGGTTGCAAGGTCTTCCAGCGTCGTCGGCTCGTCCTTCAGGCGCCGCTCGGTGAGGATGTGGCGCTCGCGGTCGTTCAGTTCGGCCATGGCGGTCTGCAAGAGGCTTGAACGGATACCCGCCTCCTCCGAGTCGGCGAGCGCGGTTTCCTGGCTGACCTGTTCGTCGTCAGCCAGCCAGTCCTGCCATTCCATCTCGCCGTCCGCGCGCATCGGTACGTTCAGCGAGGCGTCGCCGCCGCCGGAAAGCCGCCGGTTCATGGAGATCACTTCCGCGTCCAGAACGCCCAGCTTGGTGGCGATTTGGCTGACCTGTTCGGGTCGCATGTCGCCGTCGCCAAGCGCTTCGATCTCGCTCTTGGCCTTGCGCAGGTTGAAGAACAGCTTCTTCTGGGCCGCCGTGGTGCCCATTTTCACCAGGCTCCACGAGCGCAGGATGTATTCCTGGATCGAGGCGCGGATCCACCACATGGCGTAGGTGGCCAGGCGGAAGCCCTTTTCGGGCTCGAACTTCTTGACCGCCTGCATCAGGCCGACGTTGCCTTCGGAGATGACTTCGCCGATCGGCAGGCCGTAGCCGCGGTAGCCCATGGCGATCTTGGCCACCAGACGCAGGTGTGACGTGACCATCCGGTGAGCGGCCTGGGAGTCCTCATGTTCGCGCCAGCGCTTGGCCAGCATGAATTCCTCATCCCTCGCCAGCATGGGGAATTTGCGTATTTCGGTGAGATAACGCGACAGGCCGCCATCGGGCGACATGACACTGAGCGCGGTCGTGTTGGCCATAAAGGACCCTCCAAACTCCGGGCGGTGATAACGCGCGCGCCATCGCCGCCCCCCTCTAGCGCGCTAGATAGGTATGAGTTGCGGAGAATTTAAGGCCTTGGGGACTTCCAGGCCCGACTATCCTCCGCGACCGGGGGCCACCGCCGGCGCAGCTCCGCCCCGGCCCGGCAAACTACCCCGCCCCGCAGTCAGCGCAGGCGGGCTCGCTCCAGGTGCGCGTCGGCGATCCCGGGGTGATAATGACGAGGTTGTACTCGTCCTTCACGTCGATGCCCCGGAAGTAGCTGCGCCGCTAGTTGGCGTAGGAGCCCCCGCCATGCAGGCTGAGCAGGATGTTGACCTTCTGGCCCGGTGTGACGCCTTTGGGGCAATCGAGGAAATAGAACCGGCGGGTCTTCATCTCCACCGTATCGCCCGGCTGGGGCGTCGAACCCCGCTCGCAGGCCTCGTCCGGGCAGTGATAGGCGGGCGGCAGGTCACAATTGACGCCCATGAAGATGTGGGGAGGGCTCGGCCGCTTTCGGCGCCGCCTTGGGCGCCGCGTGCTGGGCCAGCGAGGCCCCGGCGGCCAGCGCCGTGAGGCCGAGCACGGCGACCCCCTGAAACAACATCGAGCGTTTCATCTTTTAAGTCTTCTGGACTTTCCCAATCCGTATCCGGAATCTCGCCGCGACTGCGGCCGTCCGGTATTTTTAATCTTGAACGAAAGGCGCCCTCGCCCCTATCAATCTACTGCTTTCGCAAGGTGGATCGACTTTCCCCTGTTTTTACTGTTGTAGTCCCCGTCGGGGCGCTTGCGGCCAGGCCGCCGCCCTGCAAGTAGAGATTGACGCCTAGCGACGGTAGGGAGTCAATGCTGGAAAACCTCGCCAAGTCCAGAGCCGCCCTGGACCGCCGGACGATCGTCCAGGCGGCGCTCAATCTGCTTGACGAGGTGGGCATCGAAGGCCTGTCGACGCGCCGGCTGGCCGCCGAGCTGGGCGTCAAGGGCCCCTCGCTCTACTGGCACTTCAAAAACAAGAACGAACTTCTGGCCCACATGTCCGGGGCGCTCTTCCTCGAAGCCCTGCCGGAACCGGATTTCGACTCCGCCGATTTCAACCTTGACACCTGGCTGGCCGACGGCGCCCATGGCCTTCGCCGAACTGCCCTGTCGCGGCGGGACGGCGCCTTGGTCATGACCCGAATCCCGCCCGTGGTCGCCGACGAAAAGCGCGCCTTCAGCGAGATGTCTCGCTGCCTACACGTGCGTTCGGGCATGCCGCTCAAGGACTGTTCCGTGACCTTGCTGTCGCTAGGCCGCTACGCCATGGGCTGGGCGCTCTATGAGAACGCGACGCCTCGGCACAATCCGGAGCCGGACTGGGATTCTGACTTCCAGTTCGGGCTCGAAACCTTCCTGAAGGGCCTGCGCGCCCGGATGGCGGCCACCAAAGGCTAGCCTCGTCCAGAGCGCAGCTTGCCGCCGGGGATCGAGGCCATCAGCTTCAGGATTCGATCGAGGATTTGAGGCTCGTAGCCTTCGGTGTGGCCCTTATCCAACCGCACGATATCAGCCACCACCCGGCCATCCTTGCAGCCGGTGTAGACCTGAACCTCGGCCTTGCCCGGCCGCGCGAACCGGCCCCAGGACGGGCCCCGCGTCTGGTCGGTGGCGGTGACGTAGCCGGCCCGGGTGTCGACAATGTCGGGCTCGCGTACGCGCGGTCCGCAGGCATACCTCTCCGCCCAGGTCGAAGGCTGACGGGCCGAAACCGCGCCCGCAGCTTCGAGTTCGCCGGTGCCGTAGATGAAGGAGAAATCGCAATCGAGCGGCGGGGGCGCCGCGGCTGGACCACGAGCCGGCGCTCCGGCCGGGGCGGCGCCGCGGCCGGGAGCGGCTCCAGGCGCGGCGGTAGGCGTCGCGCCCGGCGGTGGGGTGGGCGTGCCGATCCGCCCGCCTGAGAGGCTGATGAACCCGTCGACCCTGGAGCGGAAATAGGGACTGCAGACGATGCGTCGCGAGGTGATGCCGCCCTGGGAGTGGCCGGCCAGCCAGAACGACTTGATGTTCTGTTTGCCAAAGGCGTCGATCACCAGGCTGGAAACGTCTTCCAGGAATTTGTCGTCGTTGGCCGCCTGCCAGGTGCGGCCCGGCATGTCGGCCTTGGCGGTGGGCGTGGCCACTACCAGGCGATACTTTTCCTTGTCGTCGATGGCCGGGAAATAGTGGCGCTGCCAGTTGCCGACCGATCCCGCGCCGTGAATGTTGAGGATGAAAATCACCTGCTCGCCGGGCTTGTAGTCGCAGGGGAAGTCCAGCAGGAACTTGCGTCCCGACTTGGGTTCCACCGCATCACCCTGATACCCGGAGAGGGCCGGCAGGCAGTTGGCCTCCGGACAGTTGATGCGCGGCGGGCTGTTGCAGATCACGCCCGCGACACTCTTCGGCTCGGCGGCGTGGCTCATCGCGGCCGCGCTCAACGCCAGTACCGAGGCCACGGTCCATAGCGGGGCGGTTCTGGCCGCCCGGTCGATCAGTTTGGTCATAGTGGTCTCCCTTGTCCCTAGCCCTGCTGCGCCCGGCCGCCCTTGGCCGAGACGATCAGCTTGATGATTTCCTCGGTGACCTTGGGCTCCAGGCCCTCGGTATGGCCCTTGTCCATCCGCATGATGTCGGCGACGACGCGGTTGTCGCGGCAGCCTTCGAAGACCACCATCTTGGCGGTTCCCGGCCTGGGCTGGCGGCCCCAGCCGATGCGGGTGGGGTTCTGACGGGACGGATCCCAGGTGTAGCCCGGCTCGGTATCGACGATGTCAGGTTTGGGTGTGCGCCGCGTGCAGCCAAATTTCTCGGCAATGGCCGAGGTTTCCGGCAGGGCCGCCACCTCCCACTGGCCCGTGTCGTAGATGTGGGAATAGTCGCAGGTCATCGGACCGTCGGCGGCCGGCGTCGCCGGACCGCGGCCGGCGACGGGCGCGGCTCCCGCGGCCGGTGCGGCAGCCGGAGGCGGTGGAACGCCGGGCGCCGTCTCGTTGTAGTGCTCGTTGCGGGCGGTGGCGCCGCCGACCCGGCCGCCAGAGAGGCTGAAGAAGCCGTCGACCTTCGAGCGGAAGAAGGGTGAGCAAACCAGCCGGCTCGAGGTTGCGCCGCCCTGGCTGTGGCCCGCCAGCCAGAACGACTTGATGTTCTGTTTGCCGATCTCGGCGAACAACAGGTCGGTGAGATCGTGCAGATACTGATCGTCGTTGGCCGCTTGCCAGGTGCGTCCCGGCATGGCCGCCAGCGCCGTCGGGGTCGCCACCACCAGCCGGTACTTCTGGGCGTACTGACCGGCGGGAAAATACTGGTGCTGATAGCTCGAGGACGATCCCGCGCCATGGATGTTGAGGATCACGGTGACCTTTTCATCCGGCTTCAGGTCGCAGGGAAACTGCAGGATGAACTTGCGCCCGCTCTTGGACTCGGTGGCGTTGTCAGGCGTGGACGGTTTGCTGGTCGCCCCGCAGGCGGCTCCGGCCATGGTGCGCCCGCCGGCGGCCGGCGCCGGTTGCTGAGCCTGCGCGAGGCTCGCCGCCATCAGCGCTGCGCCGGCCAGGCCAGCGAAAATCGGTTTCGTCATCTTGTCCTCCCCAGGAACAGGCACCTTAGCGACGCTAGGTGAGTTCGGCTAGGCCCGCTTCAAGGCTCGCCATGTCCGCCGGCAAGGACGTCTCGAACCGCAGCGCCCTGCCGGTGATCGGGTGGACAAAACCCAGAACGGCCGCATGCAGAGCCTGACGGGCGAGGCCGGCCGCGGCCATGGCCTGGCGCACCGCCAGCACCGGCTGGCCCGAGCCATAGAGCGGATCGCCGAGGCACGGCGCGCCTTTCGAGGCCAGATGGACGCGGATTTGATGGGTGCGGCCGGTCTCCAGTGTGCAGGCGACGCGGGCGGCGACGGGGCGCGCTTCCGGGCCGAAGGTCCGCGCCGTCCTGTAATGAGTGATGGCCTCGCGCCCGCCGGTCTTCAGCACCGCCATCTTCTTGCGGTCGGCGTGGGAGCGGCCAATGCGGGTCTCGATCTTGCCGGCGGCCGGATTGGGCGCGCCGCGGGTGAGCGCCACATAGACCCGTTCAATGTCGTGGGCTTCGAAGAGTTTGGCCAGGCCCCGGTGCGCCGCGTCGCTTTTGGCCGCGACCATGACGCCGGTGGTGTCCTTGTCCAGGCGGTGGACGATGCCAGGCCGGGCGACGCCGCCGATGCCTGAAAGGCTGTCGCCGCAGTGGCGGAGCAGGGCATTGACCAGGGTGCCGCTCTCGCTGCCCGGCGCGGGATGGGCGGCCATACCGGCCGGCTTGTCGACGACGATGATGTGCTGGTCCTCAAAGAGGACGCTGAGCGGAATGTCTTCGGGCTGCGGCTCGGCGGCGATAACGGCGGGAATTTCGATGCGGTAGCTGGCGGCCAGCGCCTTGGCCGAAAGATCGTTCAGGACAATGCCGTCGCGGCTGACCCGGCCCTGACCCATCAGCGCCTGCAGCCGGGCGCGCGACAGTTCCGGCAGCTTGGCGGTCAGGGCCTTGTCCAGGCGCCCGCCCGCCTCGTTCGCCGAGAGCTCGACAATGCGGATCCCGGCCGGGCCCGGATCGAGCGGAATGTCGTCGTCGATGTCCTCGGCGATGGGGTCGGTCATGACCCGCCCAGGCTACTGGCCATCGTCGCCCGTGACCGCTTCCTCGTGACCGGTGATCGAGCCGTCGGTGAACAGATATTCGCGCAGCTCCTTGTCGGCCTGCGGATCGTTGCGGCGGATCCATTCCAGCACCATGGCCGCGTGCTCGAGTTCCTCGGCGGCGTTGTGCAGCAGTATCTCTTTCAGCGCCGGATCGTCGCAGTCATCCGCCCGCTGGCGATACCAGTCCACCGCCTCGAATTCCTCGATCAGCGAGGTGATCGCGTAGTGGAGATTGAGGGTCTTTGCCTTCAGCTTCTCGCGCGGGACGTGGAGGCCTTCGCTGGACATGCAGGTTCCTTATTCAGAGCGTTCAACAAGTTTGCCGTCTTCCACAACGCGGTAGAAGCAAGATCGGAAGCCGACGTGGCAGGCGCCGCCGTCGCCCTGCGGCAAAACCTTGAGCAGCACGGCGTCCTGGTCGCAGTCGACACGGATTTCCTGGACCAGCTGCAGCTGGCCGCTGGTCTCGCCCTTTTTCCATAGCTCGCCCCGCGATCGGCTCCAGTAGTGGGCGTAGCCGGTATCCAGCGTCAGCCTCAGGGCCTCGGCGTTCATCCAGGCGAGCATCAGCACCTCGCCGGTGCCGGCGTCGGTGGTTACGGCCGCGATCAGGCCATTGGCGTCAAAGCGCGGCGCGATCTCGCTCCCGCGCTCGAGCGCGGTGGTCGATGGGGCGGTGGGAAAGGCGGCGGTCATGCCGATCATTTAGCCGGTTGCAGTGCGGCTGGCGAGCATGGGGCTTTCCCCGGCCCGGTCCAGTGCCTAACACTAGGCGCGGGGATTGGGAGAGAACAGCATGGACCTTGGCGAATACGCGCGTTTCGACGCCCTGGGGCTGGCCGAACTGGTCCGCAAGAAACAGGTCAGCCCGCGTGAACTGGCGCTCATCGCCGCCCGGGCTATCGAGCTTTCCAACCCGCACCTGGCCTCGGTGGTGGAAACCTATCCCGACCGGATCGAGGAGCTGGATGAGGCCGCCCTGGGCGACGGGCCGTTCCGGGGCGTGCCCTTTCTGATCAAGGACGTGTTCGGACACGAAGCCGGCCGCAAGATCGAGTTCGGCTCGCGCCTGTGCGAAGGCATGGTCGCCGCGGCCGACACCAATTTGTGGATGCTGCTGAAGAAGGCCGGCGTAAACAACCTCGGCCGCTCGGCCGCGCCGGAGTTTTCCATGGCCGCGACCACCGAGGGCGCGCTTTATCCCGACTGCCACAACCCTTGGCGGAGCGGCTATTCGGCGGGCGGATCGTCTGGCGGGGCCTCGGCGGCGGTGGCGGCGGGGGTGGTCCCCATCGCTCACTCGTCCGACATCGGCGGCTCGATCCGTATTCCCGCTTCGCTCTGCGGCGTCGTCGGTTTCAAGCCCTCACGCATGCGGGTCTCACTGGGGCCCGTGGTCGACGAGAACGGCTGGGGCTGGTCGCTCAATTTCGTGCAGACCAGGACGATGCGCGACGCCGCCGCCATGCTGGACGAAATCTGTCACCCTTATCCGGGCGATCCCTTCGTCATCCCCAAGCCTGACGAACCCTACGCCGTGCTCGCCGAGCGAGCGCCAAAGCCGCTGAAGATCGGCCTCGCCATGGCCGGGGTCTATGGCATCGCCCCGCACCCCGAGACCGCCGAGGCTGTCCGCGCCGCCGGCCGCAAACTCGCCGAACTCGGCCATCATGTGGAAGAAACCGAAATCTCCACTGGCGGCGTCGACCTTGGCCCGGTGACGCGCGACCTGTTCTTTTTTGATTTCGACAACCGGCTCAATCAGTACGCCGCCCGCTCAGGCAAGACGCCCGGCCCGGACACCCTTGAGCCCGCCATCTGGTCGATCTATCAGCGGGCAGGCGAGATCACGCCGGCCCGCTTCACCGCCGCCTGGGCCGCCTGCAACGCCGCCCGGCGCGCCCTGGGCCAGTTTTTCACGAAATATGATGTGATGCTGACACCGGTGACGCCCAACCCGGCCGAGCCGTTTGGCCGCTATTCGCTGTCACGGCCGGGCGTTGATTTCGACACCGTCGGCAGAAGCGTCTTCGCGCCGATCACCCAGTACACCATCCCGCACAACCTGACGGGAAACCCGGCCATCTCGCTGCCGCTCGCTATGACGTCAGACGGCCTGCCGATCGGGGTGCAGCTGATCTCCAACTCGGCGCAGGATCACATCTGCCTGCAGCTCGGCCGCCAGCTGGAACAGGCCATGCCCTGGGCGGAGCGGATGCCGCCGTTACATGTGAGCCGGGTCTAGAGCCGCGACTATTTCCGATTACAGAAATCCAGAAACCGCCGCTTCAGCTCCGGATCGTCCTTGAACGCGCCGGTGAACTGGGTCGTGATCGTCGAGACGTGCTTGTGGTGCACGCCGCGCGTGGTCATACACTGGTGCTCGGCGTCGATCAGCACGGCGACGCCGCCGGGGGCGAGCGCGTCCTCGATCGCGTCGGCGATCTGGCGGGTCATGGTTTCCTGCGTCTGCAGGCGCTTGGAGAAGATTTCCACCACGCGGGCCAGCTTTGAAATACCGACCACCTTTTCGCGCGGCAGATAGGCGACGTAAGCCTTGCCGAGGAAGGGAGCCATGTGGTGCTCGCAGTGGCTCTCCACATCGATGTCGCGCAGCATGACGATGTCGTCATAGCCCTGCACGTCTTCGAAGGTGCGGGAGAGCTCTTTCAGCGGGTCGGCTTTGTAGCCCGAGAACCATTCGTCATAGGCCTCGACCACGCGCTTGGGCGTGTCGATGACGCCTTCGCGGGTCGGGTCATCGCCGGCCCAGGCGATCAGGGTGCGCACCGCTTCCATCGCCGCCTCGCGGGACGGGCGCTTCACAGCGGAAAACTCGACACGGGTTTCCGAGGCCGGGGTACGGTCATGAACGACAGAATCCATTGGTGCTACAGGGTCTTTCCGGGCTCTAGTTGCGCCGGAACGAGGGTTCCGGAATGACGCGTTCACCCAAGATGTCCGTCGGGGCCTATGTAACCCGCTAAAGCCTGTCGCTACCCGGACAACAAAAGCTATATGGGACAAATACCCGCTTCGGCAACCGTCACCTTACGTAAAGCTCGTTTAGAAAACCTGATGACCCTGCAGATTTACGACACCATGGCCCGCGAAAAGCGGCCCTTCGTTCCCACCGATCCGTCGCGGGTGACGATGTATGTCTGTGGGCCGACGGTCTACAATCACGTCCATATCGGCAACGCCCGGCCGGTGGTGGTGTTCGACACCCTGTTCCGGCTCTTGCGCCTGCTCTACGGCGAGGCAGCCGTGATCTATGCCCGCAATATCACCGACGTAGACGACAAGATAAACGCCGCCGCCGCCGCCGAAGGGGTCGAGATCAGCGTCATCACCCAGCGATTCACCGCCTATTATGAGGAGCAGATGGCTGCGCTTGGCGCGCTGACGCCTACGTTCCAGCCTCGCGCCACCGCCCACATCGCCGAGATGCTGCTCCAGATCACCGCCCTGGTAGACCGCGGCCACGCCTATGCCGCCGACGGCCATGTCCTCTTCGACACCGCCGCCTATGCCGCTTATGGCAAGCTGTCGGGCCGCGACCTCGACGACATGATCGCCGGAGCCCGGGTCGAGGTCGCGCCCTACAAGAAAAACCCCGCAGACTTTGTGTTGTGGAAACCGTCGAAACCGGGCGAGCCGGTGTGGGAGAGCCCCTATGGTCCGGGGCGTCCCGGCTGGCACATCGAATGCTCGGCGATGATCGAGGCGGTGCTGGGCCTGCCGATCGACATCCACGGCGGCGGCATCGACCTGGTGTTCCCCCACCATGAGAACGAGCTGGCCCAGGGCGTCTGCGCGCACGGCGGCGGCGAATACGCCCGCTATTGGATGCACAACGGCTTCCTGGATTTCTCCGGCGAGAAGATGAGCAAATCGCTGGGCAATGTGGTGCGCCCACATGACCTGCTGGATTCGGGCATCCCCGGCGAGGTGCTGCGCTGGGCGTTGCTTTCGGCCCATTACCGTCAGCCGCTGGACTGGACGGAAAGCCTGCTGCGCCAGTCGAAGGAAACCCTCGACGGCCTCTATCAGGTGCTGCGCGACGCCGCCGCCCTGGTCGACGGCGAAACCCTGGCGCCGGACGCCGACGCCGAGGGTCACCTGGCCCACTTCAAGGCGGCGCTGGAGGACGATCTGAATACGCCGGGCGCCATGCGCGAGCTGTCGGCGCTGGGGCGGGGCCTGCGCAGCGCGGTGGCGGCGGGCAACAGGCCGGCGACGCTGGAGTGGCGGGCCAACCTGCTGTTCGCGGGCGAGCTGATCGGCCTGTTGCAGACCGAGCCGGTCGCCTGGTTCGAAGGCGCGGCCGGCGAGGAGATGAAAGTCCGCGTCGAGGCCCTGCTGGCCGAGCGCCTGGCCGCGCGCAATTCCAAGGACTTCGCTACCGCCGACCGCATCCGCGCCGAACTTGACGCCCTGGGCGTGGTGGTGATGGATGGCCCCACCGGCGCCACCTGGCGGATGAAGGACTAGACCATGGGCCTTGGCCCCCGACTGATGACCAGCCAGAGCGGCGGCTCCAAGGGCGCCCAGAAGGGCCCCGCGCCGCCCATCAAGATCGAGAACCGCATCGGCGTGCAGGCCTCGTCGGATGTGCTGTGGGAGATTCTTTCAGACCTCTCGTCCTGGCGTCACTGGTGTCCGATCTATCCTGAGGCCGAAGGCGAACTTCGCATCGGCAACCGCCTTGCCCTGACCCTGACCTTGCCCGACCTTGCGCCGCGCAGGATCGCGCCCCGGGTGCTCGACTGGGTGCCGCACGAACAGATTCTCTGGTCCGATGTCGCCTGGCGCGGCTGGGTGACCAGCCAGCGGTTCATCGAGATCGACAGCCTCGACAAGGGCTCGTGCATTGTCTCGAACGGCGAGGTGTTCGGCGGCTTTCTGGGCGACCTCTTCGTCGAAAAACGCCGCAGCGCCATGAAGCGCGGGTTCCTGTCTTTCAACGAGGCGCTCAAGGAACGCGCCGAAGCGATGTTTAACGAGCGGCGCTAGCCATTATATACCGCTCATCCCCGCGAAGGCGGGGACCCATATGCTCGTTTGATGGGTGACGGCGCGAATTGTTGGATCCCCGCCTTCGCGGGGACAGTCGGAAGTTTGGATGCTCGACGATCTCTACACGGCCAGGATCCTCAAGGCCGCGGCCAACATGCCGCGCGCCGGCAGGCTGAACGCGCCGATGGGCAGCGCCGAAAAAGTCGCCAAGCTCTGCGGCAGCCGGGTGCTGGTGGACGTCGCGGTCGAGAACGGCAAGGTCAGCGACTTTGCCCAGGAAGTGAAAGCCTGTGCGCTGGGCCAGGCCTCGGCGGCGGTGCTGGGCGAGAACATCTTGGGCGCAACGCCCGCCGAGGTCGACGCGGCGCGTGACGCCCTCTATGCTATGCTCAAGACCGGCGGACCCCCGCCCCAGGGAAGATTTTCGGACCTCGCCATGCTCGAGCCCGTCAAGGATTACGCGCCGAGGCACGCCTCGACCATGTTGGCCTTCGAGGCGGCCAGCGAAGCCCTGCGCCTGGCCGCGACACGAACTAGCGCCGCCGGTGCGGGCTAGAGGCGTCTATCCGCATCCCGGCATGATCTACGAACGCTGCGTCCGCGGGCTACTGAAGGCCTACAAATGGACGCTCTCGCCCCTGATCGGGCGCCAGTGCCGCTTTGCGCCGAGCTGTTCGGAATATGCGGCCCAGGCCCTGATCGAGCACGGGCCGGTTCGCGGAACATATCTGTCGATCCGGCGCGTGTGCCGTTGCAATCCTCTTGGCGGTTCGGGATACGATCCCGTACCGCCCCGGAAGACCAAATCATGATCGATCTCAAATTCCCGGACGGATCCGTCCGACAGTATGAACCCGGAACGAGCGGACGGGATATTGCCGCCGCCATTTCCCCGAGTCTCGTCAAGCGCACGGTTCTGGTGCGCCTCGACGGCGAGCTCATCGACCTCGACCGCCCGATCACGCCGGCCCTGATCAAGGGCGAGGGCCGCATCGAATTCCTGACGCGGGACGATCCCGCGTCGCTCGACACCCTGCGTCACGATGTATCCCACATCATGGCCCAGGCGGTGCAGGAGCTGTTCCCCGGCACACAAGTCACCATCGGCCCGGCTATCGACGAAGGCTTTTATTACGACTTCGCGCGCGACGAGCCGTTCTCGCTCGACGATCTGCCGGCCATCGAAGCGCGGATGAAGGAGATCGTCGACCGCGACGAAAAACTGACGCGCGAAGAGGTGGACCGCGACGCCGCCATCGCCGACTTCAAGGCTATGGGTGAGGCCTACAAGGCCGAGATCATCGCCGACCTGCCGGCCACCGCGCCGATCAGCGTCTATCACCAGGGGCCGTGGAAGGACCTGTGCCTCGGCCCGCACTTTCCCTCGACCAGGCCCGTGGGCAAGGCGTTCAAACTGACGAAACTGGCCGGCGCCTACTGGCGGGGCGATCATCGCAACGCCCAGCTGCAGCGCATCTACGGCACGGCCTGGGCCTCGGAAGCCGACCTTGAGGCCTACCTGACGCGCCTCGAGGAAGCCGAGAAGCGCGACCACCGCAAGCTGGGCGCCCTCATGGATCTCTTCCACATCCAGGAAGAGGGCAAGGGCATGGTGTTCTGGCACCCCAAGGGCTGGACGCTTTACCGCACCCTGCAGAATTACGTCCGCCGGCGGATGGAGGCGGGCGGCTATGAAGAGGTCAAGACGCCCCAGGTGCTGGACCGCTCGCTCTGGGAGCGCTCGGGCCACTGGGAGAAATTCCACGCCAGCATGTTCACCTGCGAGACCGAGGACGGGGTCTTCGCCATCAAGCCGATGAACTGCCCTGGCCACGTGCAGATCTTCAACCACGGCCAGAAGTCCTATCGCGACCTGCCCATCCGTCTGGCCGAATTCGAGGGCCTGCACAGGAACGAGGGCTCGGGCGGCCTGCACGGTCTGCTCCGCGTGCGCCAGCTCGCCCAGGACGACGCCCACGTTTTCTGCCGCGAGGACCAGATCGAGGAAGAGTCCCGCGCCTTCATCGAAATGCTTCGGGTCGTGTACGACGACCTGGGCGTCGAACTGCACTCGGTGAAGCTGGCTTTGCGGCCCGACCTGCGCTTTGGCGCCGACGAGAACTGGACCATCGCCGAGGACACGCTTGAACGAGCCGCCAACGCCGCCGGCGTCGAGGTTGAGCGCATTCCGAACGAGGGCGCCTTCTATGGACCGAAGCTGGAGTTCCACCTGCGCGACGCCATCGGGCGCACCTGGCAGTGCGGCACCCTGCAGCTCGACTACGTGCTGCCCGAACGGCTGGACGCCTCCTACATCGCCGAGGACGGCATGAAGCACCGGCCGGTGATGCTGCACCGGGCCATCCTCGGCTCGCTGGAGCGGTTCACGGGCGTGCTGATCGAGCACTATGCCGGGGCCCTGCCGCTGTGGCTGACGCCGACGCAGGTTGTGGTCGCCACCATCACCCAGGACGCCGACGCGTATGCGGTCAAGGCCGTCGCGGCCCTGAAGAAGGCGGGCCTAAGAGCCGAGGCGGACCTGCGCAACGAAAAAGTCGGCTACAAGGTGCGCGAACATTCGCTCGCCAAGGTCCCGATCATCGCCGTGGTTGGCCGCCGCGAGGCCGAGGAGAACACCGTCGCCCTGCGCCGCCTTGGCTCCAACGACCAGACGATCCTGTCGCTTGAAGAGGCGGCAAAACTGATCGCGACCGAAGCGTTGCCGCCCGACCTGCAATGATCGGTCCCACCCTCACCACCGCGCGCCTGATCCTCCGCCCGCCTGCGGCGGAGGATTTCCCGGCCTTCGTGGAGATGATGGCGCACGAGTCCACCCGCTTCATCGGCGGGCCCATGGTTCCGGAGGTCGCCTGGCGGTCGTGGGCGGCGATCATCGGGGCCTGGACGCTGAACGGCTTTTCCATGTTCTCGGTCATCGAGCGCGATACCGGCCAATGGATCGGCCGGCTGGGGCCGTGGCGGCCTCTCGGCTGGCCGGGCGATGAGGTGGGCTGGGGCCTGAACGGGCACGCGCGCGGCAAGGGCTATGCGACCGAGGGGGCGGCGGCGGCCATCGACTGGGCCTTCGACCACCTGGGATGGGAAGATGTGATCCACACCATCGGGCCCGAAAACGTCGCCTCCCAGGCCGTGGCCACGCGCCTGGGCGCCAAAAACCGGGGGCCGGGAAAGATGCCGCCGCCGGTCGATGCGTGGGAGGTCGAAATCTGGGGCCAGACCCGCGACGAATGGCGGGCTCGCCGCTGATCTTCCGGGATTTGCGGCCCCGACCCCTATCGGCTAGAAGCCCCGATCCTTGAAGTTTCAACAGGCTAGAGTTCGACCATGGAATCCCAAGACCGGTCTGGCATCCCCGAACTGACCGGCGGCGCGCCGCTCTATCGCCAGCCCGAGCCGCTGAATCCGATCGACCATGGGTCGCTGGGCCTGCTGCAGGGCGGCGTTCCCTTCGCCTTTGCCGCCGGCAGCCATTTCGTGCCGCTGCTGATCAGCGAGTTCGTGGCCGCCTCCGGCAGCTATCCGGTGATCTTCGCCGGCGATGAAAAGGCGCCGCTGGCCGTCATGGGCCTTAAGAAGGGCGGCAACCTGTTTGTGCCGGACGCCATGGGCCGGGGCGAGGTCTATATTCCCGCCTATCTGCGCCGCTATCCCTTTGTCGTCGCCGCCTCCTCGATCGAGGGCGAAAACTCGGCGGTCATCTGCATCGACCGGGCCGCCGACATGGTTGGCGAAAACCCCGCCAAACCCTTCTACGAGAACGGCTTGCCCACCGAATACACCAACAACTGCATCAGCTTCTGCCAGGCCTATGAAAACGAGCGGCTGATGACCATTCAGTTCGTCGACCGGCTCAAGGAACTGGATCTGTTCGACTTCCGCACCGCCAAATACACCCCCACCCCGGAAATGGGTCTGGGAACCGAGCAGGTCGAGGTCGCCGGCTACTACGCGATAGATAGCGAGAAACTCAACGATCTGCCGGTCGAAACCTATATCCAGCTCCGCGACCAGGGCGTTCTGTCGGCCATCTTCGCCCACTGGGCCTCGCAGCTGCAGTGGGACCGCATCGTAGCCCGCTCGCTGCGTCGCGAGTTTGAGGCCTCACTGGTGAACAACCCCATGCCGGCTAACGGCTAGGGCACGCTCCGGCACGCGAAAACGCTGCGGGTCAGGCAGGAAAACACCAGCCGTCCGGCCTCGTCCAACAGGTCGTGCTGAGCCAGGACAATGCCCTTGGTCTCGCCGACCTGGTCCTTGCCCAGCACGGTCATCCGGCCCCTCAGCAATTCGCCCGGCCCGGGGTTGCGGGCAAAGCGCAGAGCGTCCGTCGCCACCCTCTTGGTCTGCGGCCAGTCGGCGGTGGTGTGGGAATCCAGCTTTTGCCAGATCACATAGATCAGCGGATCGGGCAGCCCCCTTGAAAGGTCCCAGTCGGGCGCGAAGGCGTCGATGAAGGCCTGGGCGGTCGGCTCATCGACCGCGGCGTGGCCGAGAGAGACCACCTGGCCGACCGAGATTTCGTCAAAATAGTCGGGCAAGACGCCAAAGTCCCATTTTGCAACCTGAACCGCGCGAGCTTATAGCAAGGCCATGCCTTTTTCGACTGCTTCCAAAGGCGCCTGGCGCGCACTCGTGCTGCTTGCGGCGATCCTGGCCGCGCCCGTGCTGTCGAAGGCCGAGCCGGTCCAGCAGAGCCACATCTCGCTCGAGCTTATCAGCCAGGGCGAAGCGGTGGCTGGCACGCCCGTCCATGTCGCCCTGCGCGAGAAGATGGATCCGGACTGGCATACCTACTGGATAAGCGCCGAGGTCGGCGAGCCGACAGACATCAAGTGGACCCTGCCGCCTGGCTGGACGGCCGGGCCGATCAACTGGCCTGCGCCCACCCAGCTGCCGCTGGCGGGGTTCATGAACTACGGCTACCTGAACGAGGTCGTGCTGCCGGTGGCGATCACCGCGCCGAAATCGGCCAGGGCCGGCGATACGGCCGAGCTCAAGGCCCACGTCGACTATCAGGTCTGCGCCGACCAGTGCATTCCCGGCCAGGCTGACCTGGCCATCACACTGACGGTCGCGGGCGCGGCCCCGAAGGTCGATCCGGCCGGCAGCGCCGCGATTGCAGCGGCTCTGGCCCGCGTGCCGCCGCCCGCCGATTTCCCCGTGTCATTAACCACCAATGGCGCGACCCTGAAGCTCAGCGCCGCGGGCGGCGGCCTGAAGGGTCTGGATGTCAGCAAGGCCTATTTCTACTTCTACGAAGACGCCGGCCTCAGCTATCCGGCGCCCCAGGCCATTGAGCGTGGACCCGACGGGCTGACCCTGACCCTGACGCCGGCGGCAAACCGCAAGCCTGGCCCGGTGGCGGGCGTGCTGTCCCTGGGCGACCGGACCTTCGAGATATCGGCCAAAGAGGGCCCCCCCGTGCCCGGCGCGGCGGGCGCCGGAACCTTGCCGCCCTACATGATCCAGCACGAGAGCGCCGAAGCGCCGAAAGAGGCGGGTGGACCGCTCAATCTGGTGCTGAAGCTGCTGGCGGCCCTGGCCGGAGGCCTGATCCTCAACCTGATGCCTTGCGTTTTCCCGGTGCTGTCGATGAAGGCCGCCCAGCTGGCCGGCCACAAGCACGACCATGCGGCGGCCCGCCGTCAGGGCCTGGCCTTCCTGGCCGGGTGCCTCGTCACCTTCCTGGCGCTCGCCGGCGCCCTGCTGGCCGCCCGCGCGGCCGGCGCCGCAGTGGGCTGGGGCTTCCAGTTGCAGTCGCCGCCTGTCGTCGCTGCGCTCTCCCTGCTCATGCTGCTGGTGGCGCTGGATCTCTCCGGCGTCTTCGAGATCGGCCTGTCAGTTCAGGGCGCGGGACAGGACCTGGCCAGCCGTTCCGGCCTGATCGGCGCCTTCTTCACCGGCGCCCTGGCCGTCGTCGTCGCCGCACCCTGCACCGCGCCGCTGATGGGCCCGGCGCTGGCCTACGCGCTCGGCCAGCCGCCGGTCACGGCGCTGGCGGTCTTCGCGGCCCTCGGCCTCGGATTCGCCCTGCCCTTCACCCTGCTCGCCTTCGCGCCTCCCTTGCTCAGCCTGATCCCGAAACCCGGCGCCTGGATGAACATTTTCAAGACCGTGCTCGCCTTCCCGATGTACGGCGCGGCGGTGTGGCTGGCCTGGGTGTTCTCGGGCCAGGCGGGACACCTGGCCATGGGCGTCCTGCTGATCGCCGGACTGATCACCGCCTTCGGGGCCTGGTTGTTCGGACAGGGGCAAAGGCAATTTACGCCGGTGCGGCGCTGGGTCCTGCAGCTGATGCTGCCGCTCGCCCTGATCGCCTCGGCTTTGCTGCTGGCGCCGGTCGCCAAAACCGCGGCCGCCGCGCCAACAGCGGAAACCTCACAAACGGGCACGATCCCCCACGAAGTCTGGAGCGCCGACAAGGTCGCGGCCTTGCGCGCCGAGGGACGGGTTGTGTTCGTCGACTTCACCGCCGACTGGTGCATTACCTGCAAGGTCAACGAAAAGGCCTCGCTGAGCAGCGCGAGCATGGCCAGGGCCTTTGCCGACAACAATGCGGCCTATCTGGTGGCCGATTGGACCAGCCGCGATGACGCCATCACCAAAGCCCTGGCCGAACACGGCCGGGCGAGCGTGCCGCTCTATCTGGTGTACGGGCCGACCGGCGAGCCGCAGGTCCTGCCGCAGATGCTGACTGAAAGCATAGTCCGGAGCGCCCTGGAGCGAGCCGCCGCCAAAAACTAGAGCGCGTTGCGCAAAAGTGGCTACCGGTTTTGCGGCGACAACGCGCTCAGACGTTTAGGTCTGGAACGCGATGCGTTCTAGACCGGCGGGGCCGGCGGGGCGGTGATGACCTCGACATTATCGCGCAGCAGGTAGGACATTTCGCGCAGCGCCTTGTCCTTGTCGACCGCGGTCGAGGCGGTTTCAAATTCGGCCAGGCGCTTGGGCAGATCCTGGGCGATGCCGTGCAGGATGCATTTCAGGTCGGAGTCGCCGCCACGCTTACGAAGCTCGTCCGAACCGGCCTGGTCGGCCACCGCCAGGGCGGCGATTTCAGTCTTGAAGGCCGCGTATCCCGCCGGATTTCCGCCCGAACTGGTCTTCAGCGCCTCGCGCAGGGCGGTGACGCGCGCATTCAGACCGCTGGCCCGGGCGATGATTTCGGCGAACATCGGCTCGCGCGCCACCGAGGCGGGGGGCGAGGGAACCGCGGCGAAATCCGCGATGTGAACCAGGCGGGCGGGCGCGTCCGGAACCGGTCCGGCGGCGGTGAACATCAGAAAAAGCGCGGAGACGGCATCGCAGGACATGGCTGATCCTTCTCTTAAGAGAATCCGTCTATGAGTAGCGCGCGACCTGGTTAACGATTGCTTATCAAAAGCCCGATGACTGCTGTTTCAGACGCCCGCAAAGCCTTGATGCACACCGCGCGCGAACGGCCGCGGATCGCGGACCTGTTCGCCGCTGAACCCGACCGGCTGCAGCGGTTGACGCTCGACGCCGCCGGCCTGCACCTCGATTTCTCCAAACAGGCCTGGTCGCGGGCAGGTTTCGAGGCGGTCCTTTCCTGGGCGCGCGCGGCGGAGGTCGAGACAAAGCGCGCGGCCCTGTTTGCGGGTGAGGCGGTCAACGTCACCGAGGGCCGGGCCGCCCTGCACACGGCCTTGCGGGCGCGAGACGGTGAGCCGCAACGGGATGAGGTGCTCAAAAGCCGCGCCGCCATGCGCGCATTTTCAGAGGGCGTGAGGTCGGGGCGAATTGCCGCCGCCGACGGCAAACCCTTCAGCCACATCCTGCACATCGGCATCGGCGGCTCGGACCTTGGACCGCGCCTCATCTGGGAAGCGCTGAAGCCGCTCACGCCCGGGATCGGCCTTTCCTTCGCGGCCAACGTCGATCCCGCCGAGATCGCCGCCGCCCTGGCCCCGCTCGATGCCTCCCGCACCCTGGTCATCGTCGTCTCCAAGACCTTCACCACCGCTGAGACCATGGCCAACGCTCGCGCGGCCCGCGCGTGGCTCGAAGCGAGGCTGGGCGAGCCCGACACGAAGAAGCACCTGGCCGCCGTCTCCACCAATCTCGAAGCCACCGCCGCTTTCGGCATTCCGGCCGAGCGGGTATTCGGCTTCCGCGACTGGGTCGGCGGGCGATTCTCGGTCTGGTCGGCGGTGGGCCTCTCCGTCGCCACCGCCCTCGGGTGGGAAGCCTTCGAACACTTCCTCGCCGGCGCGGCGGCCATGGACCGGCATTTCGCCACAGCGCCGCTGGAGTGCAACGCGCCGGTGCTCCTGGCGCTTTCCAATATCTACAACCGCAATGGCCTCGATCGCCGCGCCCGCGCCGTGGTCCCCTATGCCCAGCGCCTTCGGCTCTTGCCCGCCTTCCTCCAGCAGCTGGAGATGGAATCCAACGGCAAGCCTGCCGACCGCTCCACCGCCGGCGTGGTGTTCGGCGATGCCGGCACCAACGGCCAGCACGCCTTTTTCCAGATGCTGCATCAGGGAACCGACATCATCCCCGTCGAGTTCATCGCCGTGCGCCACGCCTCCGAAGGCCCGCCCGAACAACAGGCCATGCTGCTGGCCAATTGCCTCGCCCAGGCCGAGGCGCTGATGGTCGGGGCCAAAGCAAAAAAGCTCCACCGCCGGTTCGATGGCAACCGGCCCTCAAGCCTGATCCTGCTGGACCGCCTCGATCCCGCCAGCCTCGGCGCCCTGATCGCCCTCTATGAGCACAAGGTTTTCGTTGAGGGCGCCGTCTGGGGTATCAACAGCTTCGACCAGTGGGGCGTGGAGCTGGGCAAGGCGTTGGCGGGAAAGATTCTCGGAGAGTTGGGGAGCGGGGGGGCCGGCCGCCACGATCCTTCGACGGCGGCGCTTATCGAACGGGTTCGTTCGCATGATTGAACCCTTCACACTTCTCAGCTAAACGCCGCGCCCATGACGGCCCTGTCGCATCATCCTCACGCCCATTCCACCCGCCATCGCCAGCGGGTCGAAGAGCGCGTGGCCTGATCTGACGCCGCCCTTCGCCCCGCCGGACCCGAACCTGGACGCGTGACGCGTTCGCCCTCGAATCCTGCTATCCAAGGCGAAGACCATGACCGACGATAACAACCCAACCTTCCGCCCCGAGGCCCGCGCCCCGAAGGGGTTTGCCGACCGCCGGGCCGCCGACATCGCCGCGCAAAAGGCGATCATCGAGGCGGTGTCCGCCGTCTATGACCGCTATGGCTTTGAGGCCCTGGACACCGGCGGCTTCGAATACGCCGATGCCCTGGGCAAGTTCCTGCCGGACGCCGAGCGCCCCAACGCCGGAGTCTTTGCGCTGCAGGACGATGACGAACAGTGGATGGCGCTGCGCTATGACCTGACCGCGCCGCTGGCCCGCTTTGCCGCCGAAAACTGGCAGACCCTGCCCAAGCCGTTCCGCCGCTATGCCGTCGGCACGGTCTGGCGCAACGAAAAGCCGGGCCCGGGGCGCTTCCGCGAATTCGTCCAGTGCGACGCTGATACCGTCGGCTCGGCCCGTCCCGAGGCCGACGCCGAGATCATCGCCATGGCGGTCGAGGGCCTGGAGGCCGCCGGCCTGCCGCGCGGCCAGGCGGTCATCAAGATCAACAATCGCAAACTGCTCAACGGCCTTTTGACCACCGTGGGCGCCGACGCCGGTCAGAAGCTCGGCGTGCTGCGCGCCGTCGACAAGCTCGACCGGCTGGGGCCGGACGGGGTGCGCCTGCTGCTCGGCGCGGGCCGCAAGGACGAGTCCGGGGCCTTCACGCCCGGCGCGGGCCTTTCCGCCAAGGCGGCAGAGCAGGTGCTGGCCTTCACCGCCGGCGGCGGCGGCTCGCGCTCTGAAGTGCTGGACCGCCTCTCGGGCGTGATCGGCGCCTCGGCAGAGGGCGAGGAAGGGCTGCTCGAACTGTCGAAAATCGCCGCCGCGCTCAGCTCCCTCGACGTCGGCGAGGACCGGGCGGTGATCGAGCCCTCCGTCGTTCGCGGCCTGGAATACTATACCGGCGCGGTCTTCGAGGCCGAGCTGACCCTGGACATCCTCGACGAGGCCGGAAAGCCGGCGCGCTTCGGTTCGATCGGCGGCGGCGGACGCTATGACGACCTGGTCGCCCGCTTCACTGGCGAAGTGACGCCTGCCACCGGATTTTCTTTCGGCGTCTCGCGCCTGGCCGCAGCTCTCGCCGCTGCCGGCCGCACGGGCCCCGAGCGGCGCGGCCCGGTGGTGGTCATCGTTTTCGACGAGGCCGCCATGCCAGAGTATTTCGCCGTCAGCGCCGAGCTGCGCGCCGCCGGCATCGCCGCCGAGGTTTATCTGGGGTCGTCCGGCATGAAGGCGCAGATGAAGTACGCCGATCGCCGCGCCTCGCCTGCCGCAGTCATCATCGGCGGCGATGAACTCGCAGCCGGAACCGTCACCATCAAGGACCTGGATCTCGGCCGGGAACTGGCGGCGGGTGTTTCCAGCAACGAACAGTGGCAGGCCGCCCGCCCGGGCCAGCAGACCGTTGCGAGAAGCGAGCTGGTCGCTGCCGTCCGGAAGATCGTGGGCCGGGTCTGATGCGCTGCGAACCGCCCGTTCCTTCTGAAGTGCTGGACGCCGTCCGCGCGCCGCTCGCGGCCCTGGGCGCGGAAGCAATCGATCCGCCGGTCATCCAGCCCCTGAACGTCATGCTCGACCTCGCCGGCGAGGCCATGCGCGCGCGCCTGTTCATCGTCCAGGACGAAGGCGGCCGCGAAGCCTGCCTGCGCCCGGACTTCACTGTCGCAGTGGCCCGTGCTCATATGCAGAGCGGCTCTGCGGCCGGCCGCTATCGCTACGAAGGCCGCGCCTTCCGCGTAGCGCCGGAAGGCAGGGGCGAAGAGCACCCGGAAGAATTTCTGCAAATGGGTGCCGAGATGTTGGGCGAAGCGTCCGATGCGGGCGCCGACGCCGAAATCGTCAACGCCGCCTGGATTGCCGCCGGCGCGGGCGGACGCGATGACCTGGCGCTGCGCCTGGGCGACGTGGCCCTGTTCGGCGCCGTGCTGAAGGCGCTCGATATCCCCGAGGCGGTGTGCGGTCGCCTGACCCGTTCGCTCGGCCGTCCGCGCCAGCTGGCCGCGCTGCTGGAACGCGCCGGCGGGGCCGAACCCCTGACCGGCAAAGCCGCCGAGGTCGCGGCCATGCCCATGGGCAAGGCTGTCGCCGCCATCGAGCAACTCTGGGCCGCTGAGGGTCTGGAACCCGTTGGCGGGCGCGGCGCCGCGGAAATCGCCGAACGCCTGGCCGAACGCGCCAGCGCCGCCAGGGCGCCGCGCCTCACCGCCGCCCAGCTGGCGGCCATCGACCACTACCTCGGCCTGACCGGCGCACCGCGTCAGGTGCTGAGCGCGGTCGGCGAATTCGCCGGAGGCGCGGTCGCCGCCGCCGGAGAGGCGGCCTGGGCCCGGCGGCTGGAGCGTCTCACCCAGGCGGGCCTCGACTCCGCGAAGATTGTTTTCTCCACCCGATTTGCCCGGGCCTTCGGCTACTATGACGGCTTCCTGTTCGAGATCATTTCAGCCACGCTGCCGGCCGATGCGCCCGTGGCCGCCGGCGGCCGGTACGACGGCCTGACCTTTCAGCTCGGCGGCAAGTCCTCGAGCGCTGTCGGCTGCATGGTCCGCCCGGCGCGGGCCTGGAAGGGCGCCCGATGAGCGAGCCCCTGATCCTTGCCCTGCCCTCCAAGGGGCGCCTGAAAGAACAATGCGAGGCCTGGCTGGCTGAGGCCGGGTTGACGGTCGAAACCACCGGCTCTGGCCGCGGCTATACGGCCAAGCTGGCCGGCGCGCCGGGCGTCTCGGTGCAGTTTCTCTCGGCCGGCAGCATCGCCGCCGCGCTGGATGTCGGCGAGGCGCACCTGGGCGTCACCGGCGAGGATCTGATCCGCGAGCGCAGCGAAACGGTCGATGCGCGCGTTCTCTGCCTTCGGGGTCTCGGTTTCGGCCGCGCCGATGTGGTGGTCGCCGCGCCGACCGCCTGGATCGATGTCGACACCATGGCTGACGTGGACGAGGTGGCGCACGACTTTCTGGCCCGAACGGGGGGCCGCCTGCGCGTTGCGACCAAGTATGTGACGCTCTGCCGCACCTACTTCGCCAACGCCGGCATCGTCGATTACCGCATCGTTCCCTCCGCGGGCGCGACCGAGGGCGCGCCGGCCGCCGGAACCGCCGAACTGATCGTCGACATCACCACTACGGGTGCGACCCTGACCGCCAATAACCTCAAGATTCTCAAGGACGGCGTCATCCTGAAGAGTCAGGCCAGTCTCGCCGCCAGCCTCACCGCAGGCTGGTCACCGGGTCAGCGAAAGGCGGCCTCTTTCATTCTCGCGGAAGGCGAGAGGGCCGGGTTGTTCGCGAAATTGGATGGCTGACGCCCGAATTTTGGGCGCCCAAAAACGCAATTTCCTTCGGTTTTCAGGCGTTTGTGAAGATTCGGCGATTGACTCACCCCTCGTTCGAGGGTTCCCTCTGTCCCGCGAGAGAGACCCGGCCACAAGAGCATGGGATCACCGGCGTTTCGGGGAGGAAACGCCTTAAACTTTTACAAGCCCGCCGCGCAATATCCCCGCGGCGGGCTTGTCGTATCTGGGGACTACTTCGCGGAAACAGCGGCGAGATAGGCGATCAGATTTCGCCGCTTCTCATCGCTGCGAATGCCGATAAAGCCCATGGTCGTGCCGGGCAGGGCTTCGTGCGGATTGAAGATCCACCCATCCAGCCGCCGGGCATCCCAGACAAAGCCGGAGGCGCGCAGGGCGTCGGAATAAACCCAGTTGGACTTCGCGGCCGCCGGGGCGCCGAAAATGTCCTGCAGGCCGGGCCCCTTGCCCGGCATGCCCTCGGGGGTGAAGTCGTGGCAGTCGATGCAGAGCACGAAGGCTTGGCGGCCGGCCGCCGGATCGCCGGCATTGAAGGGCGCATCCAATGCGCGCACCGCCTCGAGGCCCTTGGGCGTGGGCTCTGGAATATTCAGGACGGGCGGCCTGTCCGGACCGCAGGCGGCCAGGGCGGCGGCCGCCACCGCGAGGGCAGGCAAAGCAGCGGGCGCACGAGCCATGGAGACGATGCCAGACTGCTTACCAGATGTGCGCCCGTTTCTCCGGGGCCACGTAGAGCTTGTTCCCGGGCTTGATGCCGAAGGTCGTGTACCAGGCGTCGACATTGGGCAGGGTGCCGTTGACGCGGAAGGCGTCGGGCGAGTGCGGGTCGGACTCGAGCTGCTGAACGACGGCGTCGTCCCGCTTCTTGTCGAGCCAGGACTGGCCGTAGGACAGGAAGAAGCGCTGGTCGCCGGTAAAGCCGTCGATGAGCTTGTCCTCCTTGCCGCCCAGAGCGGCATGGTAGGCGTCCAGCGCGATCAGGAAGCCCCCGAGATCGGCGATGTTTTCGCCCATGGTCAGGCCGCCGTTGATGTGGTGGCCGGGCACCGGCTCGTAGGATGAGAACTGGGCGCCGACGATGGCGGCCTGGGAGTCGTAACGCTTGGCGTCTTCGGGGGTCCACCAGTCGCGCAGGGCGCCCGTGGAGTCAGAGTGGCGGCCCTGGTCGTCGAAGCCGTGAGTGATCTCGTGGCCGATCACCGCGCCGATGGCGCCGTAGTTGACGGCAAGGTCCGCGTCCGGATCGAAGTAAGGCGCCTGCAGAATGGCGGCCGGGAAGACGATCTCGTTCATGGTGCCGTCGAAATAGGCGTTCACCGTCTGGGGAGTCATGCCCCATTCCCAGCGGTAGATGGCCTTGCCGAGCTTGCCGCGCTCATAATCCCACTGGAAGGCCATCGACCGGCGCATGTTGCCGTAGAGGTCACCGGCCTTGATGGTCAGGCCCGAATAGTCGCGCCAGCGGTCGGGATAGCCGATCTTGACGTTCATCTTGTCGAGCTTCTTCACCGCCTCGACCTTGGTCTCCGGGGCCATCCAGACGGCGTTCTCAAGGCGGACCTTGAGTGCGGCTTTCAGGTTGTTCACCAGAGCGACCATCTTGGCCTTGGACTCCGGCGGGAAATATTTGGCGACATAGAGCTTGCCCACCGCCTCGCCGAGGGTGGATTCGGTGGCGCCCACGCCGCGCTTGTAGCGCGGGCGCTGCTGTTCGACGCCGTTCATGGTCTTCAGGCGGAATTCGAACCGCGCGTCGACGAAGCGTTTGGACAGATAGGGCGCCGCCTGGTCGGTGATCCAGAAGGCCTGCCAGGCCTGCAGCGTGGCCACATCGGTCTCGCCGAAGATCTGGGCCAGAGGCTGGAACGAGGTGACTTCGCCGACCACCAGCTTGGGCAGGGTGTCGAGTTTGGCGGCCTTGAGGAAATCGGCCCACGGAAACTCGGGCGCGCGGGCCTTGAGCTCGTCAATGGTGTGGGCGTTGTACATCTTGATGTCGTCGCGACGTTCCTCGCGCGGCCAGGTCACCTTGGCGATCTTGTCCTCGTAGGCGAGCACAGCGTCCGCGGTTTTTGCGGGGTCGGCCCAGCCAATCAGGCCCAGCATGGTCCCGAGGTACTTCCGGTATGCCTCTTTCTTCTCGGCGTTTTTGGGGTCCAGGTAGTAGTTGCGGTCCGGCAGACCGAGCCCATCGGAATTGACGTAAACCGTATAGGTCTCCGGCGCTTTCTGGTCCTGGCCGACGAAGGGGCCGAACAGCATGCCGTACCAGTCGCTCTGGCCCTCGCCCATCAGGGTGGCGAGCTTCTCGTGGCTGTCGGCCGCTTTGATCTTGGCCAGTTCCGGCTGCAGCGGTTTGGCGTCGAGCTTTTCGATGGCCTCTTCGTCCATGAAGCTCTTGTACATGCCGCCCACCTGGGCCGCCTCGCCCGAGGGCATCCAGGCCTTGGACGCGTCCTCGATGATCGCCCGGTTGCGGGCGTTGGAGAGCTCGCTAAGTTCCTCGGCCGGGCCCCAGCTGGCGCGGTCGGCGGGAATTTTCAGGGCGTCGAAGGCCTTGCCGGCCGAATAACGGAAAAAGTCGTCACCGGGGCCGACGGACTTGTCCATGCCGGCCGGATCGAACCCCCAGGTCCCGTACTTTCGCGCCGCCAGGTTGGCTCCGCCGCCGGCCGGTTTGCAACCCGCCAGGCCGAGCGCGCTCATGGCGCCCGCCGTCAACAAGATTTCCCGTCTGTTCATGACCCTCTCCCTCGTCTTGAGACCCTATCTGTGCCTCGCGATCTGGACCTTATTTCGGCAAGGCGGCGGGGGCTAGGGAGGAAGCTCATTTGTCCGCCGTCATCCATATCCGCCGGGTCAGGGCGGGGAGGCGCGCACCGCGAAACTGACTTCGGTCGTCCAGGTCGTCGCACCTCGCCTGATCGTCAACGTCGCCGGGATGGTCTGGCCTTCCTCGGCGCGGGCCTTCAGGCCGACCAGCATGACGTGATAGCCGCCGGGCGCGAGAACCAGCTTTCCGTGCGGGGCTATGACGATGCCGTTCGGGAAATCCTTCATGGACCAGATTCCACCGGCCTCGATGCTCTGATGGAATTCCGCCCGGTCGGCCTGGGGGCTGGTGATCAAAACCACCGTGACCGGACCCTTTCCCCTGTTTTCGATGATGGCGAAACCGCCGCCGACCCCGCCGGCCGCCGCCGGCCGGCTCCAGGCCTTTTCGACGACAACGCCGGGCCCCTCGACAGCCGGCGCACAACCGGCTGCGGCAAGGAGGGCGATCGTCAGCATGGTTCTCGGACCGGCGGACCGGGACTTTGGGTGCTCGCGCATGCACCCGGGATAGGCGCCGGGCCGGCTTCCTCGCAAGCCCTATTTCATCGCCGCGCCGCGCCCTCCATAGTGGCGGCCAGATTCAATCCTGGAGCCCTTTTGGAACCGCAGGCCGCCGCCAATGACTACAAGGACGTCGTCCTGTTCCTGGCCACGGCGGGCGTCGTCGTGCCGCTGTTTCGGCGGGTGAAGGTCAGCCCGATCCTTGGGTTCCTGCTGGCCGGCGTGGTTTTGGGCCCGTTCGGCCTGGGCGCGCTGGGCAAGTCCGCGCCCTGGCTTTCCACCTTCACCATCAGCGATCCCGAGCAGGTGGCCCAGCTGGCCGAACTGGGCGTCGTCTTCCTGCTGTTCATGATTGGGCTGGAGCTGTCGTGGGAGCGCCTGCGGTTGATGCGACGGCTGGTGTTTGGTCTCGGCGGGCTACAGGTCGCCTTGTGCCTGGTCGCCATCGCCGCGATCGCCCGCGCCCTGGGCCAGCCCTGGCCGGCGGCGCTGGCCATAGGTTCGGCCCTGTCTTTGTCCTCCACCGCCATCGTCATGCCCCTGCTGGCTGAGAACCGGCGCCAGCACTCGCCGGCGGGTCGGGCGATCTTTTCGGTGCTGCTGTTCCAGGACCTGGCGGTGGCGCCGATCCTGATCACCCTGGCGCTGGCCAGCAGCAAGTCGGGCGAAGTGCTGTCCCCACGCTTTCTGATCGCCTTCGCCCCGGCCGCCCTGGGTCTGATGGCCCTGGTTGTCGCAGGGCGCCTGCTGCTGCGCCCGATGATGAAATCCGTGGCCCGGGCCAAGAGCGAAGAGCTGTTCATGGCCGCCTGCCTGCTCGTGGTGATTGGCGCGGGGCTGCTCAGTTCGCTCGCGGGCCTGTCCATGGCGCTGGGCGCCTTCATCGCCGGACTGCTGCTCGCCGAAACCGAGTTCCGCCACGAAATCGAAGTGACCATTGAGCCGTTCAAGGGCCTCTTGCTGGGCGTCTTCTTCGTGTCGGTCGGCATCGGCCTTGACCTGTCGCTGCTGTTCCAGCAGCCGCTGCTGATCCTTGGCATCACCGTGGGTCTCTTTTTTCTAACCGCCCTGGTGGTGCTGATCCTGTCGCGCGGCTTTGGCCTGACCTGGCGGCAGGCCGGCGAAGCAGCCCTGTTGCTGGCGGCGGGCGGCGAGTTCGCCTTCGTCATTCTCGACAACGCCATCGAGGGCGGGGTCGTGGGGCGCAAGATCGGTCATCTGGTCCTGGTCGCCGCCACCCTGTCGATGTTCACCATCCCGGTGCTGGCCAGCATCGCCGCCCGCGTGGGTCGAGGCCGCGCCGGACCCGCCCCCGCCGAAGCGCCGGCCGAAGAGGGCGAGGGGCCCCGGGTGCTGGTTGTCGGCTATGGCCGGGTCGGCAAGCTGGTGGGCGAGATGCTGGACGCGCACGGCATCGCCTGGGTTGGCGCCGACCGCGACACCAAGTCGACCTCCGCCGCGCGCCGCGAGGGCAAGACCATCTACTTCGGCGACGCCTCGCGCCCCGAGTTCCTGCGGCGCTGCGGCCTGGAGACGGCGCCGGCTTTGGTGGTCACCATGGACAGTCCCGAGGGCGTCGAAGCGGTAGTCGCCGCGGCCCGTGAGATGCGCCCCGATCTGACCATCGTCGCTCGCGCCCGCGATGCGCGGCATGCCCAGCGGCTCTACGAACTGGGCGCCACCGACGCGGTGCCGGAAACCATCGAAGCCAGCCTGCAGCTTTCCGAGGCGGTGCTGGTGGATATCGGCATCCCCATGGGCCTCGTGATCGCCTCGATCCACGAGCGGCGCGACGAATACCGCAAGATGCTGAACCGACCGGACGCGCTTGGCGGGCGGGTGCGCCGGGCCAGGGATGCCCTGAAGCGGAACTGAGCGCCTTTTCAACCGCCTGAAATGTGTCAGGGTGGAGCCCTGAAATCGGTTTCCAGGGGGGGAATGACGATGTCCAAGCCCATCTTCGCGTCCATGATCGCCGGGCTGATTATGGCCGGCGGCCTGCTCACCGCCTCGGCCCAGACTCCGGCGGCGCCGGCGAAGGCCGCGCCCAAAGCCGCCCCCAAGGCCTCCGGCGCCTCGGCCGGGGCCGCCGCGCTGACCAGGATGAAGATTGACGTACCCTATACCAAATACGTTCTGGCCAATGGGCTCACCTTGATTGTCAGCACCGACACCACCGCGCCGGTGGTCAATTTCAACATCTGGTACCATGTGGGCTCGAAGAATGAGCCGCGGAGCCAGACGGGGTTTGCGCACCTCTTCGAGCACCTGATGTATCAGGGCAGCGAGAACTTTAACGACGACTTCTTCAAGGCCACCCGCCAGATCGGGGCGACCGAACAGAACGGCTCCACCGCCAACGACCGCACCAACTATTACCAGACGGTCCCGAAAGAGGCGCTGGACACTATCCTGTGGCTGGAAAGCGATCGCATGGGCCACTTCCTGGGCGCGCTCACGCAGGAGCGGCTCAACCAGCAGCGCGGGGTGGTGCAGAACGAAAAGCGCCAGGGCGACAACGCCCCCTACGCCATCGCCCAGGACCTGATCATCAAGGCGACCTATCCGGAAGAGCATCCGTATGGCCACAGCGTCATCGGCTCGCTGGAAGACCTCGACGCCGCCAGCCTCGAACAGGTCAAGGACTGGTTCCGTAAATACTATGGCCCTTCCAACGCCACCATTGTGCTGGCCGGCGACGTGACCCCCGAGGAGGCCAAGGCCAAGGTCGAGCGCTATTTCGGCGCCTTCGCGCCCGGCCAGCCGGCCGCGCATCCGAAAGCCTGGGTGGTTCGCCGCACCGGCGCCCAGCGCGAGGTCGCCTATGACCGGGTGGCCGCGCCCCGGCTCTACAAGATCTGGAACATCACCGAATACGGCAGCCGTGACGGCGCCCTGCTCGACATCTATGCCGATGTTCTGGCCGGCGACCGCGGCGCGCGGCTGACCAAACGCCTGGTTTATGACGAGCAGGTCGCCACATCCGTCTCGGCCAGGGCCGGCGAGAGCGAAATCGCCGGCCGCTTCACAGTCGTGGTCAATGCCAAGCCCGGCGCCGACATGGCCCACATCGAAGCGGTGGTCGACGAGGAGATGCGCAAGCTGACGACCAATGGCGCCACGGCCTCGGAGATGGAAAAGGCGCGCTCACGCAACATCGCCTCGATGGTGCGCAATATCGGGTCCAACAGCGGCCGGGCGAGCCTGCTGGTCACCTCGCAGGTCTATCAGGGCTCGCCCGACGCCTGGAAACCGCGGCTGGAAATCCAGCGCAACGCCACCGCCGCCCAGGTGCAGGCCGTGGCGCGCAACTGGCTGACCGACGGGTCCTACACGCTGCAGATCCTGCCTTTCGGCTATGTGGCGCAGGGCCGTGACGCCGACCGCTCGAAGATGCCCCTGCCGGCCTCGACCGCCATCGGCGCCTTCCCGCAGTTTGAGCGCGCAACGCTCTCCAACGGCGTCAAGGTCATGCTGGTCGAGCGGCACAACAACCCTTCCGTTTCGGTGGAGATGACCCTCGACACCGCCTACGCCGCGGATTTCGCCAGCCAAAAGCCCGGCCTGGGGACACTCGCCGTCGCCCTGATGGACGAGGGCACGCCCACCCGCGATTCCCTGGCCATAGCCGACGAGGCGGCGCGCATCGGGGCGCAGGTCTCGGTCACCGGCGGTGGCGAGCAGTCGACCGTGGCGCTGAACGCGCTGACTCCGACGCTCGATCAGGCGCTCGACCTCTTCGCCGATGTCGCCTTGCACCCGGCCTTCAAGCCCGCCGATATCGAGCGGGTGCGCGCCCAGCAGATCCAGGCGCTGCGATCGAACCGCCTCAACCCCTCGTCCATCGCGCCCAGGGCGCTGCAGAAGCTGATGTTCGGGCCGGACCATCCGCTGGGGCGGCTCTCCACCGAACAGAGCCTGGCGGCCATCACGCGCGATGAGATCGTTGGCTTCCACGCCCGCTGGTTCGCGCCCCAGAACGCCACCATCACCGTGGTCGGCGACACCACCCTGCGTGAGATCATGCCCAAGCTGGAAAAGGCGCTGGGCGCGTGGCGGGCGGCCAATCCGGCCAGCCGCATCCAGGTGGCCAGTCCCGCCATGCCGGCGAAGGCGACGATCTATCTGGTCGACCGGCCGGGCTCACCGCAGTCCTACATCGTGGCCGGCCTGCCCATGGCCGCGCGCAATCCGAACAATGACTCCGAGTTCGAGCTGACCGCCTTCAACACGGGTTATGGCGGCAATTTCACCAGCCGCATCAACATGAACCTGCGCGAGGAGAAGGGCTGGTCCTACGGCGTCTCCTCCGGGATCGTCACGGGCCGCGGGCCGCGCATGTTCCGCATTACCGCCCAGGTGCAGACCGACAAGACCAAGGAGTCGATCATCGAGCTGGGCAAGGATCTGACCGATGTGCTGGGCGCCCGGCCGCTGACCACCCAGGAGGTGGCGACCTCGCAGAACAACATCATCCTGGGGCTGTCCAGCCGCTGGCAGGGCTCGGCGGCGGTGGCCGGCGCCCTGCAGGAGATCACCACCTACGGCCTGCCTGACACCTACTACCAAACCTATCCGGAAAAGGTGAAGAACATCACCCCGGCCCAGGCCCTGGCGGCGGGCAGGACCATGGTCCCCAACCAGAACTTCATCTGGGTGGTGGTCGGCGACCGCGCCAAAGTCGAGGCCGGTCTGAGGCAGCTGGGGCCTGAAGTGCGGATCGTGGATGCGGACGGCAAACCTGCAGGGTAGATCCAAAATATGATCCGCTCGCCCCGGCGAATGCCGGGATGAGCGGAACTAATTACTAGTCGTCCCCGCCGCCGCCCGGAGCGCCGCCTCGGCCGCCACCCGCGCCGCCCCGGCCTGCGCCGCCTCGACCTGGCGGAGGGGCGTTGAGGGTCTTGACCACGTGTTTGGCGATGGCCTCGACCTGGGCGGGCGAGAGATTGCCGCCGAAGGCCGGCATCTCGGCCTGACCGACCCGGATCACCCGCTGGATGTTCTCATAGTCGGTGCGTCCGGCGATGCGCGGGCCACCGTTGCCGCCGGCCCCGGCCGGGCCATGGCAGGCCGCACAGTTGGCCGCGAACTGGGCGGCCCCGAGGGCCAGCTCAGCGGGCGTCGCGGTAATCGCCGTGGCCGCCGTCGTTGAAGAGGGCGGAGCCGCCGCCACCGGCACGCCGGCGGCCGGAGCCGCGCCATTGTCGGAGGCGCCGTCGAGGGTCAGGGCCACCAGTTCGGCCGGCTTACCGGGCGCCGAGACAGCGATCACAATATATTGCTTGCCGTGCTGCATGTAGGTCATCGGCGCACCGGTCGAGAGCGTCGGCAGGACGACGGCGCCCAGAGTGCGGCCGCTGGCCTTGTCATAGACGCGCAGCTTGTCGCCGCCGCGACTGGCCGAAATGGTGCCGGCCTCGCCCATGAAGAGCAAGGTCGGGGTGACCAGCGGGCCGGGCCGGATGTCGAACTGGCCCATGTGGTCGAAGTCGAGGCCCAGGCCCTGCAGCAGGGGACTGTTGCGCACATTGTCGGGCGCGCCGCCGTCGGGCGTGCGCCACAGGTGCTCACCCTTGTTCATATCCACCGCGATTAGCTCGCTATAGGGCGGCTTCATGATCGGCAGGCCGCGCGGACCGGCGAGGGTGACGTTTTGGGCCTGCACCCACTGCGAGGTGGTGCGGGCCGGATCGCCCTTGGAGACGCCGACGGCGCTCCAGCGGTTGCGGATCGGCACGAACATGACGTTGCTCACCGGATCGAAGGCCGCGCCATTCCAGTTGGCGCCGCCGCCGAAGCCCGGATTGACCAGGGTGCCCTTGTTGGTCGCCGTCACCTCGGTGATCGGGGTGTAGAGCGGGCCCTTTGTGTAGCCCTTCATGATCTCGATCGCCTCGGCGCGCAGGGCGGGCGTGAAGTCGATCAGCATCTCCTCGTGATAGCCCTGATAGGTCAGCGGCGCGGGCCGGGTCGGGAAGGGCTGGGTGGGCGACAGCTTTTCGCCGGGCACGGCGCCGGCCTGCGGCGCCGGGCGTTCCTCGATCGGCCAGACGGGATGGCCGTTGGTGCGGTCGAAGACGAACATGAAGCCCTGCTTGGTCAGCTGGGTCAGGGCCTTGATGCGCTTTCCGTTGACGGTGATGTCGTGGAGGATCGGGGCGGCCGGATTGTCATAGTCCCAGATGCCGTGGTGCACGGTCTGGAAGTGCCAGACCTTGCGGCCCGTCTTCGCATTCAGGCAGGTGATGCTCTCGGCGAAGAGGTTGGCGCCCGGCCGGTCGGCGCCGGAGAAGTCGTTATGGGGGGTGTCGCCGGCGATGTAGACGTAGCCCAGCTCCGGATCGACGCTCATCATCGTCCAGGTGCCGGAGTTGCCGCCAAATTCGGCCGAGCCGTTTTCCCAGGTCTCGTAACCTTCCTGGCCCTTGAGCGGCACGACGTTCCAGCGCCAGACCAATTTGCCGGTGTGGACGTCATAGCCGCGGACATTGCCGGGCACGCCCTCCTTGCCGCCACCCACGCCGGGGAGGACCTGCACCACCACGATGTCGCCGACCACGATAGCCGGCGAGACGGAACGCACGTTCACGCGCTGGCGGCCGGGGGCGAGGTCGTTGCGCAGGTCAACCCAGCCGTTGGCGTTGCCGAAGCCCGCCGCCGGACGGCCGGTTTTGGCGTCGACGCCGATCAGCCGGCCATCCAGTGAGTTGTGGAACAGGCGCTTTTCCTTGCCGTCGCTCCAGAAGGCGAGCGAGCGGAGCGCCAGGCTGGGCGAGCCCGTGCCGATATCGACCGGCTGCGGCTCATAGGTCCAGAGGGTCTTGCCGGTGCCGGCGTCGATGGCCGCCATGCCGTGATTGAGCCAGGGGGTGTAGAGCACTCCGTCGTCCAGCAGGGGCGTGGACTTGTAATTGTTGGACGCAGCGCCCCCGGAGGTGTCGGCGCTCCAGCGCCAGGCGACCTTCAGGCGATTGACGTTCGAGGCGTCGATCTGGGTCAGGGGCGCATAGCGAGTCTGGCCGCCGTCGCCGCCCCAGTAGTGCCATTTGGTCGGATCGTAGACCTTAAGCGTCGCGGTGCCGCGCGGGTTCGTCGCGGTCGTGGCGCAGGCCGCCGCCGAGATAATCACAAAGGCGCCGATCAGAAGGCGCGCGAGGTTGCGCTTGAAGCTCATGGTTCCACCCCTGGATCCGGCAGTCCCTTGCCGCCGGTTAAGCCACAGGCTTAGCGCCGGAAGACGGGTGGGGCAATCGGGGAGGCGCCCTTTACCCTCCCGCCTGTCGGGAAGGTGGATCGCGGCGCAGCCGCGTGACGGGTGGGCGTGTCGGAGATTGGAGTGGCCCACCCTGGCCGCTTCGCGGCCTGTCCCTCCCAACTTCGTGGGAGGGAAAGTTCCTGCTACCTCAAACTCGCGTTCAGCGCCTCGAGCACCTTCGCGCCCGGGATCAATTCCTTGTCGTGCAGTTCGTTCAGTGGGGTGTCCACGGTGTTCAGTCCATCGTGCAGGTCCTGGCTGGCGGGGTCGACGAAAAGGAGGCCGGTGACGATTTCGCCGAGGGCCGCCTTGGCCGAGAGGAAGGCGAGGGCCGCGACGCGGTCTGACGGGTCGTAGTGTTCGGCGAGCTTGTGCAGGGAAAGGATCGAGCCGTCGTGCTGGGTGACGGTCTTGGTCTCGCCGGGCTCGTAGTCCACGTGGATCGGATTGCGCGGGACGATGACGTCCATGCGGTTCACCGCCTCGTTGTGCTCGCGGACATAGTCGTAAGACTTGGTCGAGCCGTTGTGATTGTTGAACTGCACGCAGGGGGAAATGCAATCGATGAAGGCCGGGCCCTTGTGGAGCAAGGCCGCTTTCACCAGCGGCACGAGCTGGGCCTTGTCGCCGCTGAACGAGCGGGCGACGAAGGTCGCGCCCAGCTGCAGGGCCAGGCCCACCAGGTCGATGCCGGCGTCGTGGTTGATCTCGCCGCCCTTGGACTTTGAGCCCTTGTCGGAGGTGGCTGAAAACTGGCCCTTGGTCAGGCCGTAAACCCCGTTGTTCTCGACGATATAGGTCATGTTGACGCCGCGCCGCACCGAGTGGGCGAACTGGCCCAGGCCGATCGAGGCTGAATCCCCGTCGCCGGAAATGCCCAGATAGACGAGGTCCTTGTTGGCGAGGTTGGCGCCGGTCAGTACGCTGGGCATGCGGCCATGCACGGTGTTGAAGCCGTGGGAGGCGCCCATCATGTAGTCGGGGGTTTTCGATGAACAGCCGATGCCGCTCATCTTGGCGATCTTGTGGGGCGGGATCTCCAGCTCGAACACCGCCTGGATGATCGCCGAGGAAATGGAATCGTGCCCGCAGCCGGCGCACAGCGTCGAGACCGAGCCCTCATAGTCGCGCCGGGTATAGCCCAGCGAATTGGGTTTGAGGTTCGGGTGGGCGAACTTGGGCTTGGCGATATAGGTCATTCGGCGGCCTCGGGGATTCTGGTCGCGGGCGCGCCCATCAGGTTCGAGATTTCGGAGACGATGAAGCGGGCGGTGATCGGCGTGCCGTCATAGTGGCGGATCGACGGCAGTTTCATCGGGTCGATCTGGCCCTCGTTGATCAGCATGGAGCGCAGCTGGCCGTCGCGGTTCTGTTCGATGACGAAGACCCGGTTGTGGTTGGCGATGAAGTCCATGACCTCATCTGAGAACGGAAAGCCCCGCACCCGCATGGCGTCGAGGCAAATGCCTTTGGTCTCTAAGACCTCCAGCGCCTCATGCATGGCCGGCGCGGTGGAGCCGAAATAGATGACGCCGTCGTTGGTCGCCTGTTTGGCCTTGATGGTCAGCGGCGCCGGGATCAGGGTCTTGGCGGTCTCGAACTTGCGCAGCAGGCGCTGCATGTTGTCGACGTAGACCGAGCCCTCCTCGCTGTAGCGGGCATAGGGGTTGCGCGAAGTTCCGCGCGTGAAATAGGCGCCCTTGGTCGGGTGGGTGGCCGGATAGGTGCGGTAGGGAATGCCGTCGCCGTCGACGTCCAGATAGCGGCCGAAATCGCGGCCGGCCTCGAGGTCGGCGTAGGTCATCACCTTGCCGCGGTCGAGGTTCTTGGAATCGTCCCACGCCAGCGGCTCGCACAGCCACTCGTTCATGCCCATGTCGAGATCGAGCATGACGAAAATGGTGGTCTGCAGCCGGTCGGCGAGATCGAAGGAGAGCGCGCCGAACTCGAAACACTCGCGCGGGTCCATCGGGAAGAGCAGCGGGTGCTTGGTGTCGCCATGGCCGGCGTAGGCGGCGCAGAGCAGATCGGCCTGCTGGGTCCGCGTCGGCATGCCGGTGGAGGGGCCGCCGCGCTGCACGTCAAAGATCACCGCCGGGATTTCGGCGAAATAGGAAAGACCGATGAACTCGGTCATCAGCGAGATGCCCGGCCCCGAGGTGCAGGTGAAGGCCCGCGCGCCGTTCCAGCCCGCGCCCACGACAATGCCGATCGAGGCGATTTCGTCCTCGGCCTGGACGATGGCAAAGCGGGCCTTGCCGTCCGGGTCGGTGCGGTAGTCGTCGCAAAAGCCCATGAAGGCTTCGGCCAGAGAGGTCGACGGCGTGATCGGGTACCAGGCGCAGACGGTGGCGCCGCCATAGACCGCGCCCAGGGCGGCGGCGGAGTTGCCTTCCAGGAAGATCCGGTCGCCCACCTGATCGGACTTGCGGACCTGCAGGCCGAGGGGTTTGAGGTTGGCCTTCACATAGTCGGCGCCCATGTGCAGGGCTTCGTGGTTGGCCCCGATCAGCTTGGGCTTGGCGGCGAACTGTTCGGAGAGCGCATCCTCGATGACCTTCAGGTCAATGCCGATGAGGGCGGCGAGCGCGCCGACATAGACGATGTTCTTGAACAGCTGGCGCTCTCTCGGCAGCACATATTTCGCGTTGCAGATGGCGGTCAGCGGCACGCCCACCACCGTGATGTCGGTGCGGAATTTCTCCGGCGGCAGCGGCTTGGTGGAATCGTAGAACAGGTATCCGCCCGGCTCGATCTCGGCGACATCGCGGTCCCAGGTCTGCGGGTTCATGGCGACCATCAGATCGACCCCGCCCCGGCGGCCGAGCTTGCCGGCCTCGGTGATGCGCACCTCGTACCAGGTCGGCAGGCCCTGGATGTTGGACGGGAAGATGTTGCGCGCCGCGACCGGCACGCCCGAGCGGATGATCGACTTGGCGAAGAGGCCGTTGGCCGACGCCGAGCCGGAGCCGTTGACGTTGGCGAACTTGACCACGAAGTCGTTGATGGCGGCTATTTGGTGCATATCGGGCTCGCCGTGGCCATATCCAGAATGAAGCGCTGCATGTCCCAGGCGCCGGTGGGGCAGCGCTCGGCGCACAGGCCGCAGTGCAGGCAGACATCCTCGTCCTTGACCATCACCCGGCCGGTTTTCAGCGAACCGGAAACGTAAAGGTCCTGGGTCAGATTGAGGGCCGGAGCCGTCAGGCGCGGCCGAAGGTCGGCCTCATCGCCGTTTTCGATGAAGGTGATCGCGTCCACGGGGCAGATGTCGGTGCAGGCGTCGCACTCGATGCAGAGGGGGTCGGCGAAGACCGTCTGCACATCGCAGTTGAAGCAACGCTGGGCTTCCTTGTAGCCGATGCGCGTGTCGAACCCGAGCTCGACCTCGGCCTTGACGTCTTTCAGCGAAATCGCCTTGTCCAGGTGCGGCACCCGGAAGCGGTCCTCGTTGGAGATATCGTTGTCATAGCTCCACTCGTGGATGCCCATCTTCTGGCTGGCCAGGGTGACCATGGGCGGCGGGCGGTCGGAAATATCCTGGCCCTGGCAGTGTTTGTGGATCGAGATCGCCGCCTGGTGGCCGTGGGCCACCGCCCAGATGATGTTCTTGGGCCCAAAGGCCGCATCGCCGCCGAAGAAGACGCCGGGGCGGGTGGACTGGAACGTGATCTCGTCGACGCGTGGCATGTCCCACTGGTCGAATTCCAGGCCGATATCGCGCTCGATCCAGGGGAAGGAATTTTCCTGGCCGACGGCCATCAGCACATCGTCGCATTCGTGGAACTCGTCCGGCTCGCCGGAGGCGACCACTTTCTTGCGGCCCTTGTCGTCGGTGACGGTGTGGTTTTTCTCGAAGATGACGCCCTTCAGCTTGCCGTTCTCGTGCACGAATTCCTTCGGCGAGAGGAAGTTGAGGATCGGAATATCCTCGTGGATGGCGTCTTCCTTTTCCCAGGGTGAGGCCTTCATTTCGGCGAACCCTGAGCGGACGATGACCTTGACCTCCTCGCCGCCGAGACGGCGCGAGGTGCGGCAGCAATCCATGGCGGTGTTGCCGCCGCCCAGCACGATGACCTTCTTGCCGATCTTCTCGATGTGGCCGAACGAGACCGAGGAGAGCCAGTCGATGCCGATGTGGATATTGGCGGCGGCTTCCTTGCGGCCGGGGATATCGAGGTCGCGCCCGCGCGGCGCGCCAGAGCCCACGAACACTGCGTCATAGCCCTCGTCCAGCAGGCCCTTGAGGCTGTCGACGCGTTGGCCCAGCCGCAGCTCCATCCCCATGTCGGTGATGTAGCCAACCTCTTCGTCGATCACGGACTCGGGCAGGCGAAAGCGCGGGATCTGGCTGCGGATCATGCCGCCCGAGCGGGGGTCGGAATCGTAGATCACCAGCTCGTAGCCCATGGGCGCCAGATCGCGCGCCACGGTCAGGGAGGCGGGACCGGCGCCGACCAGCGCGATGCGCTTGCCGTTGCTGTTGGCGGCACTGGGCGGCATGCGCCCGGACACATCGTCCTTGTTGTCGGCGGCGACCCGCTTCAGCCGGCAAATGGCCACCGGCTCTTCGTCGACGCGGCCCCGGCGGCAGGCCGGCTCGCAGGGGCGGTCGCAGGTGCGGCCCAAAACGCCCGGAAAGACGTTGGATTTCCAGTTGACCATATAGGCGTCGTCGTATCGCCCCTCGGCGATCAGCCGGATGTATTCAGGGACGGGCGTGTGGGCCGGACAGGCCCACTGGCAGTCGACGACTTTATGAAAGTAGTCCGGCCCCTCGGTACTTGTACGCTCCACTTAGACGTCTCCCGAATCGCCGTCTCGTGCGGGCGGGATGTCGTTCCAGGTACGCGGAACAACACTCGTCGTCCGTTTGCGGCATTGGCCTAGCCTAACGTATTGAGACCCATTGTAAACCTCACGGGCTGGCGCTGGAAACAGAGGTGTGCGGCCAGCCGTTCCCTGTTACCAAGGCGCAAGAGCCGTCATCCAAGAGCGGTCAGCGAGGGGGGCGCGTGCGCAAGTTTTTCGGCAGTCTCTATGTGCAGGTGCTGATCGGCCTGGTGACCGGCATCGCCACCGGCGCAGTGATCAATGCCTTTTACCCGGCCGCCGCCGACTATCTGAAACCGCTGGGCGATCTCTTCGTGCGGCTGATCAAGATGATCATCGGCCCGATCATCCTGTGCACCGTGGTGGTCGGCATCGCCCGGGCCGGCAGCGCCAGGACCGTCGGGCGCCTGGGCGGCAAGGCGCTGATCTATTTCGAGGTGGTGACGACCATCGCGCTGGGCATCGGCCTGGCCGTCGGGCACATCTTCAAGCCGGGCGCGGGACTGAACATCGATCCGGCCAGCCTCGATCCGGCCGCCGCCGCCCAGTACGTCAAGACCGCGCCGGCCGCGCCCACCCACTGGCTGAAGGCGTTGCTCGATTTCTTCGTCAACCTGACCCCCAGCAACATTGTCGATTCCTTCGCCAAGGGAGAAATCGTCCAGATCCTGGTTTTCGCGGTCCTGCTGGGCATGGCGCTGACCACCATGGGCAAGCGGGCCGAGAAGCTGATCGACCTCTTCGATGACCTGGGCCACGCCTTGCTGCGCATCATCGGCTTTGTCATGCGCCTGGCGCCCATCGCCGCGTTCGGGGCCATGGCCTTCACCATCGGCAAGTTCGGCTTGGGCTCGCTGCAGCAACTCGCCCTCCTGATCGCCTGCCTCTACGGGGCCTGCGCGATCTTTATCTTCCTGGTCCTGTGGCCGATCTGCGCCTTCTGGGGCCGGGTCAGTCTCTGGAAACTGGTCAAATATCTGCGCGAGGAGCTGTTCATCACGCTCGGCACGGCCAGTTCCGAAGCGGTGCTGCCGCGCATGCTGGAAAAGATGCAAAGGCTCGGCTGCGACAAGCAGGTCGTGGGCCTGGTGATCCCCGCCGGCTATTCGTTCAATCTGGCGGGCTCGACGCTCTATATGCCGCTCGCCACCCTGTTCATCGCCCAGGCGCTGAACATAGACCTCTCATTCCAGACCCAGGTCGCCATGTTCGCGGCGCTGATGATCACGTCGAAGGGCATAGCGGGCGTCGCCGGCGCGTCCATGGCGGTGCTGGTCACCACCCTGCAGTCCACCGAGGTGCTGCCGGTGGCCGGCCTGACCCTGGTGCTGGGCGTCGACCGCATCCAGAACGAGGTGCGCTCCCTGACCAATTTGATCGGGAACGCCATCGCCACGGTGGTGTTGGCGAGGTCCGAGAACGCCTTCGATGCGGAATGCGCCCGGCGGGTTCTGAACGGCGAGATCGACGTCGAACACACCCTGGACTCCAGCGAAGACCTGCCATTCCCGGAACCGGCGACGGTGGAGACATCAAAAGGGAAAAAATCGTAAGAGGCCCGCAGGCCGCCGTACTCGGTTCATCGAAATTCTGGAGCGAGCGAGGCGATTCGAACGCGCGGGCCCCAAGCTTGGCAAACTTCACGCCCGGGGGCGTGAAGGCCGATCTGCATCGAAATTCTGGAGCGGGCGAGGCGATTCGAACGCCCGACCCCAACCTTGGCAAATTTAGGCCCCAGTGTGCAGCGGGGTGCCAGAAAGTGCCACATGGTTTCTAATTAGATAGATTTATCAACATCTTATTTCAGATGCAGGTGCCGTGGGGTATCAATTGGGTTCAAGCAAGCCCGCTGTTTTTGTTACCCCGGCTGTTACCCCGAATGGCGAAAGCCAAGCTCACTGATCGGCTCATCCAATCCTTCACCAACAAGACGACGCAGAGAGTGGATCTCTGGGACCTCTTAGTCCCCGGTCTGGGGCTGAGGGTATCTCGAACCGGCAAGCGGTCATGGTGCCTGATGGAGCGACGGCAGGGCCGGCTCTTTCGAACCACGCTGGGCAAATTTCCAAACTTGTCGCTCGCTGAAGCGCGCGACGAAGCGCGTAAGCGCCTCCTGCTGAGCGACACCCAGTTCAGCGAAGAACGGGATGCGCAGGCGGAATCGTTGACCGTCCGCGCACTGGCCGACTCCTTCCGGCAGCAGCACATGGCTTTCAACAAGTCCGCTAACCAGCAGTGGCGTTACATGGTGCGCGACTTCTTGCCGGAATTTGGTGAGCTGGACGTGCGAGACGTCCAGTTCCGCGCTATCGCCAACCATCTGCAAGCAATGTCCGTGGAGTACGGCCCGCACAGTGCGCTGAACGAACTCAGGGTGGTTCGCCGATTCCTGGGCTGGTGTGTGGAACAGCACTACATCGACCAGAACCCCGCGCTGGGCATCAAGCTGCGCACACCGCAACAGGCGCGCGAGCGTGTCCTTACGGATGCGGAACTAAAGGCGGTGTGGGCTGCGGCCGACCAGTTGGGGTATCCGTTCGGGACCGCATTTCAGATGATGCTGGTGCTAGGCCAGCGACGCACCGAAGTCGCCACAATGAGGTGGGACGCTATCGACGGTGTCGAGTGGCGGCTTAGCGCCGACTGTCCGCCGTCAGCACCAATGAGACAGATTGAGGGTTCCCGCTAACGGAGGGTTTTGGTCTCATCGCAGTGACGTAGGAACGAAGATGAGAGCAAAACCCTTGCCCCATAAGACGACGCCCGGTGAACGGGTGGCGAAGGATATCCG
>CANJME010000013.1 GCA_947475875.1 Caulobacteraceae bacterium | reverse complement strand
GCGCCAGCGGGCCAGCATCAAACGGCAGACCATCGAACATCGGCGCTTGCAACACCGAAAAATCGCCGCCTAAATATCAACCCCAGATGAGGCCAATCCTCCGTTAAATCCGGACCCCATCTGTCCCAAATGTTTTGACGACGTACACCGAAAAATATCCCGGATCGAATTCGACGTGCCCCAGTGCTTGCGCGTTAGCCCGACCGCCTCAAAGCCGCCGCTCGCCCCTACGCCCACCTGCGTTGCCGGAAAGAGCGGGTCGGAGTCGCTCCAGTATAGTCCAGTGCGCAGATGCATCACCCAGGCCTCGACTATGGCCAGCGCGTCACCATCGACCGGACAGAACCATGTCGAAAAGGATTTGGAGAATTTGGTGTTCACCTCGCGCGCGTCCTGAATCAGCACGCCCTCGGCAAGGTCGATATGCTTCACCTTCAGCGAAATCAGCGCGCCGACGCGAGCGCCAGTCAGCGCGGCAAGCGCGATCAAGGCGCGGTCTCGGCGCTCAATGTCGGTGCCGGTGGGCATAAGCGACAAGACGTAATGGATCTGGTCCAGAGTCGGCGCGGGCTTTTCCCTCACCGCCGTGGCGATCCGCACCTCTTTTTCGGACAGGTTGAAATAGTCCGCGTCTGAATAGCTGATCTTGCGCTTGTAACCCGGTTGATCGGCCAGCCAGATGAAGAATGCCCGCAAGGCCGAAAGGGTCGAATGGACGGTGGCGCGGCTCAGTCGCTCGCCCGTTCTGGCGCTCAATTGCCGGTCCAGTTTGCGCTTGAAGGCGACAGCCTGTTCCCGGTGAAACTTCGCAAATTCGCGGCACCCTGTGGCTTCCTCAAAGCGGCTTAGCGCCTTCGCTACGCCGTCCACAGACTTGTCATCCCGCCGCCGGGCTTCACGCAGGTAGATGAAATACGCCCGTTTGATCCGCTCGTTTTTGGCATTGTGTTTGGACATGGATTTTAGGGCCTTTGCTATGCACAGTTCAGGGAGGGAGAAGGACACTCTGCTATGTGTCCCGCCGCCCGCCTGATCCGGATCTCGATTCCGGGAAGGATCGTGGCCAGGGCGTCTTCTCGCGCCCGCCTGTTCATGACCGTTTCACATGCCGCACAGAGCGCAGTCAGGTTTCCGGCGCCGGTCTCACGCGCGATGAATTCCGCCATGCCAAGGGCCGGTGGACGATGTTCGCGGCACTTGAAGCAATAGAGCGTTCCCGGCGGGCAAGGGCGCTTGGCCGCCTTGCGACGACCCTCCAGAAACGCCCGCAAAATCGCGCCCTGGACCAGCGCCGGTTTGCCCTCATCGACGGTGGGAAGCCCGCCCTTGATCCAGTTCCAGACCGTATTCCGGTGGACGTCAAAGAGGCGAGCGATTTCCTCCACCGTATAGGAGCGGTTCACCTTGGCCAGGCGGGGATTGAAGCGAGTGCGGGCCATTGAGCGCGCCTACTGTCCATGCGGATTGATTCGATCTTGACCAGGGTTCGGCGGCCCAGCTTGACCGTTTCAAGACGACCTTCCTTTATCAGGGCGTAGATGGACGTCCTGCCCAGGCTCAGCGCCTTGGCGGTGTCGTTAATGGATGCAGTTATGAGTTCCATGGTTTTGCTCCGTTCGTGAATGACCGGACGAAGCCTTGGCTGATTTTTGGTGAGCGAATAGGAGGGCGGGTCTCAGAAAACCCTTGCCTGCAAAGGCGTTGAACCCGCCCACCTCTTGACAGGCCCGCCTCCCGAACCCAGGGGAGGGTTTCGCATAACCAGGGGGAGGATTATGGCGAACGGGTGGGTGGGTTAGTCTCGAACCCCACCCCAGGTTCCCAAAAACTTAGAACGGAATCTCATCGTCCAGATCGGGCGGAAAGGTCTCGCGCGGCGGCGCAGGCCGCATGACCGGGCGCGGCGAGGGGAGCGGGATCATCGGTGACGCGGCCCGGGCCGTCTTTGCCGAAGGTGTAGGCGTGGCACCGCCCTCTGGCCTCCAATTGGCCACCTTAGAAATCTCCTCGATACCGCTGCGGTTTGGGTTGCCGTCCTCGTTCAACAGTCCCAGTTCGGCGGCATGCTCAGTCAACCAGACCACAAGCGCCTGTTTCGCCGACTTGCCGCTCAGCAGGCCAGGATCGGCGGTGACGGCCGCCCAGGCCTTGTTCGCCGCATCCAGCTTCTTTGAGAAATACGGGCTGCGCGCGTCCCCGGCGGCGTGTGAGGCGGACCGGTCAAAAAGCTCGCACGAGAACCCGCGCGCCCTAAAATATCCATCCAGCGAGGAAACGGCGATACAGGTCCGCCTCACATCTAGACGCCCGTCTTCGTAATCGTTTGAATGACGCACCTCGCGCACATCGCGAAGCCCGCCCCCCTCAATTGCGCCGCACAAGGCGGTTCTTACTGCGATGTAGCCCGGGAACCTATTTTCGATCTCGGGGTCACTAAATCCCTCAACGTCATCTGGCGCGTAGCCGACCGCGATAAGGGCCGCGTGCATGATGGAGTAGTCGTCGCAGAGCTTCCAGAAATTGATGGGTTCCATGGCTTCCCGCCGCCCCTGATTCGGCAAATTGCGGAAAGCATACTCTCACCGTTCGGGACTGATTGTCAGGGTGCGCCGCCAACTTCCGCCAGTCAGGCCGTCCGCTTGATCGGAACCACCGTACCGCCCTTGCGCAGGCCGTCCAGGTGATCGCTCCACCATTGGGCCATCTTGACCCGTTCCGCCCAATGCGCGCCCCGATGATAGGCGGCGCGAACGCCGTCCGTATCGCCATGGGCCAAGGCGCGCTCGATGGCGTCAACGCTCCATTTGCCGGACTCGTTCAGCAGGGTGCTGGCGGTGGAGCGGAAGCCGTGTGAGGTCATTTCGTCCGTGCCGTACCCAAGGCGACGCAGGGCCGCATTGAGCGTGTTTTCCGACATGGGCCGCCGGGGCGTGCGTTGGCCCGGAAAGACGAACCGTCCCGCGCCGGTCAGGCCGCGCGCTTCCGTCAGGATGGCGACGGCCTGAGTGGATAGGGGCACCACATGCTCGCGCTTCATTTTCATGCGGCTGGCCGGGATACGCCACACAGCGGCCTCCAAATCGATCTCCGTCCATTCCGCCTGCCGAAGCTCGCCCGGCCGCACAAAGACGTGTGGCGCCAGTTTGAGCGCCCACAGCGTCACCGGCTGGCCGTCGAAGCCGTCAATGGCGCGCAACAGGGCGCCGACACCCTTGGGATCGATGATCGCCGCATGGTGCTTCACCTTCGGCGCGGTCAACGCGCCCTGCAGATCGGCGGCGATATCGCGCTTGGCGCGGGCCGTGGCGACGGCATAGCGAAAGACGCGGCTCGAAAAGGCCAGCAGGCGCTTGGCGGTTTCCAGCCTGCCCGACGATTCTACCTTCTTCAACGCGGCCAAAAGCTCATAGGGCTCAATCTCGCCAACGGGGCGCTCGCCTAGCTGCGCCTCCAGCAGCGACAGGAGCCACCGCGCCTTGCCGGTGGTGATATCCTTGAGCCCTTCGCGTTCGCGCTTGTCGATCAGTTCATTGGCGACGGTTGAAAAGGTGTTGGACGCGCTCACCGACGCGGCGACGGCGGCGCGCTTCTTTTCAAAGGCCGGGTTTCCGCCATTGGCGATGATTTTGCGGGCCTCGTCGCGCCGCTCGCGCGCCTGTTTCAGCCCCACATCGGGATACTGGCCCAGGCTCAGCGCCTGTTCCTTGCCCATGTGGCGATATTTTAACCGCCAGAGTTTGCCGCCGGAGGGCCGAACGATGAGAAAAAGGCCGCCTTCATCATAAAGTTTGAATTGAGCGGCGCCCGGCTTGGTGGCGCGAATCGCGGCGTCTGACAGAGCCATCTGGGGGTCACTCCTTGGGGGCATCCACGCGGAACCCCCAAAGTGACCCCCAACGCACCCCGATCATGGGCGAACACAGGCGGGCGCCGGTGGTGATACCGTGCCCTTATATACCTGAGTTCTTAGGGTTTTTCTAGTCACCGACGAACGTCGGCGACCTCGCGAATGGTGCCCAGGAAAGGACTCGAACCTTCACGGCCGTTAAGCCACTGGCACCTGAAGCCAGCGCGTCTACCAATTCCGCCACCTGGGCCCCTTTCGGGAGGCCGGACGGATAGGGCGCCGACCTAGCGGCGTCAACGGGGATCGGCTAAGGGCGGCGACAAGCGGGGCGGAAAACTCAATGTTGGCGACTTTGAAGCAGGGCCGACGACCCCTGGCCTTCTGGGCCGGATGTCTGGCCGTGACGGCGGGGGTCCTGCTGCACATCCCCATGTTCCTGATGGGCAAGGACATGGATTATCACCTCGCCGGCATGCCGATGGACACGGGCATGCTGACTGGCATGGGGCTGATCGTCTTCGGCGTGCTGCTGGCCGCCTGGGGCCTGCTGCCGCCGCCGCATGTGCTCAAGGCCGATGGCGGAGTGCGCATGAGCCCGTCCGAGGACGCCAAACTCAACAGCGCTCACATCGGCCTGATGGTGCTGCTGGTTGTGGCCCTGGTGGTCGATGTGATGAAGCCGGCCAGCCTCGGCCTGGTCGTACCGGGCATGCGCACCGAATACGGGGTCTCCAAGGCGTTTGTCGCCTGGCTGCCGTTCACAGCGCTCACCGGCACCTTTGTCGGCTCGCTCGTCTGGGGCGTCCTGGCCGACATCTACGGCCGCCGCGCCTCGATTCTGCTGTCCTCGGTTCTGTTCGTCGGCACCGCCATTTGCGGGGCCATGCCCTCGTTCGGCTGGAACGTCTTCATGTGTTTCATGATGGGGGCGGGCGCCGGCGGCCTTTTGCCCGTGGTCTATGCCCTGCTCGCCGAGATTATGCCCGCCAGACATCGCGGCTGGGCGCTGGTGGTGGTCGGTGGCCTGGGGGCGGCGGGCGGCTATCTGGCGGCGACCGGCCTTTCGGCGCTGCTGCAGCCGGTCTTCGGCTGGCGGATCATGTGGCTCCTCAACCTGCCGACGGGCCTCATCCTCATTTTGCTCAGCCCCTTGCTGCCGGAATCGGCCAAGTTTTTGATGCAGACCGGCCGCATGGACGAGGCGCGCCAGATTCTCGACCGTTTTGGTTCCAAGTTGATGCCCGTCGAGCCGCAGCCCGAGGGGGCAACGCCTCCCGACCTGAAAGCCGCCAGCAAGGGGGTGGCTTTATCGCTCACCGGACTGACCTGGAGCTTCATCAATTTTGGCATCCTTTTGTGGCTGCCGGCCGAGCTGGTCGCCAAGGGGTACAATATCGCCGTGGCGTCCAAGCTGCTTGCGTTCTCGGCCGTGATCGCCTTCCCGGCCGTGCTGCTGGTCGCGCTGCTCTACAGCCGGTGGTCGACCAAGGGCGCCCTGGCCGTGTCGATGGTGGTCTCGGGCCTCGGTCTTGTCGGCGTCATTCTCATCGACAAGCCGATCGGCACGGCGATCGTCGATCCGCTGATCCCGATCTCGCTGTTGATCCTGGGCTCGAACGGCATGCTTGCGGTGCTGTTGCCCTATACCGCCGAGCTCTTCCCCGCCCGGGTCCGTGGCCGTGCGACCGGCACGGTTGCCGGCGCCACCAAGTTCGGCGGCCTTATCGCCCAGGGCCTGTCGCTCCTGGCCCTGGTGCCGGTGCTCGGCCACGCCGCCTGGGCCGTGATCGGCCTGCTGGTTGTCTGTATCGGCCTGATTGTCTTCTACGGCGAAGAAACCCGCGGGCGCGACCTTCGCACCCTCGACGACATCCACGCCTAATCTTTTTTTATCCGCTCATCCCGGCGAAAGCCTGGGACCCAGGACCGCCGCACGGCTGACCGGGATGAACCCCTGGCCCCCGGCCTTTGCCGGGGTGAGCCGATGTTGGAGGCTCCTAGGCCATCTCCATCTTGTACTTCTTCAGAATCTCGGCGTGGGGTGGAAAGGCCCGCAGCGCTTCTGCCCGCATTTGGGCGATCTGATCCAGTAGCATCTTGCTGTTCTTCAGGTCGATAAACGGCGACATGGTGCCGTTCTTGGGTAGGGCGCCCAGGCCCCCCATCACCGCGCAATAGTTATAGCCGTCGAACACATTGACGCGGGCGCGCATGTCGTTGCGCGAGGGCATGCGGTGCGCCCAGACCTTCATCTGTTCCTGCAGGTTCGGTGACAGCGAAGGCTGGCGATAGGCGTCCCAGAACGGCTGGCCGTAGCGCTTGTTGAAGATGTAGTGCAGCTGCACGAAATCGGCGATTTCCTCGTAAACCCCTCCGAGGATCTGGTTGTAGTAGTCGCGCAAGGGGGGCATGGCCTCGCCCTCGCCCAGATAGTCGACCAGCACCTGCACGCCCAGTTCGATCAGGTGGATGCCGGTGGATTCCAGCGGCTCGATGAACCCGGCTGAGAGGCCAATAGCGACACAGTTGTTGACCCAGCAGTTGCGCCGCCGGCCGATCCGCATCTGCAGGCGGCGCGTCGTCAGGTCCTTGTGCTTGCCGTCCGGGTTGATGAAGGCCAACAACTCGGCCTCGGCGTCATCGTCGCTGATGAACTGGCTCGAATAGACATAGCCGGTGCCCCGGCGGCTGGTCAGGTCGATTTCCCAGGTCCACCCCGCGGTCTGGGCCGAGCAGGTGGTGTAGGGGCGGGGCGCCTCGCCGGTCAGCGGGATCTGGCAAGCAATGGCCCGGTCGCAAAGCAGCCGGTCGGTGAAGTCGACGAACGGCTCCTTCAGGGTCTTTTCGATAAGCAGGGCGGCAAAGCCCGTGCAGTCGATGAAGAAGTCGCCCTCGACGGTGCGCCCGTCGCGGGTTTCCAGGGCGGTGATGTCGCCGTTCTCGGCCTGTTTGACGTTGGTAACGTGGTCGACGATGCGCTCGACGCCGCGTTCCATGGCCACGGTGCGCAGCATCCGGCCCAGCTTCACGGCGTCGAGGTGATAGGCGTAGGGGAAGGGCGACTGGTAGTCCTGCGCGTTCAGCTGCTGGGGCGAGCGACCGTGGTCGCAGAGCTCGGCCTGAATGCTTACCGCGTCGTGGAGCCGGGGAATCTCTATCCCGGCATCCTTCAGCGCCACCCAATGGGTGTTGGCGTCGAAGCCGTCCGCCGCCAGGGGCGGATCGAAGGCGTGGTAGTAGAAGGAGCGCTTGCCGTCTTTGGGAATATCGATCCAGTCGTAGAGCTTCAGGGCGTTCTTGTAGGTTGCGTCCGCCTCGGTGAAGAGCCGCGATTCCGGGATGCCGAGAATGAGCATCATTTTGCGGATCGACGGGATGGTCGCCTCGCCTACGCCGATGATGCCGACGTCGTCGGATTCCACCACGGTAATCTTGACCTTGCGGCCGGTGCCATGGGTCAGGACCCGCTGCAGGAAACAGGCGGTCATCCAGCCGGCGGTCCCGCCGCCGACGATCACGAAGTTCTCAATGCGGCCGGCCATGAACGCTCCGAAAAGACGGTTACAGATCAGTGGGTTGTGAGGCCAAGGCCGGTCGCATGTTTCCGCCGCTTTGTCCATATGGTCCAGACCGGACGAAAGCCTTGTCGCATCAGGCGGGCTCGTCTAATCCACCTCCCTTACGCCGCGTTCGGAAAAGCACATGCAAGGTCTTGTCACGGTCTTCGGGGGAACCGGTTTTGTCGGGGCCCAGGTGGTTCGCGCCCTGGCCCGGACCGGCGCCCGCATCCGCGTCGCCGTCCGCAATCCGGGCCGTGGTTACCGGCTGCGCATGCTGGGTGATGTCGGTCAGATCCAGATCGTCCAGGCCAATATCCGCAACGAAGCCTCGATCGCCCGCGCGCTCGACGGCGCCGAAGCCTGCATCAACCTGACCGGCGTGCTCTACGCCTCAGCCCGCCAGACCTTTCACGCCGTTCACCTCGAGGGCGCGGCCGCGGTGGCCAGGGCTGCAAAAGCCCGCAAGATCACCCGCTATGTCCACATGTCGGCGCTCGGCGCTGACCGGGCGTCGCCGTCCGAATACGCTCGCACCAAGGCTGAGGGCGAACAGGCGGTGCGCGATATCCTGCCGGGCGCGGTGATCATCCGCCCGTCGATTGTGTTCGGGGCCGAAGACGATTTTTTCAACCGCTTTGGGTCGCTGGCCACCGTCAGCCCGGTGCTGCCGCTGATCGGTGGTGGCGAAACCCGGTTCCAGCCCGTCTATGTCGCCGACGTCGCCGCCGCCATCGCGCGGGCGGTGACCGATCCGGCTTCAATTGGCCAGACCTATGAACTGGGCGGACCTGGGGTTCACAGCTTCCGGGCCCTGATGGAAATGGTCAACGCGGTGACCTACCGCCACCGGATGTTGGTGACAGTCCCCTGGCCGCTGGCCGGCCTGATCGGCGTGGCGGGCGATCTGCAGGCCTGGGTCAAGGGCGGTGTCGGCCTGGTTCCGGCCCCGATGCTGACGCGGGATCAGGTCGAGCTGCTGAAGGCCGACAATGTGGTCAGCGAGGGTGCGCCGGGTCTGGCCGCACTGGGCGTTACGGCCACGGCCATGGAGCCGATCCTGCCCACCTACATGTACCGCTATCGCAAGGGCGGCCAGTTCGCGCCCGAACCGGTCAAGGTCTAGATCCAGCCGATCTTCACGGCGGCCAGCCCCACGATCCCGACCGCGATCCGCCACCAGCCGAAAGGCGCCAGGCCCCGTTTCTGCACAAAGCCGAGCATGGTCCGCACCACGATCAGTCCAACCACGAATGAAACGACGAAGCCGATGGCGATCAGGCCGGATTGATCCATGTCGATGTTCTTGCGGTTCTCCCAGGCGTCGAGGGTAAAGGCGCCAAACATGATCGGGATGGCCAGGAAGAACGAATATTCCGCCCCGGCCACGCTGTCGGCGCGCAGCAGCCGCGCGCCGAGGATCGTCGCGCCCGAGCGGGACACCCCGGGGATCAGCGCCAGACATTGAAAGAGGCCGATGCCCAGCGAAGTCAGCAGCGGCAGGCGCATGGCGTCCAGATGCACCGGCCGGGGCGCCAGGCGTTCCAGGAAGAGCAAGACCACCCCGCCCACGATCAGCGCGATGCAGATCGTCGTCACGCTCTCGAAGAACACCGTCTTGATCAGGTCGTGCAGGAGAACGCCGGCGATGATCGCCGGGATCGAGCCCAGGATGACGCTGAACACGAACCGGCGCGAGGTTCCCTGGTTCAGCGAGGTCACCACCCGCCAAAGCCGCGTGAAATAGAGCGCCACCACAGCCAGGATCGCGCCCAGCTGGATCATCACGATGAAGGTGTCCCAATTCGGCGAGGCAAGGCCCAGCGCTTCCTTGGTCAGCAGCAGGTGGCCGGTCGAAGAGACCGGGATGAACTCGGTCAGGCCCTCGACGATGCCGAGGATAATCGCATAGAGCCAGTCCGCCACGGCGTTTCCCTTTCACCTCCCCCGCCCCGGCGGGGGAGGGGGACCATGCGCAGCATGGTGGAGGGGCATGCGTAAACCGCTTCGCGCGCCAATTCGAGAGTCGTTCGCGCTGGAAGCCGCGCCCGCGCTGGCGCTAGGGTGCGGCCCATGAGTCGCGCCCACCTGCATGGCCTGTCCGTCGCCGATTCCGCGGCGATCACCCGGCGCGTCACCGCCTATTCCGTGGTCGTCGCCACCATCCTCCTGGCAGTCAAGGCCTGGGCCTGGGGGGCCTCGCACTCGGTGGCGATCATGGCCTCGATGGCCGATTCCGGGCTCGACCTGATCGCCTCGCTGATCACCTTCTTCGTCGTGCGCTACGCTGCTCTGCCGCCCGACAAGGAACATCGTTTCGGTCATGGCAAGGCCGAGGCCTTCGCCGGTCTTATTCAGGGAGGCCTGGTGTTTTCCTCCGCCGCCCTGGTCGGCCGCGAGGCGATCGTCTCGCTGATCACGCCCGCGCCGGTGCATCAGGAAGGCCTGGCCATCGTCACCATGGTGATCTCGATCATTCTGACCGGCCTGCTGATCACCGCCCAGGGCCGGGCGCTCAGAAAAACCAGTTCCATCGCCGTCTCCGGCGACCGGGCCCACTATGCGGCCGACCTGGCGTCAAATCTCGTCGCGCTCGTCGGCCTCGCCGCCTTCGCCATGACCGGCATCGCCCGGTTTGACGCCATCGCCGGCTTGCTCGTCGCCGCCTGGCTCGTCTGGGGCGCGATCAGCGTCTTCCGCGAGGCCTCGGTCCAGCTGATGGACCACGAGCTCTCGAACGACGCCCGCGCCATGATCAAGGCCCTGGTCACCGAGGACGGCCGGATTTCCAGCGTCCACAACCTGCGCACCCGCGCCTCCGGGCCGGTGATCCACATCCAGCTGCACGCCGACCTTGATCCCGACCTGACCCTGATCGAGGCCCACGAGATCGTCGTCGCCGCCGAGGAGCGTCTGCTGGCGGTCTTCCCGGCCGCCGACATCATCATCCACCCCGACCCGCACGGCAAAGCTGAGCCCCATGGCGGCCATTTCGGCGAAGGCGCCCATTAGCGCGCGTTCCGAAAAGTGGGAACCGGTTTTCGGAGAAAACGCGCGACAAAACAAAGATCTAGAGCGGCAATCTGATTCCATCAGATTGCAACACGCTCTAGCGCGGCCCGCGATTTGCGCTAAACGCGAAGTCGAATGAGCCTCGAGCGTACCCTGCATCACTTTCCACTGGATCCTGCTTCGCGCCAGGTCCGCCTGGCGCTGGGCGAAAAGCGCCTGGCCTTCTCCGATGTGGTGGAAAAGGTCTGGGAGCAGCGGCCGGAGTTCATGCTGCTCAATCCGGCCGGCATGACCCCGGTGCTGGTGGAGAAAAAGGGCGCGGAGCGGCTGGTCATTTGTGAAACCAGGGCCATCCTCGAACATCTGGAAGAAACCAATCCCGAGCCGCCGCTGCTGGGCCGCGAGGCGGCTGACCGGGCCGAGGCCCGGCGGCTGATGCAATGGTTCGACCGCAAGTTCGACGGCGAGGTCAATGCTCTGGTCTTGCGCGAAAAGATGGAACGGCGCCTGTTCGGCGGCGGAGCCCCGCAGCTTTCCGCCTTGCGCGAAGGCCTCGAAGCGTTGCGCTGGCACATGGGTTATCTGGAGAATCTCCTGTCTTCCCGCGACTGGCTGGCGGGCGAGCGGCTTTCCCTCGCCGACTTCGCCGGCGCCGCCAACTTCTCGGTCATCGACTATTTCGGCGATGTGCCCTGGCGCGAATTTCCGGGCCTGAAGACCTGGTACATGAAGCTGAAATCCCGCCCCTGTTTCCGCCCCCTGCTCGCCGACCGCTGGCCGGGCCTGGTTCCGGCGGGTCACTATGACGACCTCGACTTCTGACATCGCGGCGCTGATCGGCGACCAGGCGACGGACCTCGGCTTCGACGCCTGCCGCATCGCCTCGGCCGCCGAGGCCTGGCCGGCGGGCGCGCGGCTGGCGGAATTCGTCGCCGCCGGGCGGCAGGGCGAGATGGGCTGGATGGAGACGACCCTTGAACGCCGCTCCCATCCCACCGCGATGTGGTCGGACGCCCGGAGCGCCATCATGCTGGGGGTTTCCTACGCGCCCGATGTCGATCCGCTGGAGCTTCTGAAGGCCAGAGACTGCGCCGTGATCAGCGTCTATGCGCAAGGCGATGACTACCACGAGGTGATCAAGAAACGGCTGAAGGCGCTGGCCCGCTGGTTGGCCGAAGAGACCGCCGCCGAGGTCAAGGTCTTCGTCGACACCGCCCCTCTGATGGAAAAGCCCCTGGCGGCCAGGGCGGGGATCGGCTGGCAGGGCAAGCACACCAATCTGGTCAGCCGCGAGCATGGCAGTTGGCTGTTTCTCGGGGTGATCCTCACCACGCTGGATCTGCCGCCCGACGCGCCGGAAGACGACCACTGCGGCTCGTGTCGCGCCTGCCTCGACATCTGCCCGACCAAGGCCTTCCCGGCTCCCTATCAGCTAGATGCCCGGCGCTGCATCAGCTACCTGACCATCGAACACGCCAGCCCAATCCCGGAAGAATTCCGCACCGCGCTCGGCAACCGCATCTACGGCTGCGACGACTGCCTGGCCGTCTGCCCTTGGAACAAGTTCGCGGTGGTCTCGAACGAGGCCCAGTTCCACGCCCGCGATGAACTTCGCGCGCCCAAACTCGCCGACCTCGTCAAACTCGACGACACCACCTTCCGCGCCCTCTTTTCCAAAAGCCCCATCAAACGCATCGGCCGCGACCGATTTGTAAGAAACGTCCTCTACGCCATCGGTAATTCCGGCGATCCGGCGCTGGCGGATGAAGCGACGGCTTTGCTTGATGACCCGTCCGATGTCGTCCGCGATGCCGCAACGTGGGCGCTCAGCCGATTGTAAGAAAGTAAGAAAACCACAAAGGCACAAAGGAAGATCAAGACACAAAGATCTTGGCCATCGCCCAGGGCCGTGCGGAACCCGATTTTTTGCGGCGGTTATGCCGCGATCAAACCTGGTTGCCGGTCTGCACGGAAGGCGGAGACAGCCACCGGCCCCTTGATCTTCCTTTGTGCCTTTGTGGTTTTCTTACTTGCTTTCTTGCCTCTCGCGTCGCGTCTCAGTCCTCGCTCATCATTTCCACGAGCCGTTCCATGAACGCAGCCCCGCGTTCGATCTGGCTGATTTCGATGAATTCGTCCGGCTGGTGAGCCTGGTCGATCGAGCCTGGCCCGCAGATCACTGTGGAAAAGCCCGCCTCCTGGAACTGCCCGGCCTCGGCGGCGTAGGGCGCAACGCGCACCGGGCCGTTGTCGCCGGCCAAGCGCCGGGCCATCGCCTCAGCCACACCGCCGTCCTCGGGTGCGAAGGCTGGCGTCAGCGAGCGGCGCTCGACCTCCACGCCGCATTCCGGGAACCGCGCCTTCAGCTCAGCGTCGACCTTGCGCACCTCGGCGAAGAAACCGTTGAGCAGGGCCCGCGCGTCCATCCCCGGCTCGGTGCGCAGGTCGAAGATGAACACGCACTCGCGCGCCAGAATATTGACCGCCGTTCCACCGCCCATCTGCCCAACCGTCAGGCTGGCGCCGCGCGGGGTGAACGGCGAGGCCGGGTCGGCCCCGGCCGCCAGGTCTTCCGACAGCTTCAGCAGATTGGAGAGCAGGCGGATCGCCGCCATATTGGCGCTGGCCCCCAGGTGGGTCAGGCTCGAATGCGCCTCCTTGCCCGTCACCGTCACCTTGTAGCTGGTAATCCCCTTGTGGCCGGCGATCGCCTGCATGTCGGTGGGCTCGCCCACCAGCACGGCGGCCGGTTTGGGCAAGGTGGCGGCGATCTGTTCGATCAGGAACGGCGCGCCCAGGCACCCCACTTCCTCGTCATAGGAAAACGCCAGATGGATGGGGCGCTTCAGTGGCGCCTCGGCGAACCGCGGCAGGGCCGCCAGGCTTAGCGCCAGAAAGCTCTTCATGTCGGCAACGCCGCGCCCGTAGAGCCGCCCGTCGCGCCGCGTCACCACCCAGGGATCGGAAGTCCAGGCCTGGCCGTCCACCGGCACCACATCGGTGTGGCCGGAAAGCACGACGCCGCCTTCGACCATCGGCCCGATGGTGGCCATCAGATTGGCCTTGGTCCCCTCGCGGTTGGGCACGCGTCGGCTTTCGATGCCGTAGGCGGAGAGCAGACCCTCGACATAGCCGATCAGTTCGAGGTTCGATCCTCGCGAGGTGGTGTCGAACGCCACCAGATCGGTCAGCACCTCAATGGCGCGCGCGCTCAGAGCCTCGGTGGAAGACATGCGGTCACCTTAGACCGGCCTAGGCTTTGCGCGAAACCCCTTTGCGTTCAGGGGCGCCCCGCGCTAGAGCCCGCGCCCATGCCCGCTTCGTCGCTGATCATGACGCTGTCCTGCCCCGACCAGCCAGGGATCGTGGCGCGTGTCTCGACCTTCCTGTTCGAGCGCGGCTGCAACATCCTCGACGCCCAGCAATACGACGACGAAGAGACCAAACGCTTCTTCATGCGCGTGCACTTCACGCCCTCGTCGTCCTCGAAACCGGTCGGGGGACCTGCCGCCGCCTTTCCGACCAAACGCGTCAAGGCCCTGGGCCAGCAGCTGGCCGCCACCGGCGCCGACGCGGACACCCTGCGCGCCGAGTTCGAGCCCCTCGCCGCCAGCTACGGCATGCACTGGACGCTGCGCGCGACGGCCGAGCGCCGCAAGGTGTTGATCCTGGTCTCCGGCTTCCATCATTGCCTGGCCGACCTGCTCTATCGCTGGCGCATCGGCGAACTGCCGATGGACCTGGTGGCTGTCGCTTCAAACCACGAGCGGGGCACGCTTTCGGCCGTCGATCTTGACGGCATCGCCTTCCACCATCTGCCGGTGACGCCCAAGACCAAGTTCGACCAGGAAGCGGCCTTGCTGCGCCTCATCGAAGAAACCGGCGCCGAACTCGTCGTCCTCGCCCGCTATATGCAGATCCTCTCGCCGGGCCTGGCCGCCAAGCTGGAAGAGCGCTGCATCAACATCCACCACTCGTTCCTGCCCGGGTTCGCCGGAGCCAAGCCCTACCACCAGGCCCACGCCCGGGGCGTCAAGACCATCGGCGCCACCGCCCACTATGTCACCGGCGAGCTGGATGAAGGCCCGATCATCGAACAGGACGTCGAGCGCATCACCCACCGTGACACCCCCGCCGACCTGATCCGCAAGGGCCGCGACATCGAACGCCGGGTGCTGGCCAGAGCCGTGAGGTGGCGCCTCGAAGACCGCGTGCTCCTGAACGGCCGCAAGACCGTCGTCTTCACCGACTGACCGACGACTTCGCGGGTGGCGCCGCGAAAATCATGTGTCCAAACCCCGCACATCCCGCGGCCTGACACCTTGCGACACATCTAACCGCGCCCTCGACGCATCGCGACACACCGCGCCACGCCGCCGCAACCCGCGCGGAGGACAAAGCTCCCATCAGAACGGCGCCGCAAACGCAGTTCGCCACAAGAGACGGAGCAACCACCATGCACACCTTCGAAAACACCTTGATCCTCGACCGGGCCGCCAACCTCCTCGGCGCCGTCACCCTGCTGACCGGCCTGCTGATCGGCCTCGCCGCCATCATCGCCCAGTCCATCTAGTTCCGAAGAAAGGGGCCCGCCATGAAACTCGACAATCGCCACAAACGTCTGATCGCCGGCATCTCCGCCGCCGCCATCTGCGCGGCCGGCCTTGGTGTTTTCGCCATGACCCACGCCGGCCCCCTGCCGACCTCAGGTGTTCCCACCGCGGTCGCGAAGATGGGCGACGTCGAGCAATATGTCCTGGCCTCCGGCTCGCTCGAGCCGTCCACCATGGTCGACGTCGGCTCGGAGGTTTCCGGCCGCGTGCTGCAGCTGAAGGTCGCCCTCGGTGACACCGTCCATCAGGGCGACATCATCGCCGTCATCGACGCCGAGCGTCAGGCGGGCCAGGTGCGCCAGCAGCAGCAGCAGCTCACCCAGGCCGAAAACACCTTGCGCGACCGCATTGCCCAGGCGGCGCTGGCCCAGAGCGAGGCCGACCGCCAGAAAATCCTGCTCGAGCGCGGCGCCGCCAGCCAGCTCACCTACGACCAGGCGGTCGCCACCGCTCGCAGCGCCCAGGCCCAGGTCGAAAACCAGCGCCAGCAGATCGACACCCAGAAACTGATCCTGGCCCAGGGCCAGGCCGATCTCGACAAGACCAATATCCGCGCCCCCATGGACGGCCTCGTGGCCCAGGTCATGGTCAGCCAGGGTGACAGCATCAACACCTTCAACGGCACGCCGGTGATCGTGAAACTGGCGCAGACCGGCACCATGACCGTGCGCACCCAGGTGTCGGAAGCCGACATCATGAAGATCCGCCCCGGCCAGAAGGTGTACTTCACGACCCTGGGGCAGCCCGATAAACCCCACTGGTCGACCATTGCCTATCGCGACGTCACCCCGGCCGGAACCTCGCTGGACCCCGAGATCGCCGCCCGGGCTGCGCCCAGGGCCATTTACTACGGCGTCACCTTCGACACCCCCAACGCCGACGGCGCCCTGATGCCGGCCATGACCGTCGAGGTCCACGTCGTGCTGGCCAAGGCCGACCACGTCCTGACCATCCCCTCGTCGGCGATCTCCCCCGCCGGCGCGAAAGGTGAGCGCACCGTGCAGGTCGAACTCCCCGGCGGCCGGCTGGAAACCCGCGCGGTCACCCTGGGCGTCGACAACAATTTCGTCGCGGAAGTGAAGTCGGGGTTGAAGGCGGGCGAGAAGGTGGTGGTGGGGTGACGAGCGGGCTCGCGCGCTTGCGCGAGCCATGCAATCGCCAACGATTTGGCGATTGCCGCGAGGAACGCCGAAGCGTCAGCGAAGGCCGGGACCGGCGGTCGCCGTTCAGCGAATCCTGAATTCCATAGGCACGTACACTTTGGCGCCGCCCAGATAGGGTCCGTCCCTGGTCACTGGCTTCATGCTGAATTTTGGAGCGAGAGACAGGGCGGCGGCCCCAAAGCCGCGGCCCGCGGGGATTTCCTTCACAACGGCGCACTTCTCCAGCGCCCCTTGAACGTTGACGGCGCACTCAAGTGTCACGGCCCCTTCCTGGCCCAGACGCATCGCCCGTTCTGGGAAGACCCGCTCGATATCTGTCGCAGTCGGTTTGGTTAGCCACTTTGCTGGGGTTGTGGGCGCTGGCGTCGTCGAGGAAGGGTTTGGGGGGTTCCGCCGCCTGCGCGCCCAGCGCCAATACGACCGCGAGCAACCCTACAGGCAACAGCCGGGTCAAATTCGAAGTCATGATCAGCCCCCCGATCGTGCTTCACCGCCCCTGACCGGGCGTGCTGGGCGCTGAGCGCGCCCTTAAATTCCGGCGCTGTCACCGAAATCCATCGCCTTCAAGAGTGGGTCGGGCAAGACGACCATCGCCGCGCGCCCGGCGCTGGCCGCCCGTCTGCGCAGGCCGTCCTCCCGGCGTCATCCTCTGAACAGGTCCGCGCCTGACGCGGAGATACCCGCCTATCGCGCTGCGAGCTTCCCTCCGTCCCAGCCATACCACCGCGTCGGGCACATCGAGCCGTTCGAGCAGTCCTCCACAGTTCGCACGCCGAACCGCGCGGGGGTGACGCCAACGTCCACCGTATAACCGTCCTCCGGCGCGCGCAGAGCCAGCCTCCAGTGATCTCCGCCGCTGACAAAAACCGCAAGGCCCATGGGTGGCGTGGTGTCCTGCCCGTCGCCGGGCAGTTCGCAATAGACGTAGCGCGAGCCGACGATCCAGTCGCGCACGCCGTCTCCGTTCAGGTCCGGGCTGCTGATCGCCTCGCTGTCGCGCCCGCCCACGGTCCCCCCGAGCGCAGCGCAGGGGGCCTGCCGGCGTTGCAGCTCAGCGGAGACCTCAGGCGGAACCCGCGCCTGTGACGGGGCCACCGGCTGGAACAGCGGACCTGCCAGATAGCCGTCTCCTTTTTCGTTCGGGCGTTCGGAAAACCGCCCGGCGGCGGCGTCCCAGACAAACCGGCGGCGGCATTCCTCCACACCGGTCAGATCGCAGTTCGAGCCGTGGATTTCGATGTCCAGGGTAGCGGGGCGCCCCGCCGTGAGCCGCCACTCGCGGACCTGTTCGTCGAACACCTTCACATGACGCCCGCCCTCGGCGACATAGAGCGCGCGCGTGCAGCCCCCGGTGCCGCACCACCCCGCCGCAGGGGCCCTTTCGTAGTCGACCAGCCAGTCATCGCCCGAACCGGTCACATCGACGCGCTGGGCCAGGGTCTCGGCCCTGGGAGGCTCGCGCACGCCCTTGGTCGCCTTAGCGATGTCCTCCCGCACCTCTCGCGGCAGGGCGGACTTGGGCGCGCAAGCCGCCAGGGCCAGCAGACCGAGGATCGCCACAGAAAATCGCGTCACCCGGTTACTCCACAACATTCCATGCAGGCGACGCTAGTCCCGCCCCGCCGACGCCGCCAGCCCTTGAACGCGGGGGCGGGGCGCTCGGCCGGAGCGACATTTATCCACGTCCGGCCAGGATGACTCAATTCACGCCTCATACCCGGTCGTGCTAGTCGCTGGGCGCGCCCTGATCCAGGGGTGCTTTCGCCGCAATCCAGCAGGAGCCCCAACCCCTTTGCGCACCCTCGCGGTCATCGCCCTAAAGGGCGGGTCGGGCAAGACCACCATCGCCACCCACCTGGCGCTGGCGGCCCATCTGCGCGGGCTGGATGTGCTGGTCGCCGACACCGATCCGCAGAAATCGGCGCGCGATGTGCTGTCCTCGCGCGAAGCCGAAGGCCCCGCGGTGGTCGAGGTCACCGGCGCCACGCTGCTCTCGGCCCAGCTGGCGGCCCAGGGGCTGAAAAAAGATCTCGTCGTCATCGACACCGCCGCCGGCGCGCTGGAAGATGTCTCGGAGGCCCTGGTGCTGGCCGACTACAGCGTGCTGGTGGTGCGGCCCACGCTGCTCGACCTCGCGGGCCTCGCCCGCACCGTTGTCCTGGTGCGAAAGCTGAAAAAGCCCTGCGCCGTGGTCATGAACCAGGCGCCCGTGCCACGCGAAGGCTCCGAGGCCCCGGTGGTCAGGCGCTTTCTGCGCGGGCTGGAGTACATGCGCGTGCCGGTCATCCCCGTCGTGGTGCGCGCCCGCACGGTCTATCAGACGGCGCTGGAAACCGGCCGCTCGGCCGAGGAAAGCGCTGATGAGGCGGCCAAGGCCGAGATCACCGCCCTCTGGGATTTCGTCTGGCGCGACATGGCAATGGTGCTGGGCAAGGAGCCCTAAGGCGGCGCCAGCCGAAATAAAATAAGTACACGGAGGTCACGGAGCCCTCGGGCGAGCCCGAGGGGTGCACGGAGATCACAGAAGTATCCGAGCGCGCTTTGACTCTCCGTGTCCTCCGTGTCTCCTCCGTGATCTCCGTGTGCTTATTTCAGCCGCGCCGCAGGCGCGGATTCAGGGTCTTGCCCGCTCTTCGGTGCACATCACGTCCCACCACGGCTCGCCGCCGAATTTTTCGAGCATGAGGTCGGTCAGGGCCCTGATCTTCGCCGGGGTGTGACCAGCGGGCGGGGCGCGCACCACATAGAGGCCAAGGTCGGGGAATTTGGCGTCTGGCAGAATCCTCACCAGCCTTCCGGCAGCAATCGCCTGACCGGTCAGGAAGGTTGGCAGGGCGGCGATGCCCAGACCCGCCTCGGCGGCCATGGCCACCGCCTCGCCGCTGTTGGCCCGAAAGCGCACCCGCATGCGGGCGCTGATGTCGCCCATTCCGGGCCCGCCGAACCGCCACGCCGCGCCCTGCTGGACCACGCCCTCGTGCGTTTCCAGATCCTTGAGGGTTGTGGGCGTCCCCGCCCGCGCCAGATAGTTCGGGCTCGCGACCAGCGCCGCGTGGATGGGGGCGATCTTGCGGGCGATCAGGCTTGAATCGGGCAGCGAGCCGACCCGGATCGCCACGTCGAACCGCTCGGCCACCAGATTGACCAGCCGGTCCGAATAGTCGGTGTCGATGGCCAGGCGCGGGTGGCGGAGGGCCAGTTCGGCCAGCACCGGCGCCAGATGCATGGTCCCGAACGACAGGGGCGCGGCTATGCGCAAGGCGCCGGTGATCTCATCGCCTTCCTGGCTGACGGCGTCACGCGCGGCCTCGAGGTCGGCCAGCACCCGATCGGCATAGGGCCGGAAATTGATCCCCGCCTCGGTGAGGGCGACGCCACGCGTCGTGCGGGTGAAGAGCCGCGCCCCCAACTCGGCCTCCAGGCGGTCCAGCCGGCGGCTGATCATGGAGGTGGAAAGGTTCAGCGTTCGCCCGGCGCGGGCGAACCCGCCGCTCTCGGCCACCTCCACAAAGGCGCGGATGTCTTCGAGGTCGATCATTAGCGTTCCATTTTATGCAACGGTTATGTGCGGTTTGTCGTTCTAGCGTTGCGTAATAAGAAACACGATCTTGGGCGTGTCAATTCAAACCCTCCTGGAGGATGTCATGTCCACTATTCTGGTTCTCAACAGCTCGCTGTCCGGCGAAGCCTCGGTGTCGAATATCCTGGTCGCCGACACGCTCGCGGCGCTGAAGGCCAGCCATCCGGGCGCCAAGGTCATCACCCGCGACCTTGCCAGCAATCCGCTGCCCCATCTGACACCGGCCACCGTGGCGGGCGTGCGGACGGTTGCCTCCACGCCGGCTGAGATCGAGGCCCGAGCGCTTGCCGACGGCCTGGTCGCCGAGCTCAACGCCGCCGACGTCGTGGTGATCGGCGCGCCGATGTACAATTTCTCCATCCCCACCACGCTTCGCGCCTGGTTCGACCATGTGGTGCGTCCGGGCGTCACCTTCACCTACGAAGGCGGCGCGCCCAAGGGTCTGGTGGCCAACAAGCCGGTCATCGTGGTGGAGGCCAGAGGCGGCCTCTATTCAGAAGGCCCGGCCCGGGCCGTCGACTTCCAGGAACCCTACCTGCGCCATCTGCTCGGCTTCATCGGCCTGACCGACGTGACCTTCATCCGCGCCGAAAAAATCGGCTACGGCCCCGAAGCGCGTGATGCGGCGATCGCGGGGGCGAAAGCCGAAATCGCCCGCGTCCTGGCCCGCGACCTGCCTAAGGCGGCGTAGGGTCTTCGCGCCGCAGGCGCCTTTTGAAAATAAGTACACGGAGATCACGGAGGAGACACGGAGGACACGGAGGTCTGAGCAAGCTCGGATAACTCCGTGACCTCCGTGCGTGCCTTCGGGCTTGCCCGAAGGCCCGTGACCTCCGTGTACTTATTTCAAGCCGCGCCGGAGGCGCGGGGGTAGAGCGGGCGTCCGCCATTTCTCTCTTGGCCTCGACCAGCTTCGATCCTATTTCGGAAGGGCAGGCGGCGCCCTGAGCGCCGTGAGACACGAACAAAGGATCTTTGACATGACCGACGCCTTTATCTGCGACGCCATCCGCACGCCCTTTGGCCGCTATGGCGGATCGCTCGCGCAAGTGCGCACCGATGACCTCGGGGCCGTGCCGATCCGGGCCCTTATGGCTCGCAACACCAAGGCCGACTGGGGCGCGCTCGACGACGTCATCTACGGCAACACCAACCAGGCGGGCGAAGACAACCGCGACGTCGGCCGCATGTCAGGCCTGCTGGCGGGCCTGCCGACCTCAGCGCCTGGGATCACCGTCAACCGCCTCTGTGGCTCAGGCCTCAACGCCGTGGGTCAGGCATCGCGCGACATCAAGGCGCGTGACGCCGACTTCATCATCGCCGGCGGGGTCGAGAGTATGACCCGGGCCCCCTTCGTGATGGGCAAGGCCGACACCGCCTTTTCCCGGTCGAACGAGATCTACGACACCACCATCGGCTGGCGCTTCGTGAACCCGAAAATGAAAGCGCTCTACGGCATCGATTCCATGCCCGAGACGGCCGAGAACGTTGCCCAGCAATGGCAGATCAGCCGCCTGGATCAGGACAAGATGGGCCTCGCCAGCCAGGCCAAGGCCGCCGCGGCGCAAGCCAATGGCCGCCTCGCCGTCGAGATCGCGCCGGTGACCATCGCTCAGCGCAAGGGCGATCCCATCATCGTCGACCGCGACGAACACCCCAGAGCCACGACGATGGAAGCGCTCGGCGCGCTGAAACCCATCGTCCGCCCGGACGGCACAGTCACCGCCGGCAACGCCTCGGGCGTCAATGACGGGGCCGCGGCGATGATCGTCGCCTCCGAAGCCGCCGCCGCCCGCCACGGCCTGACGCCGCGCGCCCGCATCGTCTCTATGGCGGTAGCCGGTGTTGAGCCGCGCATCATGGGCATCGGTCCCGCGCCCGCCACCCGCAAGGTGCTCGAGCGCACCGGCCTGTCGATGAGCGACATCGACGTCATCGAACTCAACGAGGCCTTTGCAGCCCAAGGTCTCGCGGTGCTGCAAGAACTGGGCGTGGCGTTCGACGATCCGCGCGTCAATCCGAACGGCGGGGCCATCGCGCTGGGCCACCCGCTCGGCGCCTCGGGCGCTCGCCTCGCGCTCACCGCCGTGGAAGAACTCCACCGCACCAAGGGCCGCTATGCGCTCTGCACCATGTGCATCGGCGTCGGCCAGGGGATCGCGGTGATCCTCGAGCGGGTCTAACTCGCCGGAGCGGGCGCGGGCGGCGTTACTGGCGGCGTATCGGCCGTCGGCGCGGCCGGCGTTGCGGCCGGCGGGGTCAGGGCTCCGCCGCGACCGCCGCGGCCGGCCAGTCCGCCGCCGATCGGTCCCACCGCGGCGGTGAATTCCTCCCTGGAGACAAACCCGTCCATGTTCCGGTCGCGCAGACGGAACAGGCCTGAAGCGATCTGCGGCCGGGTCGCGACCCGCTCATCCATGGTCTTGCCGAACTCGGCCTGATCGAGCTTGCCGTCCTTGTTGGCGTCCGCCGCGTCGAATCGCTCCGCCGTGGGCTGCTGTAGCGCCAGGCCCGCCCGACCGCCGCGTCCGGCCAGAAGCGCCGCCCCTCGCCCCGCCCGTGCAGGAGCTGTCGCGGGAGCTGACGGCGCCGCCGCGGCCGCTTCGGGCGCCGTAGCCGACGCGGGCGCCTCCGGGGTCTGGGCAATGGCAAGGCTCGCGATCACGCTGGCGACGGCGCTGGTCAGGACAAGAATCGAAGGACGCATGATGTCTCTCCCTTTCTTCAAGCTGAACTATTCCGCCACAATGCGGCGGGAAAATGAAAAAGCGCCGCCGTTGCCGGCAGCGCTTTCCCATAAGCTACTGAAGTTGGCCGGATCAGCCGGCGGGCGGGCCGCCACGGCCGCCGCCGCCGCCTGGACCGCCGGGGCCACCACGACCGCCGCCACGTCCGGCGGGAGCGGCCTTGAACTCGTCAAGCGAGATCGAGCCGTCCATGTTGGCGTCAATGCGCATGAACTGCGCGTCGACCTGTTCGGGGGTCATCGGCTGAGCCGCACCACCGCCACGACCGGCCGGGATTTCGACGCCGGCCGCCTGGGCCGCCGCCGCCATCGCCGCCGTCTGGGCCGCCTGGCGAGCCGTCAGGGCCGCCGGAAGCTCGGCCTTGTCGAGCTTGCCGTCCTTGTTGGCGTCGCCGGCCTTGAAGGCCGTTTCCAGCTGCTCGGGCGTCAGTTGCGCGCCCGGAAAGCCGCCGCGGCCGCCACCGCCGCCGCCGGCAGGCGGTTGGGCCAGGGCAGCGCCGGCGATCGCCGTCACAGCCGCGGCCGCGAGAAGAGTTGAAATCCGCATATCAGGTCGTCTCCAATTGGGTTGTTTTGTGCAGTCCGCACAGGTCTTCGTCGTCCCACGAAGGGCGAGTCATCGGCCCCGATTACGGCGATATTTGGTTCTGTAAATTTCGCCGCGCTACAGCTGCGGCGCCTTGTCGCACAAGGAATCGCGCAAAGAAAAAGCGCCCCCCGAGGGAGGCGCTTTCCTTAAGCTACTGAAGCTGGCTGGATCAGCCGCCGGGGCCGCGGCCGCCGCCGCCACCGCCGCCGGGACCGCCACGGCCACCGCCGCCGCCGCCACGACCGGGAGGCATCTGGAACTCGGCCAGGCTGACCGAGCCGTCCATGTTGGCGTCATAGCGCATGAAGTTGGCGTCCAGCTGTTCCGGGGTCATCGGACCACGGCCCGGGCCAGCCGCGCCGCCGGCCGCGGCCGCGATAGCCGCCGTCCGGGCGTCCAGGGCCTTGCCCAGTTCTGCCTTGTCGAGTTTGCCGTCCTTGTTGGCGTCGCCGGCCTTGAAAGCCGTTTCCAGCTGTTCAGGGGTCAGCGCCGGGCCACGGCCACCGCCGCCACCACCAGCCGGAGGCTGGGCGAGCGCCGCGCCGCTCATCGCCGCGACGGCCGCAGCCGCCACGAGAAGTGTGGAAATACGCATGTTGTTGTCTCCCAGATGTGTTGTTGTGTTTATCGCACAGGAAATCTTCGTCCCCAGCTTCGCAGTAGATGACCCGTATTGCGGCTATATTTCTCGGCCGAGATTCCCTAGCGACGAAAAGGAAGCCCTATTTTGGCGCCGGCGGGTTGAATTCCTCACGGCTCAGAACCCCGTCTTTGTTGGCGTCGCGCGCGGCGAACACCCGCTCGCCGATCTTCTTCTGATCGGTGGTCAGCGCGGCGATGAACTCGGCTTTCGTGACCTTGCCGTCGCGGTTGGCGTCGCACGCGGCGAAGTCCGGAAACTGCTGCGAGGGGGCGCCCGGCTCCGGCGTGGCGGGGGCGGCGAACAGGAAAGCGGCAACGGTCAGGGCGGATATCATCCGCGTAACTCCAGTCTGGCGCGCGAAATCGTCAGCGCGCCTGTGTCGTCCCCTATGGCCAAAGTAATGGCGTTAACCCTTCGGGGCAATAGGCGGCTCGGGAGCGCGTTACGAAAAGTGAGGACCGGTTTTCGGAACAAACGCGCGACAAAACAAAAAGCTGGAGCGGCGATCTGATGCCATCAGATCGCACGTCGCTCTAGCCGCCAGGGCCGAACGCGGGCAAAACGTCGAGCAGTTCAACGCGGAAGGTCAGCACCGCATTGGGCGGAATCTCGTCCGCGCCATGCTGTTCGGGATGCTCGCCATAGGCCAGCTCCGAGGGGATGTAGATGATCCATTCGTCGCCCACGTGCATGTGCGACAGCGCATCGGTCCATCCGGGAATCACCCGGTTGAGGGCGAAAGCGGGCGGCACGCCGCGCTCATAGGACGAATCGAACACCGTGCCGTTCAGGAGCTTGCCCTCGTAGTGGACTTTCACCTCATCGCGGGTGGCCGGCTGCAGGCTGCCGGCCGGGCCTGAGCGAACGACCTTGTACTGAACCCCGGACGGCAAGGTCTTGACGTCCGCTTTCTTGCCGTTGGCCTCGAGGAAGGCCTTGCCGTCGGCGAGGTTCTTTGTGGCTGACGCGGCATTGGGCGCGCCGGCCGGTTTGCAGGCGGCGAGCGGGGCGGAAGCCAGGACAAGGCCGGCGACGGCGATGATGATACGGCGCATGGATATCCTCTTAGACAGGTCTTGGCGGATAGCCCGCTTCACGCAGGGCGTCGATGATTTCCTGGGTGTGACGGGCATCGCGCGTCTCGATCATGATGTCGAATTCCGCGCCCTTGGCGGGCACATCCAGGGCCAGACGGTTGTGGGCCACCTCGATGATGTTGGCGCCCATCCGGCCGATGAGTTCGGAAGTCTTGGCGAGCAGGCCCGGGCGGTCGTCGCCGATGATGCGCAGGGACACCAGCCGCTGGTCGCGGACCAGCTCACGCGTCAGCACCGAGGCCAGCAGGCGCGTATCGATATTGCCACCCGAAAGGATCAGGCCGCATTTCGCGCCCTTGAACTTCTCCGGGTATTGCAGCAGAGCCGCCAGCGAGGCCGCGCCCGCACCCTCGGCGATGGTCTTTTCGACATTGCAGTAGAGCGCCACGCCCCGTTCGAAGAACGGCTCGTCGACCAGCAGCACCTCTTCGATCAGCGGGGCTGCGGTCTCAAACGTCAGATCGCCGACGGTCTTGACCGCGATGCCCTCGGCGACGGTCAGGCCGCCGACCTTGGACTCAATGCCCTGCATGCGAGCGCTGAAGGAGGGGTACATCGACGGCTCGATGCCCACGACCCGGATGGCCGGGTTCATGTGCTTGGCCGCCGTCGCCATGCCGCTGATCAGACCGCCGCCGCCGATCGGCACGGCCAACACTTCCAGATCGGGCTGGTCTTCCAGCATTTCCAGCGCAACTGTGCCCTGGCCGGCCATGACGTCGTAGTCGTCGAACGGGTGGACCAGAACCAGGCCCCGATGCTGTTTCAGCGCCAGCGCATGGCCGTAGGCTTCGTCGTAGGAATCGCCTTCGATCACCACCTCGGCGCCGTAGTCGCGGGTGTGCTGCACCTTGGTGAAGGGCGTTGAGCGTGGCATGACGATGGTCACCGGCACGCCCAGCCGCGCGGCGTGATAGGCCAGGCCCTGGCTGTGATTGCCCGCCGAGGCGGCGATGACACCGCGCTTGCGTTCCTCGTCCGTCAGCAGCAGCAGCTTGTTGAGCGCGCCGCGCTCCTTGTAGGCGGCGGTGAACTGCAGGTTCTCGAACTTGACCCACACCTGCGCGCCGGTAATCTGCGACAGCGTCACCGAATGGCGGAGCGGGGTGCGCTCCACGTGTCCCTTAAGGCGCGCCGCGGCGGCCTCGATATCGGCGAATGTGAGAGTCATGACGCGAGTACCGGCTTGAAAAAGTCGCGCAAACTAGGTTTGGGCCTCCGTGAAGTCCAGCGCAGGGATGTTTTTCCTTGCGCTGCCGCTTCGCTGCCCTAGCGCAGCCCACGCATCAAATCGTAGCGCCGCATCGCCTTGCCGGGCAGTTCGGAGACCTTGCCCAGCGACAGGCGTTCGGCCGCCTCGCGGATGCCGTAGGCTGCGCCGCGGATAAAGGTGGCTGCGCCTGGGCGGCCGACGAAACCGTGGCCGATCACGCACTCGGCGTTGGCCAGCTGGCGCTTGAACCGGTAGTCGCCCGGCCCGTAGTCGATCGAGGTATAGGGCGTTTCGTCCATCCAGTGCATGATGTCCTGGAAAAGCAGCAGGCCGGGCGAGACCCGCTCGTAAGCCGCATCGTGGGCGATGATCCAGGCGTGGATGATGTCCGCGCCGCGCAGGTGAAACTGGGCGGCGACCAGCTTGTCGTCGATGTGCAGAGTGAAGAAGGTGCCGCCGAAACCCGGATCGCGGCTGTCGAAGAGGACGGCCATCAGCCGCTGGGTCCAGCCCGCTGCGAAAATGTCGGTCTGGCCGGTCTCGCGGTATTGCTCGCGCTTCCAGGCCATCATCTGGTCGAAGTCGGACTGTGAGCGCGAAAAGGCGGTGAAGGTGACCTTGCCGTGGTCTTTCTCGGCCTTGCGCCGGCGCTTATCGAGGTCCTTCAGCACCCCGGATTCGGCGTTCTTGTCGTGGGCATAGGCGTCGTAGCCGAACGGCAGGCGCGAGATCCACGAGGGCCCGGCGCCCCGCAGATGGCCAGAGAACGCCGTCTGACTCTTCGGCATGTGGCAGAAATCATAGCGGGCCAGGCCCAACGCCTGCAGGAGGCGTTTCGGATCGACCGACGTTCCTTCCGCTGCAACCAGGCCCTGGTAGTCGGACATCGGGGCGCCGATCGGCATGCCGACCCCACCTTTGACCTTGGCGGAGAAAAAGCCGCGCGGGCGGCCGGCTTCATGCAGCACGGCGACGCGGGCGGTGTCCTGGTCGGGGTTCTGGGCGATTTCCACCGCACGCGGCCAGTGCGGCGACAGGAACGGGCTGCCGAGGTCCTCGCCCTCAGTCTGAAACGCCGTCCACAGGGCGATCTGTTCCTGCGTCAACTGCGAAGGACGAACGACGTCGATTTCCACGAGGCAAACACCCTTCCCGGCGAGTCAGGGATTTACCTTAACGCCGCAGAGGTTGCGGATCGGTTTAAGCAAGGGCCGGACTTGTTCCGGCCCGCTGCCCCCGGACTTGTTCCGCGGGGCCATTCCTGCGGCCCCCAAGAAAAGGGGAGGATCGCCGCGCCGAGGCGATCACGCGTCCGAACTGCCAGCTGCGCGATGAATCCCCGGGACAAGCCCGGGGATGACGATCAAAATATGATCCTACCGCGCGGTGGCGGCCGGTGTCGCGGCGCTGGTGCGCGCGGCGGCGGCTTCAGCGGCGCGTTCTCCAGCAAGGATGCCCTCGAGCGCATAGTTGCCCTCGTGGCAGGCATATTCCTCGACGCGGCCGTTCAGCGGCGAGAACTCGTATTCGCCGCCCCAATCCACATCCCACAGCGTCGGATCGTGGATCGTGTACTGATAGAGGATGCGGTTGGGAGACACCCGGGTGAACTTTTCGGTCACCGTCAGGTTCAGCCAGCTGCCGTTGTAGGTCTGGATCTGCGGAATATTGGTAGTTTCCACCACCAGGGTCTCGCCCTCGAAGTGGCCGATGGAGTCGCCGAAATACGGGCGAATGCCGTCGGTGCGGTGCTTGCCGTTCAGGCGGATGATGCGCGAGTCGTGCACCATTTCGGTTTCGATGATCACCGCATCGCGGCTCTGAACGATGTGATAGTTGTTGTTGTAGAAGCCGTTGGCCAGCATCGGCGGGCCGCCGTTACGGCCGAACGACAGGATGCATCGGTCGCTGAGCGAGCGCTGCTCGGGATTGTCATTGGCGCCGGCGCGCTGGCCGGCGGGCGGCGGCACGCGGGCAGGGGCGGGCGGCGCGGCAGGCGTCACCGCGCCGGCCTTGCGGGCGGGCGGGCGGCCGTTCGGCGTGGTCAGGATCGAGGTGCGGGGCTGGCCGCCGACGCGCATCACCGTCGAGCCAGGATCAAGCCAGCCGCGGTCATAGCCGCCGACATTGCCGCCAGCTGCGGCGAACTCGGGACGGGTGCCCGGAGGCGGGGCGTCGCCGCCCTTGGTCGGAGGCGGAGCGTTGGGATCGACCCGCTGGTTGCCGGTTTCCACTTCCTTGACCACCGCGCCTTCCAGGCGGGCGACTTCTTCGGGCGTGTAGACGGCGCGGTCGGCCAGGTTGGCGGGACGCGTTTCCGGCGTCAGCGAGGCGTTGGACCAGTCCCCTTCCAGATTGGGCTGTCCGAAGGCGTTTCGGGGGGCCTTGTAGGCGCCGGCCTTGGCGGGAGCGGCCTTCGCGGCCGGCGCGCCGGATTTGGCGGCGGGCGCTTTGGGGTCGGCGGCCAGCAAGGCCGAGGGAAGGGCGAGGATAGCGCAGAGGGCCGTGCCGAGGGCCAGGGTGGCGGCGCGTTTCATTGATAGCTCCTGGATGCGATGTCCGCCGGGGAGGGCGGACGGCCTATCCCTTATCTGGGAATACGCATGACTTCCAGCTACCCTTGGTTTCAGCGACTTTTTGTCCATCAGCGCCGGGCGTGTCGCAAAACCGTTGCGCAAGTGTCGCAAAGAGAGGCGTCGCAAGGAGATTCCCGCTCATGAACGCCAACCGCCTGGCCATCGCGCTCGCCGCGGCCAACATCATCCTGATCGGCGCGCTGATTACGTCGCGCGCCGAGGCCCAGAACGCCGTTACCCCCATGGTCCGCGCCCAGGCCATCGAACTGGTCGATTCGGCCGGCAAGCTGCGCGGCGAACTGAAAGCCGAGGCTGGCGGCGAGGTGACCTTCCGGATGTATGACGCGGCCGGGCACATCCGCACCGAGTTCGGGGCCAACGCCGACGGCTCGGGCGTGGCGTTCATGGACAACGACACCTATCCGGGCGTGCGCATCTTTGCCGGCAAGGAGTCCGGCGGCCAGCGGAACGGCAGCAACATCACGCTCGCGATGAAGAACGGGAAACAGAACATCATCAAACCCTAGCCGTCATCCCAGGTTTCGCCGGGATGACGGCTAGTTGTTAGGCCGCGACCAATCCCGCGACATCGTGCAGGGACGCATCGAGCCCCTTGCCCATCAGCTCAATGAAGTTGTCGCGGAAGAACCGGCGGCGGGCCGATGCGCTCACGCCCTCGATAGACTCGTTGAACCGCTTGAGCGGCGCCCGGCCGCCCTCAATGTGGGGGTAGTCGGAATTGAACATGCAGATTTCTTCGCCGGCGTTTTCGATAATCCAGCGGACGTTTTCGTGCGGATAGGGCGCGACCTTGAACTGGCGGCGCAGGATGTCGCTGGGCTTGGCTGACAGCCGCTGCAGGCGCGCCTCGCGGGCGAAGGCGGCCGCGCCGGAATCCATGAACTGCATCAGGCTGGGCACCCAGCTCGCGCCCAGCTCGATGGCGCCGAACTTCAGCCTGGGGAATCGGTCGAACACCCCGTCGAACACCAGGGCCGGCAGGGTCTGCCAGATCGACGTCGGGATGGTCATGAAGGAGAGCGAGGTGAAGTTCTCCTTGCCGCCGTGGAAATCCAGCACCATCTCGCCGCCATTTTCGAAATAGGCCGGGTCCATCTTCTGCTCGCCGCCGACGTGGAACAGGATCGGCAGGCCGGCGTTCTGGGCCACACCCCACAGCTCATCGAAATCGACGTGGCTGGGCGAATGGTGCTTCGGGCACATGGACGGGATCATCAGGCCCTTGGCGCCCAGTTCAATGGCCTCGCGAGCGACTTCGGCCGCGCGTTTGCGGTCCACCAGCGGGATATACGCGGTGGCCAGCAGCCGCCGGTCGACGGAGCAGTAGTCGGCCATCATCCGGTTCAGGGCCTTGGCCGCCTCGATGGCGAGGTCGGGATCATCGCCGTATTCCAGATCGACCAGGCTCAGGCCTGCGGTGGTGAACACGATCTGGCTGGCGAACCCGAACATATCGAGCGCGGCCGAGCGGTCCTTCGGGTCATAGGCGCCCATGGCCTGGTAGTTCTTGCGCAGCAAGAGGTTCGCCTCGAAGCCGGCGCGGAAATCCTCGGTCTTTTGCAGGGCGCGCGCCTCGGTGATCGGCGCCTCTTTCACCCGGGGGCGCAGGAAGGCGGCAATGCGCTCGCGGTAGGCCGGGGCGGCGAAGGCCTCGATCATTCCCGGCAGTTCCATGATGTGCGAGTCGGCGTCGTGCACGGTCTCGCCGCTGACATAGGGCATGGGGCGCTCTCCCTGAATAGCGGACGAAGGCATATCGCGGGGGAAGGCGCGGGGCAAATTTGCCCCACGGATTTTTGGCGGATCAGGGCGCTTTGGCCGGCGCCGGAACCTCTTCCCACATCTCGACCCTGGCGTGGTTGTAGTCGAGCAGCGGCGACTGGGTGCTGTCGATCCGGGTCGATCCCTTTTTCCAGCCGAAGGTGATGCCGTCGTTCAGGGTGTTGGAATCGTAGGGCAGGCCATAGGCGTCATCGATCATCGTCTTGATATTTAGCGGGCAGTCGGGATCGTTCTCGACCGAGGTGACGGTGATCGCGACCAGCCGGCCTTCGGCGACCTCGCCCGTCACGGTGAATTTGCAGCCGCCATGGACGTAATCCTTTGCGCTAAAGCCCGCGCCGGCAGCCTTCAGAGCCGGGACCGCTTTGACCGCGTCATCAGCGCTCATGCCCCAATGCAGTTTCTCCAGGCCGAAGACTTTGATCGGCTCATCGGCGGCGAGCGCCGCGCCCGGCACGGCGATCAGTACGGCCAGGACAAGTGTGGGCAGGGCACGCATCAGAACCAACATGGGGACGTCACGGCCGGTTGTCGAACAGTTCGAGCCGGCCCTTGAACAGGTTCTCCAGCACCGTGGTCGTAAAGACGATCCCCGTCGGACCCTTCCAGCGGAAGATCCAGTCGTTGGTTCCCTGCACCACGTCGTTGGTCTGGCCGTAGGTGGCCGAGATATAGTCCACCAAATTGACCCGGCAGCTGTAGACGTCCGCGTCCGGGATCATGACGATCTGCGTCAGCTTGCCGGCCGTAAAGCCGAGATCGAGCCGCGCCTTGCAGCCCTCGAAAGTATGCAGCGGTTCTTCCAGCCCGCCACGCACGGCCTTGAGGCCTGGCATGACCTTCGAGGCCTCGTCCGGGCTCATCTCCCAGTGCAGGCCGTCGAGGCCCAGGGCGCGCAGGGCGGCGGGATTGGACGGATCAGCCGAGAACGCAATCGGTGCGGGAAGTGTAAGCAGGGCCAGCGCCGCAAGCGCAGACCCGTAAAGTCTCACCCCTCGAACTCCGCAGCCCAATGCCCCGGCGCTACTTCCTTCAGCTGTGGCAGGTCGCCACCCACCCGGCTCGGCAGGAACCGGAAGGCGCTGGCGGGATCGAGCGGGCTGGGCGGCTCGCCGGGCAGTTCGATGCGGGTGCGTTTGCGGGCCTTGGCGGGGTCGGCGATCGGTGCGGCGGACAACAATGCCTTGGTGTAGGGGTGAACAGGCCCCCCGTAGAGCGCCTCGCGGCTGGCCAGTTCCATCACCCGGCCCAGATACATCACCATCACCCGGTGGCTGATCTCGCGCACCACGGCGAGGTCGTGGCTGATGAACATCATGGCCAGACCCATGGACTTCTGCAGCTCGATCAGGAGGTCGATGATCTGGGCTCGCACCGAAACATCCAGGGCGCTGACCGCCTCGTCGCAGATCACCAGTTTCGGTTTCAGGATCATCGCCCGGGCGATGCCGACGCGCTGGTTCTGGCCGCCGGAGAGTTCGTGCGGATAGCGGTTGATCAGCTCCGGCGCGAGGCCGACCTCTTTCATCATCGAGGCCACCCGGTCATCGCACTGGGCGCGGTTCAGCTCGCGCATGTGAATCCCCAGCGGCTCGGCAATGGAATCGCCGATGGTCATGCGCGGATCGAGGCTGGCCAGCGGATCCTGGAAGACGATTTGCAGGTCCTTGCGCGAGGCGCGCAGGGCCCTCTGGTCGGCGGCGGTAAGATCGCGCCCCAGCACTGTCACCGTTCCGCCGAGAGCGCCGGCGCCCGGCGGCAACAGCTGCAGCACGGCGCGAGCCAGGGTCGACTTGCCCGAGCCGCTTTCGCCCACCACGCCCAGGGTCTCGCCCTGGCGCACGAAGAGGTCGACGCCGTCGACGGCGCGCAACACCTGTTTCTTGGCGAACAGGCCGCCGCGCAGATTGAACCAGACCTTGAGGTCCTTGCCCTCGACGATGATCGGCGCGTCCCTGGCCACCGGGTCCGGCATCGGCCGCCCGCGGCGCTCGCTGCTGTCGGGCCTGGGCACCGCGGCCAGCAACAGCTTGGTGTAGTCATCCTTGGGCTTGGTGAAGATGTCGCCGACCGGGCCTTCCTCAACATAGGCGCCGTCCTTCATCACGCAGACCCGGTCGGCCATGCGGGCGATGACGCCCATGTCGTGGGTGATCAGCACCATGGCGGTGTGCGTTTCGCGTTTCAGCTCGTCCATCAGGTCGAGGATCTCGGCCTGCACGGTCACGTCCAGCGCCGTGGTCGGCTCGTCGGCGATCAGCAGGGCCGGCCGGCAGGCCATGGCCGCGGCGATCATCACCCGCTGGCGCATGCCGCCGGAAAGCTCGTGCGGATATTGCCTCATGCGCCGGGCGATGTCGGAAAACTTCACCCGCGAGAGCCATTCGGCGGCTTCCTGATGGGCGGCGGCGTCGCTCATCCCTAGGTGTTCGCGCAGGGGCTCGGCGATCTGGTCGCCGATGCGGATGTGAGGGGTCAGCGCCGTCAGCGGGTCCTGGAAGATCATGGTGATCTTGGAGCCGCGAATGGTGTTCAGCTCGTTCGCCGGCAGACCCAGCAGGTTCTGGCCCTTGTATTTGAAGGCCCCGCTTGCCCGGCCGTTGCGGGCCAGCAGTCCCATTCCGGCCAGGAACGTCTGGCTTTTCCCGGAGCCGCTTTCGCCCACCACGCCCAGGGTCTCGCCCGCCGCGACCTTCAGCGAGACGCCTCGCACGGCGTGAACCTCACCATCATAGATGTCGAAACGGACGTCGAGGTTGTCGATCTCGAGCACGGTTTCCGGGCTGGCCAAATCGCGATCTCCCCTGAACTGTCGTCATGAACACTAGCGATGCTGCGCGCCCGCGCAACGGTCCCGCGTAACAACCGGTTACAGCTTTTGCACTTCCCGCCCGACTCCGCGCCGACTAGAGACCCCCGCCATGAGTCTCGCCTTCATCGACCTGGCCGCCCAGCAGCGGCGCATCCGGCCCGCCGTCGACGCGGCTATCGCCAAAGTCCTGGCCCACGGCGGCTATGTCATGGGCCCTGAGGTGCGCGAGTTTGAAGCCGCCCTGGCCGCCTTCTGCGGCGAGGGCAGCAAGGGCCTTTCCTGCGCCAACGGCACCGATGCGCTGGTTTTGCCGCTGATGGCCTGGGGCGTCGGCCCGGGCGACGCGGTCTTCTGCCCTAGCTTCACCTTTGCCGCGACGCCCGAAATCGTGCCCTGGATCGACGCGACCCCGGTTTTTGTCGACATTGACCCGGTCACCTTCTGCATGGACCCCGCCGCGCTCGAAGCTGCCATCGCGACGGTGAAGGCCAAGGGCCGGTTCGCGCCGAAAGTGGTCATCGCGGTCGACCTCTTCGGCCAGCCCGCCGATTATCCGGCCATCCGCGCCATCTGCGACGCCCACGGCCTGAAACTGATCTCCGATTCAGCGCAAGGCTTCGGCTGCACCCTCAATGGCAAGCACCCGATTCACTGGGCCGATGCGGTGACCACCAGCTTCTTTCCGGCCAAGCCCCTGGGCGCCTACGGCGACGGCGGGGCGGTGCTGACCAAATCGGACGAGGACTGGCAGCTGATGGACAGCTACCGCGTGCACGGCAAGGCGGTGGCCCTCGACGCTGCCAGCCACCACTTCGATCACGACCCCAAATATCTGAACGTCCGCGTCGGCCTCAATTCACGGCTGGATACGATCCAGGCGGCGATCCTGCTCGAAAAGCTGAAAATCTTCCCCGAAGAGATCGCCATGCGGGATGCCGTCGCCGCCCGCTATTTCGACGGCCTGAACGGCCGCATCCTGGCCGCGCCCAAAGTTATCGAAGGCGGGACCTCGGTCTGGGCCCAGTATGTCATCGAACACGAAAACCGCGACGGCCTCGCCGCCGACCTGAAAAGCCAGGGCATCCCGACCGCCGTCTATTACCCCGTGCCGATGCACAAGCAGGAGCCGTACGAGCGCTTCCCGCAACCGAACGGCCTGCCGGTCACCGAGGCCAAGGCCGAAACGGTGCTGGCCCTGCCCATGCACCCCTATCTCGAGCCCGCGGATCAGGACCGCATCATCGCCGCGATCTGCGGGTTCAACGGGTAGGCGTCCGGGTTTATTCCAGCCTACCCTCAAATCGTCATCCTCGGGATTGGCTGCTTCGCGCCTAACCGAGGATGACGACATATTTGATAACGGCGGAATGAAACTCCGCACTTTTCGCGAACTGTGGGCCATTTCGGCGCGTCCAGCCCACCCATTGTTGTTTTGCGACATGAAACCGCCCCGCCGGAACAAGAAATGACCTTATTTCGGTCTTTCGCCCGCCTGTTTGGGACGTGATCTTGTGGATGTCGGCTGGACGGCCCGGTTGGTCCCGGATCCTGAACAGCCCCCCCAGCCCCCCTGGATTGTCCGGGCCGGCCGGCCGACGCAAGAGCCCTCTGAAAGCCCGCGCAACCCTCCCCTGGTGCGCGGGCTTTTTTAGCATTCTACGTGGCGCTAGCGCTCGGCATTCGCCTCGCTGCTTGAGCGCACACCTCCCCGCAAAGCGGGGAGGGGGACCGCGAAGCGGTGGAGGGGCCGGTGAGCCTCAGGCCCCCTCCTCTTCGTCCGCGCTCATCCCCATCATGTGGAAGCCCGCATCGACGTGGACCACTTCGCCCGTCGTTGAGCGCCCCAGGTCCGACAGCAGCCACAGCGCGCACCCGGCGACACCCTCCATCGAGGTGTCTTCCTTCATCGCCGAGAACGCCCGCCCCTGGGCGATCATCCCGCGCCCGCCGGAGATGCCGGCGAGGGACAGCGTCCGCATGGCCCCCGCCGAGATCGCATTCACGCGGATGCCCTTTGGCCCCAGGTCGCGAGCGATGTAGCGGGTGGCTGCTTCCAGCGCGGCCTTGGCCACACCCATGGTGTTGTAATTGGGGATGACCCGCTCGGAGCCCAGATAGGTCATGCTGATCAGCGCGCCGCCATTGTTCATCAGGGCAGACGCCCGTTTGGCGACATCCACGAAGCTGAAGGCCGAGACGTTCATGGCGGTCAGGAACCCCTCACGGGTGGTGTTCTCGACAAAGCTGCCCTTCAGCTCGTCCTTGTTGGCGAAGGCGATGGAGTGGACGACGAAATCCAGCCCGCCCAGTTTCGCGGCGATCTCGGCGAAAGCGGTGTCCATCGACGCATCGTCAGTGACGTCGCAGGCGATCAGGTGCTTGACCCCCAGCCCCTCGGCCAACGGCCGCACCCGCCGCTCCAGCGCCTCGCCCATATAGGTCCAGGCCATCTCCGCGCCCTGGGCCGCCAACTGGCCGGCGATGCCGTAGGCGATGGAGTTGTGGTTGGCGACCCCCATGACAAGGCCCTTCTTGCCCCGCATCAGGTCGCCCTTGGGGAAGGCTATCTCGTCGGCCATGCGTACAAGTCTCCGGTGATGGTCACCGTGGTTTAGCGGCGCTGAACGCTTAGCGAAAGGCTCAGCGCGCGCCCAGGAAATCCTGTTTGCCCAGCGCCACGCCGTTGTGGCGCAGGATCAGATAGGCCGAGGTGATGTGGAAATAGACGTTGGGCAGGGCAAAGCCGAACAGGAAATCCTCGCCCTTGAAGTCCAGCGCCCCCGACGGCAGGGGGATGGTGATGTCGCGGGTTTCCGACCCCTCGAAGGTCGCTTCGGGCAGGGTCTTCAGGAACGCCACGGTCTTGTCGATGCGCGCCTGCAGGTCGTCAAAGGTGGTTTCGGTGTCAGGATTCGACGGGATCTCCATGCCGGCCAGGCGGCAGCTGGCGCGGATCGGCCCGTCACAGGCGATCTGCACCTGCCGGATAAGGTTGAACATGTTCGGGGCCAGGCGGTCGTTCAGATAGACGGCGGGGTCGATATTGCGCGCGGCGGCGTCTTCCGCGCCCTTGTTCAAAATATTGGACAGGTTGGCCAGCGCCCGCAGGAAGACGGGCACGGAGGAGCGGTACATGGAAAGCGACATGGGGGATCTTTCTGGATCTTGGGATGGCCAGCTGGGCAGGCTCCGTACTTAGGGAAGCGAGCCGCCGCCGTCACCCCCGACGCCTCGACTTTTCGGAGAACCTCGTGTCATCCTCCCTTCCAACGCTAAGGGGAGGATGCGCCAAAGATGCGCCAGGGACTCAGCGCCGCCGAGGTCGAGAGCGCTTTCGACGCCCTGCTCGCCTGGAGCCGGGGTGGTCCCAAGCCGCCCACCGGCCACAGGGTCAATCAAGGCTCGGCCAGCGGTGGCATGGGTATCGGCGCGTCGCTCCCGGCGGGCGCTCCGGGACGGGCCGGCCGCGGACCACCTGCGGGGGCGGCTGGACGAGGACCTGCCCCCGGGCGATAGAAACGGGATGATCGTCCATCCCACCGGCAAGTTCGACAACGCGCCGGCCGACAACAAATCTATCGAGGTTGTTCCTCTGGCCGCCGCCATGGGCGCGGAGATTCGCCGCGTGCGGCTGGCGAGCCTGTCGGACGAGGCCTTCGCTGAGGTTCGCGCCGCCCTGTTCCGGCACAAGATGATCTATTTCCGGGATCAGGACCTTACCCACGGTCAGCAGGAAGCCTTCGCCGCGCGCTTTGGTCCGTTCGCCGAGGACGCCTATACGAAAGGTGTTGCCGGCCATCCGAACGTCCAGCCGCTGATCAAGGAGGCGGGCACGCGGCCGGGCGTCATCTTCGGATCTGGCTGGCATACCGATTCGCCCTTCCTGAAAGAGCCGCCGGCCATCAGCATGCTCTACGGCGTCGATATCCCGCCCTGGGGCGGCGACACCATCTGGGCCAATGCGGCGCTCGCCTACGCGACGCTGTCCGACACCCTGAGGACCATGATCGCGCCCTTGCGCGTTCACATGTCCATGGGCCTGGTGCTCTCATCGGCCCAGCAACACCAGAAGGCCGACGACACGCCCATCGGGCGCCTCGCCGCCACAAAAGGCATGGAGCGCCTGCCGGACGAGGTGGCCCGCAAAGTCGAGGGCTCATACCATCCGCTGGTCCGCACCCACCCGGTGACGGGCGAAAAATCGCTCTACTTCGACCAGACCTATTCGGCCGGCATCGAGGGCCTCACCGCCGCCGAGGCCGAACCGCTGCTCAAATTCCTCGTCGGCCACATCACCCAGCCCGCCTTTACCTGCCGCCTGCGCTGGGCCCCGAAGACCTTTGCCCTGTGGGACAACCGCCTCTGCGTCCACCAGGCCTTCAACGACCACGACCCGTTCCGTCGCGAGCTCTACCGCTGCACCATCGCGGGGGAAGCTCCCACATAGACCGACCGTCCCCGCGAAGGCGGGGACCCATCGGACCGTTGGGCGACTAACCTGATCGAACTCAGATTTCGGATGGGCCCCCGCCTTCGCGGGGGCAGTCGGATGGGGGGCGAGCCCCCTGAACGGAGCTTCCGTTCGCCGTTCGGATACCGTTCATCGGCGATCGGCGAGGATCGAATACAGCCGTGATACGCTGAACCTAAGAAGGATGGACCGAGCGCCATGATGAAACCGATACTGATGAGGAACGCCTCCCGCCTGGCGATGATCGGCCTGGCCGGCCTCGCGCTTTCCGCCTGCCAGCCCAAGGCGCCCGAGGCGCCGCCGCCGCTCGCCGCCCTGCCGCTGGCCGAGGACGAGGCTGCGCCACCCGCCCCCGCCGGCGACCTGCCGCCCGCGCCGCGAGCCAGGGTCGGGCGTCTTGCGGATGCGTCCGCGCGCTACGCCTACGCCGACCGTGCCGCTCATATGGCGAACGCCTTCGATGATTCCCCGCCCGACTACACCTTCGACTATGGCGGCGGTGAAAAGCCCTGGGTCTGGCAAGGCGATGACCGCTCGACCCGCATCGCCGAGCCGGTGAGGGGCGGCGGCAACCGCTATTACTACTACGCGCCGGACGCGGAGAAGCCCTACTATGTCCGCGATCCGGACTACGGCTATGGCTACGACGACGAAGGCCGCCTGGTCGCGATCTACGACGACAATGGCCGCGCGCTTGAACCCGACTATCTGGATCGCCGTTCAAACACGGCCGGCCAGCTGCTGGCCCGGGCGCTAGCCATCTTCGCCGCCTCGCAGGCGCTGCAGCACAGGTCCGTCGCCGAATCCAACTGGTCTGCGCGTCAGGCCGAGATCAGCGCCGATCGGGCCAGGATCGCCGCCCAGCAGGCTGAAGACGCCGAATGGCGCGCCTATCACGCCAAGCAACAGGCGCAGGAGGACGCTTACTGGGCGCAGGAAAACGCCCGCCGCAAAGCCCAGGCCGCCCGCTACGAGGAAGATCGCCGCCGCCAGGAAGAGCGTGATCGCCAGGCCGAACGCGACCGTCGTGAGCGTGACCGGCGTGAGGCCGAACGCAATCCGCCAGCGCCGGTTCGCCCCGCCCCACCCCCACCGCAATATAACCCGCCCGCGCCCAACTCTCCGCCGTACGGCGAGCGCGAAGGCTCGCAAGGCCGTGGCGACGGACGCGGCCCCCCCGCCGATCGCGGCGAGGGCCGGGGCAGGGGACGTGATGCGGGTCCGCCCGCGCCCCCGCCGGTGATCGTCGCGCCGCCGCCGCGTCCCGAGCCCAATCGCGGGCCGTTCCCGCCGAGGTCTCAGCCGCAGCCCCAGGTCCAGGCGCAACCGCAGCCGCAACCGACCTCGCCGCCGCCCAGCCGAAATGGCGCGCCCCGCAACGGACGCGGGTTCTTTGGACGGGAAGTCCAGCCGACGGCGCCCCAGCCCCAGCCCCAGCCCCAGCCGCAACCTCAGGCGCAGCAGCCCGCGCCGGCCGCCGCGCCGCAGACCTCACCGCCGCCCCCGCGCGCCGAAACGCCCCGCGGCGGACGCGACGTGAGACCAGGTATCGGCTTCAACCGTGGCGGCCAGCCGCAACCGCAACCGCAAGCCCAGCCTCAGCCCCAACCGCAACCGCAGCCTCAACCACAGGCCGCCGCTCCGGCTCCGGCCCCCGCGCCTGCGCCAGCCCCGCAAGGCGGCCGCGATGGTGGTCGCGGTCCCGGCCGCGGACCTCAGACCCAATCGCAAGCTCAACCGCAGCCCCAGGCCGCTCCGGCGCCGGCGCCGGCTCCGGCCCCTCAGGCCCAGGCCCCGACCCCGACGCCTCAGCCGGCGCCCAGTCCTGGCCGCCGCATCGCGGATACCCTGAAGGAGCGTCGCGAGGAACAGGCCAAGGGCAAGGACGCCCCCAAAGCTGAACCGAAGGCCGCACCAGCTCCGGCTGGCTCAACGGCCAAGTGCAAGGACACGACTTTCAGCACGGACGCCAACCGCGAAACCGCCTGCAAGGACCACGGCGGCATCGAAACCTGGCTGGTTCCCGAGCCCGCACGGGGCCCGGGGCGCGGCATCGGGCGGGGCGGGCGCTAGGGCGCCGCTGCTCCCTTTGCCATGGGCGTGAACCTCTCGCCGGTCGGCGGGAAATAGACCGGGCCGAGCGGACCGGTCGCGCCTTTCAGATAGGTGACCTTGGTCTCCAGGGTCAGCGATTGCCGCACGGCCAGCGCCGCCTGCAGCGCCGCATAGTCGGGCCCGTCGCCGCCGAGCGATGCCGCATCCCGTGTCGCCGCCCAGTGCTCCAGGCTCGCATAGCGGGTCATCAGATAGGCCTCGTCATAGTCGGGTGACACGCCCGCGCCTTCCGGATCGGGGATCACCTGCCACATGCCCTGGATTCGCGCGCCGATCTTCTCGAAATAGGGCCAGACGCCGTCCTGGCTGGCCTTGAGGAACTGCGGGAACGAGCCCTTCCTGATCTTGAAATAGCGGATGGTGACGATCTCCTCGCCCTTCTTGGCGGCCTGGTTGCGCACCGGGCCGGTGGACCCCGCCTTGCTCTGGGCCACGGCCCGAGCCCCGGCGGCCTTGGGCGCGGGGCCCTGCGCCGCCGGCTGGGCCAGCACGCTCGCCCCCGCCACAGCCGCGACCAACAGGCCCGTGACGGCCAGGGACTTCCACCTTTGAATCAGCATCGCCAGCTCCTCCTTCGTCTCAATTTTCCGGTTTCAACCCAAACCGCTCGCCCTTGCGGCCCTTGACGGCCAGGTCGACGGTCATCAGGCGTTTGACGCCTTCCATGCGCATCTGCCCACCGGGCATCCACATCATCGCCACATAGTCGCCGAGGCTGTCTTCCACCGCATTGGTGAAGCCTTGCGCATCCTGGGCCTTGTTCATCTGGATCTTGGCCATGCGCAGCGCCTCGGGGCTGTTTTCGGCCACACGGCGGGCGAAGGCGAAGCTCTCGCGCTCGAAGTCCTCGGCCTTCAGCACCCGGTTGACGAGCCCATAGCGCGCGGCCTCTTCCGCCGAGATGAACCGGCTCTCAAACACCAGCTCCTTGGCCCGGCGCACGCCGATGTCCCAGGGGATGGAATTGTACTCGACGAACCCGCCCAGGAACTGCGCGCCTTCCTCGGCGAAGACGATGTCCATGGCCGCGGCCAGCATCCAGCCGGCATAGATGCAATAGCCCTCGACCATGGCCAGGGTCGGCTTCGGGAAATTCCGCCATTTGAGCAGCAGGTCGAGGTTGTACTTCTTGAACTGGTCGTAGACCTCGATGCCGGGCGTCGCGCCCAGCGCTTCGCGGTAGGCCATGCCTTCGGGCGTGCCGAGATCATGCCCGGTTGAAAAGCTGCCGCCGGCGCCGCGCACGATGACGATCCGCACGTCGCGGTCGTCCTTCGCCAGGTCAAAGGCCGCGTCGATCTCGTCGAGCATGCGGTAGCCCTGGGCGTTGCGATAGCCCGGGCGATTGAGGGTGATCAGCCCGACGCCATTCTCGGCCGAATACAGAATTTCCTGAAAGTCCACGCCTGGCTCCCTCCCGCTTTCCGGACACTTTGGCCCATCTGTCCACGACCGGCCAGAGCAGCCGTCTATCCACGGCGCGTCCGCCCTCTCCGGCGGCCCGCAATAGACCGGAGCTTCCCATGCGCCTTCTGATCGCCCTCTCTCTCGCAATCCCCCTCATCGCCGGCCCGGCCCTGGCTGACGACAGCATCACTCATTTGGGCAAGGCCATCGATGACTCGACGAACGCGGCTGGCCACCTCGCCGCCTCGGGCATCCAGACGGCCGCCGTCGCCTCGGTCGTCCCCGCTGCCGTGGGGGCGACCGCCGAGGCGCCTGCGCACCGACGACCAGCACGGTCCGATCCGCACGGCGACCTATGAATCCCTCCACCGGTTCCTGGGCAGCTTCCAGCTGCTGGAAACGACCTATTCGTTGAAGTTTGACCGAAACCGGCCGCCGGCCGCCTAGCCCCCGCGCGCTGGAGCCTGCGCAGCTCCGCCCCGGGCCGGCGCCACATAGTCGGGCTGATAGAGTTCGACCTGGTTGCCTTCCGGATCGGAGAGGAAATAGGCCTGGTTCGGGATCACCGCGCGCACGGTCACGCCGTGGGTCTGCAGGAAGTCGGCGGTGTCCTTGGCGTTCCGGACATTCAGGATCAGGCGGCCATAATTGGTGTTGCCGGGCGCCTTGGTCGCGCTGCGCTGCAGAACCAGGGCCACGGCGTTCGGGTTGGCCGGATCGAGCGACAATACGATCTCGCTGGCGGAAACGTCACGGATTTTCACCATGCCGAACACCGTCTCGTACCACTTCTGCATGCCGGGCAGATCGGTGACATTCAGCGCCGCCGACTGGATGCGCGGTGGGGCGAGGTTCTTCGGTATCTGGGTGATCTCACCGGTGGCCGGCGCCGGCGCGGCGCGGCCGGCGCGGGCCGGGGCTGCTCCCGCCGCGGCAGGGGCCGGCGCGGTGGCCGGCGGCTGGGCCAGAACGGCGGCGGCGCTGAGTGCGGTCAGGGCGCCGATACCGGCGGCGATGGAATATTTCATGGTGGTTCTCTCCCGATGATGGTCTTGAATTCCGCCTAGCCCGGAATTCCGCCGCCGCCTATAGGCGGCCGCCGATGCGCAGGTGTTCGCTCGCTCCGGATTCGACAGCCATTGGCGAAAATGTGCATTTGCGCTGGTTTTTCTCAAGGAACTTCCTAGGGATAGAAGATCGTCGCAGGCCAAACGGGTGGTCGCCGCAACGAAGGACGGACCTTGAAGACCTACAGATACCTGTTGTTTGGCTCGGCTGCGGTCCTGGCGATGCTGCCAGGCGCGAGTCTGCTGGCGCCCGAACGGGCGAAGCCAACCTCTGAAATCCAGCGCCCGACCGCGGTGGCGAGCTTCGGCAATGTCGAGCGCGCGGTGCTGGCGACTGGTCCGTTGCAGCCTTCGGTCACCGTCGAGGTGCAAGCCCTGATCAGCGGCCGGGTCAGCGAGATCATGGTGGGACCCGGCGACGCGGTTCGTCAGGGCGACGTGATCGCCCGTCTCGACTCCGACGCCCTTCGCCTGGACATCCGTCAACAGCGGCTCAACGTCACCCAGGCCGAGGCGCAATTGCGGGACGCGGTCAGCCAGCTGACCCTGGCCCAGGCCAACGCCTCCAGGCAAAAGGTGCTGTTCGACCGCGGCATAATCTCCAAACAGGTTTGGGATCAGCAGACCTCGAACCTCAGCAACCGCCAGTCCACGGCCGACAGCCAGCGCCAGCGCCTGGACAGCCAGAAGAAGGTGTTGGAACAACGCACCCGTGACCTGGAATTGACCGAGATCCGGGCGCCTATCGACGGCGTCGTCTCCGAGGTTCTCACCCATCCGGGTGACCGCATCGACATCGACGGGCCGATGCCGTCTATCCTGCGGATTGTGCGCATGAACGTGCTGACCGTGCGCGCCGAGATGTCGAAGGCCGATGTGCGCAAGGTGCGCCCCGGACAGAAGGCCTATTTCGTTTTCACCAGCGATCCGGGCAAACGCCACTACGCCACCTTGCTGAGCAGCGAGCCGGCGTTGACCGGCGGTGCTCAGGGTGAGACCGGGGGAGCGAAGGACCAGACGGCGTACTACGACGTCGTGCTCGATGTGTCCCAGCCGGTCGAGGGCCTGGTTCCAGCCGCGATCGCCGAGGTGCATCTGGTTCTGGACGAGGCGGACAATGTCCTGACGGTTCCGGCCGGCGCGCTGGCGGCCAACAAGGTCGAGGTCGTTCAGCCCGACGGCAGCGTCCAGGCGCGCGAAGTGCGGGTCGGTGTGCGCAACGGTGTCCTGGCCGAGATCCGCGACGGCCTCGCGCCGGGCGAGCGGGTGATCGTCGACGGCGCTGACCTTCCGGGCAGCCTCTAGGCGGGTTGCGCCGCCTAGACCTGAACGTGTTCGACGAAAATCTACAATTCCGGCGCAAAGGCTTCTAAGCTCCGAACGCCCGTCCGCGGGAGTATTCGACAAGGACAGAGTATTGAATTTGAGCAGGAAAACCAGTGCCGGACTGGCCGTGGCGGGGGTCGCCGTGGCCGGCCTGGGATTGTTTGCGCTGGGCAAGCAAAATGCGCCACCTCCGGCTCCCCGGCAGACCGCTGTGGCCAAGATCGGCAACGTCGAGCGCTCGGTCCTGGCGACCGGCTCACTGCAGCCTTCCAATGTAATCGAGGTCGGCGCTGAGGTCAGCGGTCGGGTGATCGAACTGAAGGTCAAACTCGGCGACATTGTCAGACGAGGCGACGTGCTCGCCGTCATCGACCCCTTCCGCCTGCAAAACGAGGTCAATCAACAGAAGAACCGGATTGATCAGGCAGAATCCGAGCTGCGCGACCGCCTGGTCCAGCTGGACAACTTAAAGGCCAATAGCGAGCGCGCGAGAATTCTTTACGAGCGCGGCGCCACGTCAAAGTCCCAGCTGGACGTTCAGCTCGCCAATGAGGTCAGCCGCCAGTCCCAGGTCGACAACCAGCGCCAGCAGATCGAGAACCAGAGGCTCATTCTCGAACAAAGATCCCTGGATCTGGCCAGAGCCAGCGTCCGCGCGCCCATGGACGGCGTCGTCGCCCAGGTCGTCACGCACCAGGGTGACGTGGTCAATGTTTTCCAGACGACCCCTGTCATCGTCAAACTCGCCCGGATGGACGTCATGACGGTGCGCACCCAGATTTCCGAAGCCGACATCATGAAGGTGCACCCCGGCCAGAAGGCCTATTTCACCATTCTGGGCGAGCCCCAGAAACGCTACTACGCCACCCTGCAGAGCCGCGAGTTGGCGCCCGTGGGCGGCGGGCTCGATCCGAACCTCAAAGGGCGCAACCGGCGGGCGGTCTACTACAATGTGGTGTTCGAGGTGCCCAACCGCGACGAAAAGCTGATGCCGTCCATGACCGCCGAGGTGCACCTGATTCTCGATGAAGCCGAGAATGTGCTGACCATTCCCGCCGCCGCCGTCGCCGAAAACGGCGCCCAGCCCGACACCGTCGAGGTCGTTCAGGCCGACGGCAGCATCCGCGAGCGACAGGTTCACGTCGGCTTGACCAACAATTTCGTGGCCGAGATCAAGGACGGGCTGGAGGCCGGCGACCGCGTGGTCCTGGCCGAAGTTAACACTCCGGCGGCGACGGGCCGGCCTTAACGCCGCAGAATGGCCTCAGACGCGTGATTTCGAGGTTCCTACCGGCCGCGCTCCCGGAGTAAGCTTGGCTTCAACCCTGAAAGGAAATCTCATGGCTGAAGAAACACTGAATACCTCGCGGCGCGGTCTGCTGGGCGCGAGCCTGATCGGCGCCCTGGCGGCGGGGGCCTTCGCCGGCCGGGCCCAGGCGGCGGAATGGACGGCGGGCGAAGCGGCCAACGTCAAGGTGGTCAACGATTTCCTGCATGCCATCAAGCCCAAGGACATGAGCGGGCAACTGGCGTTCCTGGCCCCTGACGTCACCTACCGGATGACCGAGACCAGTCCGCAGGACAAGGGGTACGACGCCATTCTCCAGCGGCTGAAGCCCTATCTTGATAACGCTGAGAAGATCGAGTTCGAGGTTCTGGCAACCTATGCGGCCGGACCGATTGTGATCAACCACCGCATCGACCGGTTCACCTCCTCCGTCCGGCCCCTGACTTTCGAAGGGGTCGGCGTGTTCTTCCTGAAGAACGGCAAGATCCAGGACTGGACCGACTATACGATCCGCGCCGCCCTCGCCAACCAGTTCCCGGGCGGCTGATGGGCGCCCGGCGCGGCACGATCTGGGCGTTTGCCGTTATCGCGCTGTCGCTGGGCGCGGCGGCGGCGCTGGCGCAAAGTCCGGCGCCGCGTCCTCCGGCGCCGGCGGGGCCGCCGGCTCAACCGGCGCCCCTCAAGACTACCGAATTCGCGCCCATCTTTGTAGGCGGCAACTACGTCGCCTTCGTCTCGCCCCAGCTGATCGTGCGCAAGGAAACCGGGGTCGAAGGCATCATGATCCAGATCGTCGATCCGCCGGCGGCCAATGGCACAGTGACGGCCGCCATGACCCAGGAGATCGACTGCCAGGCCGGCGCGTATCGCAGCACACAAGTGATCATGCGCGACCTGAAGGGCGGCGAGATCATGCGCCAGCCACCGATGACGCAAGCGGCCAAACCCGAGGCCAAGTCGGCGAACGAAGCCTTTATGAGCTTTGTGTGCAACGGCAAGCTGAAGGACGAGGCGGTTCCCCACTTCGCCGATCTGCAGGCCGCCTACGCCGGCGGCAAGGCCGTTCTGGAGCGCAACCGCGCCGCCAAGGGCGCCCAAACGCCGGCCGCCGCACCTGTGCCCGTGCCCGTACCTGTGCAGGCGCCGTCGCCAGCTTCGAAACCGGGAACATCGACGAAGGTGGGCCCATCGTCCGCGCCGCCCAAGGCCTACGGTCGTTAGAGGAAGTCCAGCACCGCTTTGACCGCGGCCTGCGGCTGTTCCTGCTGCACCCAGTGGCCGGCGCCGGGGACCAGGTGCGCGCCGGCAAATCCCTTGCAGGCTTCATGCATGCGCTCGAACACGCCGGGGGATTGATAGATGCCCCAGTCGCTGGCCCCTGCGATGAACAGGCAGGGCACGTCGAAGGGCGCGCCCGCGAAGGCGCGCACATCGGCAGCGTTTCCGCCCGCGACGGCATGGCGGTACCAGTTGAGGCCGCCCTGAAATCCGGTGCGGGAAAACGCGTCGGCATAGACGGCCAGCTCATCGTCGGTCAGCCAGGAACAGGCGGCGTCCGGCCTGTGGGCGGCGCAGACCTCGGCCATCGTCCGGTCCAGCGGCATCACGTAGTAGTCGGGCAGCTGCGCCAGCGCCTTCGCGCTCCAGCCGGGCAGGGGATGAGGCGTGTTGCCCGGCCAGTCGGCGCTCTTGACGTGGTAATAGGCGCGCAGGAAGGCGGCGATCCCCTGCGGCGCTTCGCGCATGTCGGCGTCGGCCGGGCGGGTGGCATAGTAAAGCTGATAGTGTTTGCGCGGTGGGTCAAGCGCCGCCAGCGCCGTCGCCAGCTCAGCCAGACCCGCTCCGAGGCCCGCGCTGCCCGCCGCTTCCGGCTGCGGCGGGCCTTCGTAGGGCGCGCTCATCAGCACCACGCGCTTGAACACATCCGGCCGGATCAGCCCGCAATGGGCCGCCACGGGCGACCCGAAATCATGGCCGACGACGCAGGCGACCTTGCCGTAGCCGAGGGCCTGGACCAGGGCCACGCAGTCGCGCACCAGATTGACGTAACCGAACGGGGCCAGATCGACGTCGAACCCTTCGTCCCAGCCGCTGGTGCGCCCATAGCCACGCATATCCGGCGCGATCACATGATACCCCGCCGCCGCCAGCGGCCCCATGACCTTGCGCCAGGAATAGGCCAGCTCCGGAAAGCCGTGGAGCAGGAGGAGAGCGGTGCGGCCGGGCGTCTCGAACCCGGCCTCCAGGATGTGCATGGCCAGGCCATTGACGTCGGGGACCATCCGCGAACGGACGCCGGGCGGCAGCTGAGGGTCGAGGGGCGGGGGCGGAGTCGCGCTGTTGTCCACTATGCCGCCGGCCGCACGGTCAGCGTCAGGCCCAGCGCCGTCATCACCTTGAGCAGGGTCGGCAGTTCCGGACGTCCCGCACCGCTCAGCGCCTTATAGAGCGACTGGCGCGACAAGCCCGCATCGGCGGCGACCTGGGTCATGCCCTTGGCCCGCGCCACCACGCCCAGGGCATCGGCAATCTCGGCCGCATCTCCGCTGGCGAAGGCGTCGGACAGGTAAGCGGCGATCGTCGTCTTGTCGTCCAGATAGTCGGCAGGATCGAAGGATTTGGTGTCCATGGTCAAACCTCGTTGGCCAACTTCTTGGCCCGCTCGATGTCGCGACTTTGCGAGCCCTTGTCCCCGCCGCACAACAGCAGGATCAGCGCCTCGCCGCGCCGCACGAAATAGACCCGGTAGCCGGGCCCGTAGTCGATACGAAGTTCGGCCACGCCCTCACCCACCGCCTTGACGTCACCGGCGTTTCCGCCGGCCAGCCTGGCGATCCGCCGGGCGATAATCGCTCGCGTAACCTTGTCCTTCAGCCCGGTCAGCCAAGCCTCGAACACCGGAGTCTGGCGAACTTCGATCAAGGTGATTGTCTCCTATGGAAGACAAATGTCAAGCAATGACCCCAGCCGCGCGAGACGCTAGTTCCGGAAGGCATGCAGGGAGACTAGCTCAAACAGAACAAAAAGGGAACAAATATTCCGTCCCCGTATTTCATCCTTCGAGCTAGGGCCGTCGAGGTCGCCGTCGTGGCGGGCGACCGATGGGTAAACCGCGTTCGCGTCGGATCAGAGCATAACGGGCGTCTTCGTGTCCGAAGTGGTCGACGAAGGCCTCACGCAGATAGGGCAGGTGCTCGGTGTGGATGTCGGGGTTGAAGCCTTCGGCAGCGAGGACGTCGCGGGCAAAACGGTCAGTCGTCAGGCGGCTGATGGCGCAGATGCGATCATGATCGGCGGGAGGAATGCAAAAGCCGCCCCCAGTGCAGACCTTTCCCAGAACGTCGTTGATCATCTTGTGGAGGACGGTCTTATCGGGGAACCCTATACCCTCCCGAACACCAGACTCGCGTTCGTCCCGCCAAACCCGAAGCTGTTGCTCATCACGGTGTTGAGCTGGATGTCCTTGCGGGCCCGCAGGATCGGCATGCCTTCGAACAGCGGATCGAGTTCCTCGATATTGGCGCTTTCGGCCGCGAAACCGGCCTGCATCATCAAAAGGCAGTAGATCGCTTCCTGCGCCCCGGCCGCGCCCAGGCTGTGGCCGGTCAGGGACTTGGTGGAGCTGATCAGGGGCGCGTTATCGCCAAACACCGCCCGCACCGCGCCCATTTCCTTCTCGTCGCCCACCGGGGTCGAGGTCCCGTGGGGGTTCAGATAGTCAATCTTGCCGACCCCACCGCCGCCGTTCAGCCCGGCCATGGCGATCTTCATGCAGCGCTGGGCGCCTTCGCCGCTGGGCGCCACCATGTCGAAGCCGTCGGAATTGGCGCCGTAGCCGATCAGTTCGGCGTAGATTTTCGCGCCGCGCGCCTTGGCGTGCTCCATCTCTTCCAGCACGATGATGCCGCCGCCGCCGGCGATGACAAAGCCGTCGCGGTTGACGTCATAAGCCCGCGAGGCCTTTTCCGGGGTCTCGTTATACTTTGAACTCATCGCGCCCATGGCGTCGAAGAGGTTGGAGAGCGTCCAGTCCAGTTCCTCGCAGCCGCCGGCGAACACCACGTCCTGCTTGCCCATGATGATCTGTTCGGCGGCGACGCCGATGCAGTGGGCGGATGTCGCGCACGCCGAGCTGATGGAATAGTTGACGCCGAGGATCTTGAACCAGGTCGATAAAGCCGCCGACGGGCCCGAGCACATGGCTTTCGGCACGGCAAAGGGGCCGACGCGTTTGGGGCCTTTTTCCTTGGTGATCTCGGCGGCGGTGACGATGGCCCGGGTCGAGGGGCCGCCCTCGCCGACAATCAGGCCGGTGCGTTCGTTGGAAATATCGGCCTCGGTCAGGCCAGAATCGGCGATCGCCTGGTCCATGGCGATGTGGGCGTAGGCTGTGCCGGGGGCGAGAAACCGCGCCGCTCTACGGTCGACCAGGGCTTCCCAGTCGATCTTCGGGGCGGCCTCAACCTGACAGCGGAAGCCCAGTTCCGCATAGCTGGGCGCGAAGGCGACGCCAGACCTGGCGTCGCGCAGAGAGGCGGTGACTTCTTCGGCGGTGCAGCCGATCGACGAGACGATACCAAGGCCAGTAACCGCGACGCGGCGCATTGCGAATTCCTTATTCCGTATGCTGAAACAGGCCGACCCGCAGGTCCCGTGCTTCATAGATGGGGGTTCCGTCGGCTTCGACAATTCCGTCGCCGACGCCCATCACCAGACGACGGTTGATGACGCGCTTCAAATCAATCTTGTAGGAAACCCGCTTGATGTTCGGGGTGACCTGGCCGGAGAATTTGACGTCCCCGACCCCCAGCGCCCGGCCGCGGCCCGGCGCCCCGATCCAGCCCAGGTAAAAGCCGACCAGTTGCCAGAGGGCGTCGAGGCCCAGGCACCCGGGCATCACCGGATCGCCGATGAAATGGCACTGGAAGAACCACAGGGTCGGGTCGATATCGAACTCGGCATGGATGTATCCCTTGCCGTGCGCGCCGCCATCGGCCGTGATCTCGGTGATCCGGTCGAACATCAGCATCGGCGGCAGCGGCAGCTGGGCGTTGCCCGGCCCGAACATCTCGCCGCGCCCGCAGGCGAGCAGCTCTTCGGTGTTGTAGGCGCTTTGTGGCTTGAAGGTCATCCGGTCCTTGGCGGGCGGCGTCTCGTTGGAGGCGCCGGATAGCACGGTCAAGGTCTGGGGCTCAACAAGGTAGAATCAGGGCGCAGGCGGAGCGGCTGGTGACGCGGCGACAGCCGGGGCGGCCAGCCCGGCGCATTGCGGGGCCGGATCCGTACCCCAAAGCTCAGCTGCCGGGGCCCAGCCTTTGGCCTTGCCGACGTTGAGCCTGCACCAGCCGCCCTGGCATTCTTCCATCACCGCCACGCCGCGCGGCGGCAGGCTGGCGACGATCGCGGCGCGCTCGCTGGCCTCGCGATGCAGGGGAAGGACCCCAGGCTTCATGCGGATCACCGCCGGATCGCCGCCTTCCAGCATACGGGCCGCGACCCAGGAAATCCCGCCCTCGGGGTCGCAGATGCGCCGCCAGTCCCTGGTTTCGGCGATCACCTGCACCGGCATGCCCTTGGCATGATAGGTCCAGAGCTTGGCGTGGTCCTCGGATGGACCGGCCCGCGCGTTGATCTCGCCAAACCGCAGCGTCAGATAGCGTGGCACGGCGAATCCCGACGGCGTCGTCTCGTCTCGGCCCGCCCGGGTGCTCTGGCACGCCGCCGGCAAGGTCAGCGCAAGAAGGACAGCGGTGATCGCCTTGCCGATAAACATTCACATCCCAATCGCCCAAAGGCGCGTCGCGCTGCTTGGCCCGGGGGCGCCCCTTTGCTAGAGGTTCGCTTCCTGCGCGCCGACGCGCCGCCAAGAGAATACTAGCTTAGAGCCCATGGCCACCCGCAAGCCCAAAGTCATTGTCACGCGTAAGCTGCCGGATGCGGTGGAAACCCGCCTGCGCGAGCTGTTCGACACCGAGCTGAATATCGAAGACCGGCCCATGGGGCCGGAAGACCTGATCGACGCCGTCGGCCGGGCCGAGGTGCTGGTCTCGACCATCACTGACCGGCTGGACAGCCGCGTGCTGACCCGCGCCGGCGAGGGGCTGAAGCTGATCGCCAATTTCGGCGCCGGCGTCGACAACATCGATGTGGCGACGGCCAATGCGCGCGGGATCATCGTCACCAATACGCCGGGCGTGCTGACCGAAGACACCGCCGACATGACCATGGCCCTGATCCTGGCCTCGGCCCGTCGGGTGGTGGAAGGCTCGGCCGTCATCCAGAGCGGGGATTTCCATGGCTGGTCGCCCACCTGGATGATGGGCCGGCGAATCTGGGGCAAGCGGCTCGGCATCGTCGGCATGGGCCGCATCGGACAGGCTGTGGCGCGCCGGGCGGCCGCGTTCGGCCTGCAGATCCACTATCACAACAGAAAACCTGTCTCGCCGCGCATCGAGGAAGAGTTGTCGGCCACCTATTGGGAGAGCCTCGATCAGATGCTGGCGCGGATGGACGTGATTTCCGTCAACTGCCCGCACACGCCCGGCACCTACCACCTGCTCTCGGCCCGCCGCCTGAAATTGCTGCAGCCCCATGCGATCATCGTCAACACTGCCCGCGGCGAAATCATAGACGAAGCGGCCCTGGCCAATGCGCTGGCCCGGGGCGAGATCGCCGGCGCCGGTCTGGACGTTTTCGAACACGAGCCGGCGGTGAACCCGAAACTCCTGAAATTACCCAATGTTGTGCTGCTGCCTCACATGGGCTCGGCCACCGTCGAAGGCCGCATCGACATGGGCGAAAAGGTCATCGTCAACATCAAGACGTTCATGGACGGCCACAGACCGCCCGACCGCGTTATTCCCTCGATGCTTTAGAGCGCGGCTCCCTAACTCCGCTCATCCCCGCGAAGGCGGGGACCCATTCGGGGGGCTGGGCTGACACCGCCGGTTGATTATGTGGACTTCGGATGGATCCCCGTCTTCGCGGGGACCGTCGGTAGGGTGGTAATTCACCCACACACCGGACACTCCGGGTCCGCCCCCACCTTCACCGTCCGCGCCTCCGCCGACAGCCCGTCATAGATCATCATCCGGCCGGTCAAGGCCTCGCCCGCGCCGGTGATCAGCTTTATCGCTTCGAGCGCCATCATCGAGCCGATGACGCCCGCCAGAGCGCCCACAACGCCTACGGCAGAGCAGGTTTCCGCGTCCGGCGGTACGTCCGGCACCAGGCAGCGGTAGCAGGGCTTGCCGGAAAAGACCCCGATCTGGCCCGTCCATCGGCCGAGCGCGCCGGAGACCAGGGGTTTTGCTTCCGCCACGCAGGCTTCATTGATGCAAAACCGCGTCTCGAAGCTGTCGGTGCCGTCGAGAACGACATCAAAACGCGAAATTATGCTGCGGGCGTTGTGCGCAGCAATTTTCTCCGCGAACAGCAAGGTCTCAACATGCGGATTAAGCGCGGCGAGATGCTTTGCTGCGGCAGAAACCTTTGGCTGGTCAAGGTCTGAGCCGGTGTAGAGAATCTGCCGCTGAAGGTTCGAGAGCGATGCAGCATCGGGATCGATCAGCCCGAGAGTCCCGACCCCCGCCGCCGCAAGATAAAGCGCGGCTGGCGAGCCCAGGCCGCCGACGCCGACGATCAGGACGCGAGCGGCTTTCAGCGCCTGCTGCCCCGGCCCACCGATCTCGCGCAAAACGAGGTGGCGGGCGTAGCGTTCGACCTCTTCGTCGGAGAAACTCATTTCACCCGGCTCTTACCACGCCGCGCACAACTTCCACCGGCCAGGGCGTAAGATGCTCGCCATAGCAAGGCCCGGACACGCACAAGCCGTCTTTCTGGAACAGCGCCCCGTGGCCCGAGCAGAGGATGAACTTGCCGTCGCGGGTCAGATATCGGTTCGGGCCGGACGCCATCGGCCATCCCGCGTGCGGACACTGATCGACGAAGCCCCGCACCTGACCGCCTTCGCGCAGCACAAACCCTGCGAACAGCGCATCACCCTCGCGGAAGACAAAGCCCTTCGCGCCCTTGTCGGAAATGTCCTCCAGCGCGCAGATCGCCGCGCCGAACGGGGGCTTGGCGGGGTTTTCGTTCAACCGAGCGCGCCCCGCGTCACTTTCCAGGGCAGGATGTCGACTCCGCCGAATACGCCGGCCTTGCCGTAAGGATCTCCATCCACGAACGCCTGCGCCGCCGCCTTGTCGGCAAAATCCATGATGATCAGCGAGCCGATCATGCCGCCTGCGTCGTCGAGAAAGGGCCCTGCCACCTTCACCTGCGCACCGAAGGTATCGACGAAGGCCAGATGTTCCGCTCGGGCGGCCGCGCGGGCTTCCTGCGCATTGGCCTTGTCCCGGCAGATAATGCAAAAAAGAACCATTTGATATTCCCCTAGAATTCAGAACGAAGGGGACGGGACAGCAAGGCGCCGATGGCCTGATCGGGGGCGATTTCGCCGGCCAGGATCGCGGCCACCGCCTCGCAAATCGGCAGCTCAACCTCGAGCCGGGCGGCGAGCTGGCGCACCGCCGGGGCGCTGGCCGCGCCCTCGGCGACCGAGCGTTTGTTCGCCAGCGCCTGGGCGAGTGACTGTCCCTGTCCGAGCGCCAGCCCCAGGCTCATGTTGCGTGACTGCGGGCTGGAACAGGTCAAAACCAGGTCGCCCAGCCCGCACAGGCCCTTCAACGTTTCGGCGTCCGCCCCCAGCGCCACGGCAAACCGCGTCATCTCGGCAAAGCCGCGGGTGATCAGCGCTGCATGGGCCGAGCGGCCCAGGCCCTTGCCCTCGGAAATGCCGCAGGCGATGGCCAGCACATTCTTGATCGCGCCCCCGGCTTCAGCTCCGATCAGATCCTGCGACAGATAAGGCCGGAACGTCGGGGTCGCCAGCGCTTCGGCCAACGCCTGGCCCAGATCCTCGTCCGCGCAGGCCAGCGTCACCGCCGTCGGCAGCCCGCGCGCCACCTCGCCGGCGAAACTGGGACCGGAAAGCACGGCGGCCCATGCCTGAGGAATCACCTCTTCCAGCACCTCGTTCATCAGCTTCAGACTGCCCTGCTCGATGCCCTTGGCGCACAAAACCACGGGCAGACCATCCGGCGCATGCTGCGAAAATGCTGCAGCAATGCTGCGCAGATGCTGCGCCGGCGCAACGGCGAGAATAAAGTCGGCCAGGGCCAGGTCGGCGAGGTCGTCGGTGACGTCAATCGCCTCGTCCAGAGTTACGCCCGGTAGGAACGCGGAGTTGATCCGGTTTGCTGCGATGTCGGCGCGGACTTCAGCCTCGTAAGCCCACAGAGTGACGCCGAGGCCCGCCCGCGCGCACAACTGCGCCAGCGCCGTGCCCCAGGCGCCCGCGCCAATCACGCCGACGGTGGAAAACGCGCTCAAGCCTTGGCTCCTTTGCGGCCGAAACTGTTGACAGGATTGGCGATTGCAGCCGCCTCGTCCAGAGGCCAGCGCGGCCGGGCGATGGCGTCCAGACCGCTGGTCAGGCCCTTCGCCAGGCGCTCGGCCCCGGCCAGCGCGATCATGGCGGCGTTATCAGTGCAGTACTTCAGCGCCGGCGCATGAAACGAAAAATGCTGCGCCTCGGTTTCTTTTTGCAGCGCCGCGCGCACCGCAGCATTTGCGGCGACTCCCCCGGCGACGACGAAGCGCAAGGGTGCAGCATGCTGCGCAGCATAAATGCGCATGGCGCGGGCGGTTCGCTCGGTCAATTGCCGCGAAATCGCCGCCTGAACGCTGGCCGCGAGATCACGCTTTTCCGCATCATGCTGCAGGGTTTCGGCGAGGCGGGCGGCGGCGGTTTTCAGGCCGGAAAACGAAAAATCGCAATCGTCGCGCCCCAACAGCGCGCGGGGCAGGGGAAAACGCGCCTCATCGCCGCCTTGCGCCAGCTTTTCCAGCGCCGGACCGCCGGGATAGGGCAGGCCAAGCGTCTTGGCGATCTTGTCGAAGGCCTCGCCGGCCGCATCGTCGATGGTTGAGCCCAGTCGGGTGCACGCCCCGACGCCTTCCACGGCCAAAAGCTGGCAATGGCCGCCGGAGACCAGCAGCAGCAGAAAGGGATAGGGCACATCGGCGTCCAGCCGGGCCGAAACCGCGTGTCCTTCGAGGTGATTGACGGCGATCAGCGGAATGCTTCGCGACAGGGCTATGGCCTTGCCGGCCGAAAGCCCCACCATCACCCCGCCTACCAGTCCTGGCCCGGCCGTGGCGGCGACGCCAGAAAGACCAGGAAAATCAACACCTGCCTCGGTCATGGCCTGACGGATGACCGCATCGACGACCTCGACATGGGCCCGGGCGGCGATCTCGGGCACTACGCCGCCGAACGGCGCGTGTTCGGCAATCTGGCTGGCGACGATGGAGGAAAGCACGGTCGCGCGGCCGTCCTCACCCAGCCGCACCACCGAGGCGGCGGTCTCGTCGCAGCTGGTTTCGATCCCCAGCACCGTCAGGGCGGTATGGCGCGTCATGGCTGATCGGGGTATCTGCCCGGCCGTGACAAGTAAATCTCTCAAAGTCCGCATCGGCACCCGGGGCTCAAAGCTCGCGGTGACCCAGTCGCGCATGATGCAACAGCGCATCTGCGCCGCGCTCGGCCATGATCTGGCTGAGGCAGACGATGTCTGCCCGCTGGTGATCATCACCACCTCCGGCGACATCATCCAGGACCGGCGCCTGCTGGAAGCAGGCGGCAAAGGGCTGTTCATCAAGGAGATCGAGGAGGCCATGCTGGATGGGCGTATCGACTGCGCCATCCATTCGATGAAGGACGTGCCGGCGCAGCTGCCGCCGGGCCTCGTCATCGCCGCCATTCCTGAGCGGGAGGATCCGCGCGACGCCTTCATCAGCCACAAGGCGGCGCGGTTTGAAGACCTGCCGCACGGCGCAAAGCTCGGCACCGCCTCGCTCCGCCGTCAGACCCAGTGCCTGTTCAAACGTCCCGACCTGGTGGTCGAGCTCTTCCGCGGCAATGTCGACACGCGTCTGGCCAAGCTGGAAGCCGGCGTGGTCGACGCCACCCTGCTGGCCCTTTCGGGCCTGAACCGCCTCGGTCTTTCGCACGTCGCCGCCAGCCTGATCGATCCGATCGAATCCCCACCAGCGCCGGGTCAGGGGGCTCTGGCCATCGAATCCCGCGCCGAACTGGCGAACGAGCCCTGGCTGCAGGCCCTGCATCATGCGCCCACCGCCCTTTGTGTCGCGGCCGAACGCGGCGCGCTGGAAGCGCTCGAAGGCTCGTGCCGCACAGCCATCGGCGCTCACGCCCGCCTCGTCGCCGACGATCTTGACATCGTCGTTGAAGCCCTGACGCCGGATGGCCGGAAACGCTTCCGCCGCGAGGCTTCGGTGCGGATGACCGGCATCGGTCCCGCCCGGGCGCTGGGCCTCGAGCTCGGCCGCTCAATCGCCGAAGAGGCGGGCGGCATTCTCGCCCTGCCGTTCGGCTGATGCGCCTGTGGGTCACGCGCACCAAACCTGAGGCCGAAGCGACGGCCAAACGCCTCCGCGCTCTTGGGCACACACCTGTCGTCCAGCCGGTGCTCGAGGTGAAACCGCTCGCCAGTGTGCAGATCGACCTCGCCGGCGCTGTGGCCATCGCCTTTTCCAGCCAGAACGGCGTGAAAGCCTTTGCCTGGCGGTCAACCCGGCGCGAATTGCCGGTCTTTGTCACCGGCGAGGGCACCGCGCGCGCGGCCCTCGACGCCGGTTTCAGTCAGGTGATGGTGGCGGGCGGGGGACTGGAAGAGTTGGCCAGGCTGATCATCCAAAAACGTCCGGCCGGAAAAATCGCCTGGTTCGGCCCGCAGGAGCCGGCCGGTGATCTGGCGGGGCTGCTCGCCCCCGCAAGCATCGAAGCGCGGCTTACGCCCCTCTATGCAACGGTTCCGGCAGAGGGGCCGTTGCCCACCGGCATCGATGGTCTTCTCGTCCATTCACCCAAGGCCGCCACGGTTATCGCCGAACGGATGCCGGCTGAAGTGGCGAAAGGCCTCGTGCTCTTCGCGATTTCCAGAGCCGCCGCCAATCCCCTGACGGGCCTGGAATTCGCCCGCGTCGCCGTGGCTAAAACTCCCGACGAGGACGCGCTGCTGGCGATGCTCTGACCTCAGTTCGTCAGGCCGCGATCGCCCTGACCGGCGATCTCGGCGAACTGGGCCGCCAGCTTGATGATATTGGAGCCCGAAAACTCCAGCGGCAGCTCGGCGCCGCCTTCCAGGGTCATGACCAAAGCGACGCCCCCGCCGCCGGTCGCCACCGCCTCGGCCGAGCGCACCGAGATCGGCTGCACCTCGGGATAGTCCTCGGGCGCGAGACCGGTGAGAATCTCGCCCAGATGCGCCGCCAGCGCCGCCATGGTCAGGGCCGCGCAGCGCGCTGAAATCTCAAGAACGAAGTGTTTCTGGTCGGCGCTCTGGAACACCATCTTGATCGCCTTGTTTTCACGATCGGCCTCGCTCGCCAGCACGAATTCAAATCGCGGCGCGGTCATTTGCTCAGCCATGGGAGATCTTTCGTCATTCAGGGGCGGTGTTGGAGGGGCCGTTTAAATCGGTTTTCCGTAAAGGGGAACCTGCCCGCGCGCATGTGTCCGGGGCGCCGCGCCCGTGCGGAAAGCGCGGTTGGAACGCCGCTTGCGCCTTGACCGACCGCGCCACAGGCGCGAACCAAGGGCATGACATCGCCAGAGCCCGCTCCTCCCGCGGACCCGACCAGCTACAGGCGCCGAGGCCTCGGCGTCGGCTTCTGGGTGATGATGGGCCTGTGCCTGCTGTGCATTCTCGGCGGATTTTTGTTCGCCCGCTATGTGCCCGCCCTGTTTCCGGTCGAGGAAAAATCGACCCTCAGCATTCCCGTCATCCCCTTCATCGCGCCCGGTCCCGAGCCCGACTCCCAGCCGGTTGAGACCGCCGCCGCCTCTTTGGCGCAGTCGCCGCAGCCTGCAACCGGGGGCGATATGGCGGGCCTGAAAAATCGCGTCGAACGGCTCGAGGCGACCCATGCGAAGACAGCCGAAGCGGCCGGCGTGGCGCTGGCCACCGCGGCCCTGATCGAAGCCTCGCAGACCTCCCGGCCCTTCGATAAGGAACTGGCCCAGGTGTCGCACCTGTTGCCGCAATCACCGGACGCCGCCGCCCTGCGCACCCTGGCGCGGACTGGCGCGCCCACTCGTCAGGTGCTGGCCGCCGAGTTTTCCGAGACGGCAGGCGGCGCCATCGCCGCGGCCGCCAAGCCGGGGCCGGACGCCGGCCTGATGCAGCGGATCGGCTATGCCATCTCGTCGGTCATCACCATCCGCCGGGTCGGGGATGTGAAGGGCAAGGCGGTCGACGCGGTGTTGGCCCGCGCCGAAAACAGCGCCCGCGACGGGGATCTGGAAACTGCCCTCAACGAGCTCTCGACCTTGCCGCCCCAATCGCGCGGCGCCCTGAGCTCATGGATTTCTGATGCGCTGCAGCGGGTCGAAATCGACCGGCGGGTGGCCAATATCCGCGACGCCACCCTGCGCGCCCTGAACGACACCCTGGCAAGCGCCCCATGATCCGCGTCTCACTGGTCCTGTTCATCATCGCCGCGATCATCGTCATCGGCCTGGCCGCGGCCAGTGGTGGCGACGCCGGCTCGGCCAGCCTAATCTGGCTGGGGCGCGAGGTGCAGACCACGGCGGCCGTGGCAGTCATGCTGGTGTTCTTCGGCGCATTGCTGGCGGCGATTTTCTGGCGGGTGGTGCTGTGGATCGCCACTGCGCCCGGGCGGGCCGCGCGCGACCGGGCCGAACTTCGCCGCCGCCAGGGCGCCGAGGTGTTGACCAGAGGCTTTCTGGCCGCCGCCGCGGGCGATGGGTCCGAAGCCAGGCTGATGGCGCAGCGGGCCTCGGACCTGGTGACCGACTCGCCAGGACTGGTGCGGGTGCTCAGCGCCCAGGCGGCGGAAGCGGCAGGCGATCCTGTCGCGGCGAAGGCAGCCTATACGGCCATGCTCGGCTTTCCGGACATGCGGCTGGCCGCCCTCCGCGGCCTGATGCAGACGGCCCTCGGCCAGAATGACAGGGCCGAGGCGATCAAACACGCCGAGGAAGCCTACAGTCAGGAGAAAACCGCGCGTTGGGCCTGGCGGGCGATCCTCGAAGACAAGTTGGCCAGCAGTGACTGGCCCGCCGCCCTCAATCTTGTGAAGACCGCGTTGGCCCGCAAAATCGTCAGCCCGATCGTGGCCGAACGCGCCAGAGCCGCGCTACTGGCGGCATCGGCGGCGAGCATCGAAACCGAAAAGCCGTCCCAGGCCCTCGAATTTGCCTCCCAGTCGGCCAAGCTGAACGCCGGATTTGCGCCCGGCGCGATTATCGCCGCACGACGGCTTTTGGCCGAGGGCCGCGCACCCCGCGCCGCGGCCGTGCTTGAGGCGGCCTGGAAGGAAGCGCCGCATCCGGCCCTGTGGCTGGCCTATCGCGATCTTACCACCGCCGAGACGCCGCGCGAGCGCGCTCGTCGGCTCAGCGCGCTGGTGACTCTCAATCCCGATCATCGCGAGACCCGCATTCTCGCCGTTGAACAAGGCCTGATTAGCGGAAGCTATGCCGACGCCCGCGCCGCCAGCGAGGCGTTGAAGGACGAGCCCCTGACCGCCCGCCTCGCCGGCCTCTGGGCGCGACTTGCCCATGCCGGAGGTGATATCGATGGCGCGCGCGCGTGGATGGCGCGCGGTATGGCTGCGCCGCAGGAGCCCGAATGGTCGGACATCAACCCGGACGGGCGGGCTTTCGATTACACCGCTGCCGATTGGGCGAGGCTGGTTTCCACCTATGCCGAGACGGGCGAACTGATCCACCCGCGCTTTGAGCGGCGCGAGGCGGTAATCAGCGAATTGCCTCGCGTGCCAGCCACCTATACCGCGCCGCAGTCGATCATCCGGGCGGCCGACACCGGTCTTACCGAAGCGCCGATCGCCGACGATCCTGGGTTCTTCGCCGGCGCGTTCGACGACGCCGACAGCCCGCCACCGCCACCGCCGGGCGGAGGAGAACGCCGGCGCGATCGCCTGCGCCGTCGCCCGCTGCCCAAACCGAGGATCGTGAAGTAGGCCGCTGCTCCTGATTTAGATTCGAACCTTTGCCGCTTCAGGGCGTTCTGTCTGTCAGACACCCATGCCTCCGACCCCCGGAGGCGCAAAGGACAATAACTCAATGCGAAATCTCGTAATTGCGCTTTGTGGCGCAACGGCTCTGCTCGCCCCAATGGCGGCGCACGCCCAATCCAATCTGTTCAGCTGCAACAAGGCCGGTAACAGCCAGGGCACAGGCGCCGCGATCGGCGCCATCATCGGCGGCATCATCGGCAACCAGGTCGCCAGCGACAAGAATCAGACCTTGGGCACCATCCTCGGCGCCGGCGCCGGCGCCGCAGCTGGGTCCTCCATTGGCTGCAACATGGGCGCTGACGAAACCAACCGCGCCGAGACCGCGACCCGCCTCGCTCTCGAGCAGAACCGCTCGCAGACCTGGTCGAGCGCCCGCAGCGGCATGTCGGGCCGCGTGGATATCGTCAACACCTACTACCGCAACGATGTCTCGGCCCGCGCGCCGGATAACTATTACACCAATTCGCCCCGTACCCTCGACCAGGTCCGGTTCGCCAACCGCGTTCAGTATCCCGGCCGTTATACGCTGATCGATTCCAGCTATCGCGCCAGCAACGACGTAAACCTGCGCGCCGGCCCGACAACGCGCTCGAGCTCGCTCGGCCTCATCCGTTCAGGTCAGCGCTTCCAGGCGCTGGCGCGGGTCAATTCGGGCTGGCTGTTGGTCGGTCAGAACGGCGTGGCCGTCGGTTATGTGCAGGAACGCTCTGCCCGTCTGGAAACCTATGCCGACAATAACAATGGCCGGTACGGCAACCGCGGCAACGGCTACGGCAACAACAATCAGTATCAGGACAATCGGAACAATCAGCGCGTCTCCGAGCGTCAGACCTGCCGTACCTTCGATCAGACCGTGCAGACCAGCCGCTCTGGCAGCCGCACGACCCAACGCCTCACCGCCTGTCAGAATTCAGACGGCGACTGGGTGATCCAGGGTTGATCAGGGCTCTCAACTAAAACCAGCCCCGTCCCGGGAAAAACCGGGGCGGGGTCTTTATTGCCCGCAATTCAATGGTCTAGCTGCGAACCAATCTTTGAAGGCCGCGTTTTGACTCCAGCGCCCCGCGTCCAGGGGCAACCAATAAAGGAGTCTCACCATGCGAAAGCTCGCACTCGCGCTGTTCGGCGCTGCGGCGTTGATCGCCCCGGCCGCCGCCTCTCACGCCCAGGCCCCGGCCTCGTCCATTTTCAACTGCCGGAACGGCAACGGTAACTCCGGCCTCGTGATCGGCGGTCTGCTCGGCAGTGTCATCGGCAACGAAATCGCCGGCGACGACCGGCGTGACCGCATCGCCGGCACTCTCCTGGGCGCCGGCGTCGGCGCGGCCATCGGCTCCAGTATCGGCTGCAACATGAACTCGGCCGACACCGACCGGGCCCAGTCGGCGACGCGTCTGTCGCTGCAGGACGGCCGCTCGCGCACCTGGTCGAACAGCCGCACGGGCGCATCCGGTCGCGTGGATGTGGTCAGCAGCTTCTATCGCAATGACGTGGCCGGCCGCGTTGCCGACTATCCGCGCAGCCTGACCGACATCCGGTTCGCCAGCGGCGTCCGCATGCCGGCCAACTATGTGATGCTGGACAACAGCTATCGCGCCGCGGCCTGGCTCGATGTTTTCGCCGCGCCGGATGGCAACTCGCGGGTGCTGGACGAAATCCGTGACGGCGAGTCGTTCGACGGTCTCGCGCGGATCGGCGGCTGGCTGCTGGTCGGTCAGAACGGCCGGGCCATCGGCTATGTCAACGAAAGCTATGCCGACTATGACGGCCAGGCCAACATGTACGCCTACCTCGACAATGGCGGCTACAGCCGGGTCACCGAGCGCAGGCTCTGCCGGACCTTCGATCAGACGGTTCGCCGCCAAGGCGGTTACCAGGATCGTGAACGCTTCACGGCCTGTCAGAACGCCAACGGCGAGTGGATCGTCGACGGCTAACGCGGTCTGGTTGCGCTACCGTTTCGCTACTTGAGCGGAACCTTTGTTGCGCTACCGCTTGGCTGCTTTAGCGCACAGGAACTGGGAATCCCCCGGCCCGGCTGATCGCCGAGACGGGGGCTTTTCCTAGTTTGCCGCACACCCAGCGCGCCGTTTCGATCAGCGCTGGAAGATCAAGGCTGGTCTCGAACCCCGCCCGATCCAGCATGTAGACGAGGTCCTCCGTCCCGATGTTACCGGTGGCTCCCGGCGCGAACGGACAGCCGCCCAGGCCGCCCACCGAGGCGTCGAGAGTATCGACCCCCGCCTCGATGGCCGCGAAAGCATTGGCCAGGCCGGTGTTGCGCGTGTCGTGGAAGTGGGCGCGCAGCTGCGCCCCAGGCGCCGCCTTGTGGACCAGATCGAGGCGCCGGCGGACCACCCAGGGATCAGCCACCCCGATCGTGTCGGCCAGAACCAGCTCACCGATACCCAGGCGCCCGATTTCTCCGGCGATTTCGCGCACCACGCCTTCGTCTACCTCGCCTTCGAAGGGACAGCCGAACGCCACGGCGATGGTCACCGAGATCGGCGGCCCGCCCTTCATCTCTGCCAGGCCGGCCAGCTGCTCGGCCGTTGTCGAGCCCTGGTTGGCGAGGCCAAACCCGTCTGTGGCGGTGATCACCACATTGGCCTCATCGCATCCGGCCGCCACCGCCCGGTCCCATCCCCGGCGATTGAGCACCAGGCCAGAGCGGCGCTTTTGCGGATCATTTGTCAGGCTCGCCATGATCTGCTCGGCCCCTGCCATCTGCGGCATCCGCCGCTCATTGACGAAGGAAACCACCTCGACCCGGCGCGCACCGGCGGCCTCGAGCCGGCGGATCAGTTCGACACGGTCTTCCACCGGCAGCACAGCCGCTTCGTTCTGCAGGCCGTCGCGGGGCGAGACTTCGACGATTTCAATCTTTCGGCTCATGGCGCGCTCTTGAGAATATAAAGACTGACGGAAGTCGCCTCAGCCGGATCATATCCCTGGAAGTGGTAGACCACGTCGGCCGTTCTGCCTCGCGCCGCCAGCAATTGCAGCGCCGCGGCCTTCTGGTCTTCCGCAACGATGGCCGGGCGATTGTCGGCCAGGGCGGCGACGGCGACCGCAGCATCGCCCAGTTGGGTGTCGGAGCCCAGATTGAATACCAGGCTGGGTTCTTCATAGCCGCTCGAGGCCACGGGCCCGCGCGCCAGGCCCCCACGCGGATCGAGACCGGCGATCTCGAGGCCTCGCAACAGATTTCGTGTCGGCCACAGCGCTTGCGCGCCCGGCAGAACGGCGCCGAGCAGCAGGGCGGTGGTCAGGCCGCCCGCCGCCAGCGTCAGGATCTGGGCGGCGACGCGGTCTGGCCGCCAGGCGGCTCTCGCTCCCGCCAGACCCGCGCCCGCCGCGAGAACCATGGCGAGCCCCGCCGCCGGCCAGTCGTTTCCGTCGCCAAAGCGCCAGGCCAGCTGGAAAGCCGCCGTTGCGACCACTCCGGCGCAGATTAGGCTGACGGCGGCTGCGGTCAGGCGAACCGCCGGCCCGGCCCGGCCGCTCAAAAGGCCGGCGCAGCCCAGCCAGACGACGGCGATATAGAGGCTCGACGCGCCGTGCAGTTGCAAACCCGGCAACATCTCCAAGGCAATCCAGGCTGGCGCCAGCCAGGCGATGGCCAGCCGCACGCCCGGCGAGGCCTGCTCGCGCCAGGCGTGGCCGGCGGCAAAGGGCAAAAGCAGCCCGGCCGGAAACAGCAGCAAAGGAAGGATCGCCGTCTGCAGGCCAAGGCCGCCCCGGACCAGCGAAGGCGCCCCCTGCCAGAACTGGCCGTCGGTCGAGACCGTCACCGCCATAAGCCAGGGCCCCGCCACCGCGCCAAGCGCGATCAAGCCCCAGGTCAAGCCCAGCTGGTTCAGCCATTTGATCTGGCGGTCCATGACGACCAGGGCGATACCGGCCAGACCCGCAAGCCCCAGGATCAACGGGCCCTTGAGCATCACGGCGGCGATCAGGGCCGCCCAGAAAATGACCTTGTCGCGCCGCCTGAGCCGAACCCCTTCACGGTGCGCCGCGTAGAGGTAACCAAAGGCCGCCAGCATGACCGCCGCCGCACCGGCGAAGAGGGCGTCGGCCGTGGCGAGGTCAGAGAGCGTCGCGCCGAGCGCGCTGGTCGCCAAGACCAGTCCGCTGACGAAGCCGGCGCGTGGCCCGAACAACCGCCCGCCACCCCGAACCGTGGCGACCACCAGCACCACGACGCCGAGCAGGGACGGCAGCCGGTAGGCCCAGATGGCCCGGGCCTCCGCCTCGGAGACGACAGTGACGCTGGCCGCCTGCAACCAGTGCGCCCCGGGCATCGATCCCGGCCGCACGCGTTCCTGGAAGCGGATGTCGGTCGGATTGTGCTCATCCAGCATCTGGGCCGTGCCCTGGGCGAAGACCGCTTCGTTGCGATCCACAGTGGGCAAGGCGATCAGGCCGGGCAGGGCGCAGAGCACGCTGATAGCGGCCGCCAGCAACGATCCGCGCCATCCACCGATCCACGAGCGTTTCATGCCGGACCTAATATCATGCTCGCGGGATTGCCTAAGGCTCTAAAGCGGGTAACCCTTAGGATCGGAACTGGGGAAATAATATGTTCGCGGCGCTACCGCTGCTGGCTCTGCCGGTGTTGTTCTACAACATCATGGCCCTGACACTGAAGGGCGGGTTTGGTTCGCTCAACGCCCAGGTTCAGTTGGCGGGCCCGTTGTTCGTCATTCCCATCGTCTCGGGCGCGGTCTGGTCGGTCAATCTGGGCGACCTGATCCTCGCCGGCACGCTGGTGGTGCTGTTCGTGGAGCTCCTGAAATCGACCAACAGTCAGAAGACAGCCATCGTCAATCACTCGCTGTCGATGTTGCTGTTCGTGGTCTGCCTGATCGAGTTCCTGCTGGCGCCGGCGTTTGCGACTTCGACCTTTTTCCTGCTGACGCTGATGGTGCTGCTGGACGTTCTGGCCGGCTTCATCGTCACCATCATGTCGGCCCGCAAGGACGTGGATTTCCACGACCGCGACTGACCGCGACCTAACTAGGTAAGGGCGGTGAAGATCAGCGCCACGATGGCGATATCCAGCGCCTGGACAGACCTGCGGGCGATGTAGCGGATTGTCCTGGCCATGGGCGGTCTCGCGAGGGGAGCGTGGTTTCCACCTCCTTAAGCAAGATGCGCGCCAAGCCGGCCGGGCCGGCTAGACTTCGGTTTTGGAAAACAGGCCCTTGGGCGGCCGGCGATCAGCCTTGCCCGACCATTCCGCGCCCAGATAGGCGGATTTGGCGTGGTTGAGTACGGGCTGGCCGCCGCGAAGGCCCCGTTTCTGGCCATCCTGACCCAGAATTTGCGCTTCGAAGGGCGCAACGAGCGAGTCATTTTGTGCAGGCTTTGCGGCTGGAACCGGCAAGTTTGTCCCGGCGCAGGACGGCTCGTCCTTCCCGGACCTCAAAGACGGGTCAGTGCTCCGCCGGCCGGCGCGGCGGTCGCTTGAAGCCGGGACAGGTGAGACTGCGTCGCTCATCGTGCCGCCATAACCCCGCCGTGGTTAAGAGGAGGTGGCCAGAGCTTGCTCTAGGGTTTTGACGCGAGCTTTTCGATCTGGGCCTGCATGGCCGACAACTGGGCCTTCAGGTCGTCCAGACCGGTGTCGGCGGCGGGCGCCGGCTTGGCCGGTTCGCTGGGCCGCTGGGCCGCGGCGGCCTGCGCGCCCTGGGCAGCGAAACCGAAGGGCGTGAACATCTTCATCGCCTGTTCGAACATCTGCATGTTCTGCCGCACCTGCTCCTCGACGGGTTTGAGGCCGGTCAGGCCGGGCAGATTGCCGGCGAACTGTTTGCGGAACTGCTCCTGTTGCTTGGTGAAGCTGTCGAGCGACATTTCCAGATAGGCCGGCAGGAATGACTGCATGGAGTTGCCGTAAAAGCCGATCAGCTGGCGCAGGAACTGGACGGGCAACAGGCTTTCGCCCTCGGAGTTGTTTTCTTCCTCGAAGATAATCTGCGTCAGGACCTTGCGGGTGATGTCCTCATTGGTCTTGGCGTCATAGACCACGAAGTCGACGCCATCGCGCACCATTTCCGCAAGATTATCCAGGGTGATGTAGGTGCTGGTCGCCTTGTTGTAGAGGCGGCGATTGGCGTACTTCTGGATGACGACCTTCTCGGGTCCGCCGTCGCCATCTTTTGCGTTCTTCGCCATTATGAGCCCCGCACAATAATCTTCGCTGCAATGCAGTATTGCGGATGCGGCGCGCGCGCGCCAGCGCGTTTTTTGCGCTGCGGCATCGGGCCTTGTCCTAGCGCGAGACGCCAAGTCCCAAAACGTAATGCCCGGCCTCGCCCGGGTTATAGGACACGACGTGGATCTCATAAGTCGTGTCGGCCGGCAGCACGACCTGGATCAGCGAGTCGGTGCCCGCGGGATTTTCATCGTCGTTGCTGTCGAGCCAGTCATCGTCGCGCACGCGATTGGCGCGGCCCAGATAGAGCACCGGGTCAAAATCGGAAGAGACCGCCGAGAGCGTCACCCGATCGCCTGCATGACCGACGAATGAGTAGGAATCGTAGAACAGCCCGGTGCTGTCGCGGCCGCTGCCAGATTTGAGCTCACCGCGCACCACCCGGCCGTAGTCGATGGCGGCGGTCGCCGGCTTGCGTCCGGTGACGCCCTCGGTGAGCTTGAGTGTGAACCGGCCGCGGGCCGAGGTCGATATGGCGTTGGCGCGCAATTCGTAGGTGCCGCTGGCGGGCAAGGTGAAGAGCAGCTGGGCGTCCGCGCCCCCGCCGCCGTCGTCATCCACGGCCAGGTCTTCGCCCGAGCCGGCCCGCCGCAACGACAGGTAGGAGTCGAAGTCGGCGGACTTCATGTCGATTGTGACGCTCTGGCCGACCTGTCCTTCAAAGACGAAACCTTGAAAGGGCGTGCTGTCCCGCTGCTTGGGGGAATCGCTGCTCAGGCTTCCTGACAATTCTTCGCCCAGCGCAATGCGCCGCTGGGCGACGCCCGGCTGCAGGGTGATGCTGTAGCGCCCGGTTTCGCGCCGGGTCAGGCTGTTGGCGCGGATGCGGATTTCGCCGGCGGCGGGCGCCGTGAACTCCAGCTTTGAGCTGGTGACCCCGTCCTGGGCGTCGTCGTTCTCGGTGGCCAGGCCTCCCGGACCGTTCACGTTCAGGAAGGTGTCAAATTCATCGGAGGTCAGCGCGATCACGTAGCTCTGGCCCGCGGCTGTCTGAAAGACATAGGCGTCATAGTAACTGCCGTCTTCCATGGTGGAATCGCCCGGGGCCAGCTCGCCGCGCAGGGTCTCGCCGATGCCGATCTGACGGGGACCCTGGGCGAGCGCAGGCGCCGCGGCGAGGAGCGCGAGCCCTGTCAACATCATCGCCGCCCTTAACCTGCGCTTTCCGATCATTGCCGTCCCGCCCGGCCCTTCGAAGCCACATCAAACTGCATAGCGGCAGGCGCGCCCGCGGAACAGGCTGTTTTGGGGCATCGCGCGCCGCGACCTTCGAAAAGCATGACTCCAGCCTCACAAATATGCGACTAAACAGTCTTCAGTCACCGTCCCGCGCGGTGTTCAACGTTGTTTCGCATGGACAAACTCATGACCGATGTCGTCATCGTTTCCGCCGCCCGCACTCCGGTCGGCTCCTTCAACGGCGCGCTTTCCAGCCTGCCCGCTCACGACCTCGGCAAGCTTGCCATTCAGGCGGCCATCGAGCGGGCCGGGATCACGCCCGCCGATGTGAGCGAGGTAATTCTCGGTCAGGTGCTGCAGTCGGGCGCCGGGCAAGGTCCGGCCAGGCAAGCTTCTGTAAATGCGGGGATTCCCGTCGAATCCCCGGCGTGGAGCCTGAATCAATTGTGCGGTTCCGGCCTGCGGGCGGTGGCGCTGGCCGCCCAGCAGATCGCCGAGGACTCCTCGGCCATCGTGGTCGCCGGCGGTCAGGAAAGCATGAGCCAGTCTCCCCACGCGGCCAACCTGCGAAACGGACAGAAGATGGGTGACCTGGCCTTCGTCGACACCATGATCAAGGACGGCCTGTGGGACGCTTTCCACGGTTATCACATGGGCCAGACGGCCGAGAACATCGCTGCGCGCTACCAGATTACCCGCGAGGACCAGGACCGCTTCGCCGTCACGTCGCAAAACCGCGCCGAGGCCGCGCAGAAGGCGGGAAAATTCAGGGACGAAATCGTCGCGGTGACCATCAAGGGCCGCAAGGGTGACGTGGTTGTAAGCGATGACGAATACATCAAGGCTGGCGTCACCTACGACAGCATCAGCGGCCTCAGGCCTGCCTTCACCAAGGAGGGTTCCGTCACCGCGGCCAACGCCTCGGGGATCAATGATGGCGCTGCGGCCCTCGTCTTGATGAGCGCCGATGAAGCCAAACGGCGGGGCTTGAAGCCGCTGGCGCGCATCGCCTCCTGGGCTCACGCCGGCGTCGAACCGGAAGTCATGGGCACGGGACCGATCCCGGCCATGAGGAAGGCCTTGGAAAAGGCCGGCTGGAAAGTCAGCGACCTTGATCTGGTGGAATCCAACGAAGCTTTCGCCGCCCAGTCGCTCAGCGTCGTGCGCGAGCTCGGCCTCGATCCGGCCAGGACCAACGTCAACGGCGGGGCCATCGCCATCGGCCATCCGATCGGGGCTTCCGGCGCGCGGATCCTCACCACCTTGCTGCACGAGATGAAGAGATCCGGGGCGAAAAAAGGCGCCGCCACGTTATGCGTCGGCGGCGGTATGGGCGTGGCCATGTGCGTGGAGGCTCTTTGATGGGACGCGTAGCACTCGTAACCGGCGGCACCCGGGGTATCGGTCTGGCCATCACCGCCCGGCTGAAGGCCGATGGTTTTTCGGTGGCGGCCGGCTATTCCGGCAACGATGCGGCCGCCAAGGCCTGTGCTGACGAGCACGGCGTCATGGTGGTCAAGGGCAACGTCGGCTCGTTCGAGGATTGCGCCCGGGCCGCGAAAGAGATTGAGGCCCAGCTCGGCCCCATCGAAGTGCTGGTCAACAACGCCGGCATCACCCGCGACGCCGTCTTCCACAAGATGACCCCTGATCAATGGAGCGAGGTGATCAGCGTCAACATGAACTCAGCCTTCAACATGACACGTCAGGTTATCGACGGCATGCGAGAGCGTAGCTGGGGCCGGATCATCAATATCTCGTCGATCAACGGCCAGAAGGGCCAGATGGGCCAGACCAACTATTCCGCCGCCAAGGCCGGTCTGATCGGCTTTACCAAGGCGCTCGCCCAGGAAAACGCCCGCAAGAACATCACCGTCAACGCCATCGCGCCGGGCTATATCGACACCGAGATGGTTCAGGCCGTGCCCGAGCAGGTGCTGGCCAGCATCATTGCGGCAATTCCGGTCGGCCGGCTGGGCCACGCCCACGAGATCGCCGCCGGCGTCGCCTTCCTGGCGCGCGAGGACGCCGGGTTCATCACCGGCGCCACCCTGACCATGAACGGCGGGCAATACATAACGACCTGAACCGATTGGTCTAATTGTCGCCAAACTCACAAGGCAAAGGCATTGCCATGAGACGGGCTCTGATCGGCGGGATTCTGGCGGCGACGGCGATTTGCGCGCTGGGCGTCACAAACGCCTCGGCGTCGACTTTCACCTTTGCCCCACCCGGCATGGCGGCTGCGCCGGTCATCCCGAACGGTGTCCCCGTCCACCAGGACCTCAGCAAGATCATGACGGCGGGCTCCCAGCGCGCCAGCCGTGTGCTTGGCCATACGGTCACCTTCGACGCACCCATGGTGGATTCCGTTTCAGCCCCGCACTTCGCCGATACCATCGACCGGACGATCCGCGCCTTTGAGGACAGCCCCCTGGTGCTGAACGGCCGTGAAAAGACCATCACCGTCCGCAAGGTGCTGTTCGTTGCCGGCGACCGCCCGGATGTGCGTCTGCAGGGCGATGTTCTGAAGATCGCCATCTCGGTGCAGATGGGCGAAGCCGGACGTCCAACCTCCGAGCTGATCTTTCATGTGCTCACCACCCAGGCGCCGGTCTGAGGTCTTCAATGGGTCCTAAAACCGCCCCGATCCGGATGATAATTTCCTGACCATGTCCCGGCGCGCGTTCATCCACGGTCTTGGGGCCGCGATCCTGTTCGCTGGTTCGGCGGCCTCCGCCCAGGCGCAGCCGCCGGGCCCGGGGAAACCGCCGCCCGGCAGCCCGCTGAGCAAGCTCTTCGGTGGGCGCGAACCAGGAGGTCCGCCCGTGGCGCGCTACGCCGCCGGCGATCTCGAATTCATCCTCGACCGGTCCGGCGCCCAGCCGCTCATCCAGTTCAGGGGCAGCACCGAGATCGTCGCCCTGACCCGTTCGGTCGGTCCCCGCAACGACGAGATTTTCAAGAACGACATCGGCGAGCAGGTCCTGCGCCTGTCGGGACTGGGCGGTGGCGGCACCATCTATCCGCCCGACCGGCCCCAGGGCGTGCCGGTGTCATTTGTTCAGGTGGTTGTGACACCTATCCGGCTGCCGGTTGTTCCGGGTGGCGTGGAGCTGGGCGTACGCGCTCAGCAGGCCTCCCGCAGCATCAGCAACGCCCTGCAGCGGGCGGTGATCGTCGACATCGCCGACTATCGCCCCGACGCCTGGTCGCTGATCGCCGACGCCATGAACCTGGCGGTCAAGGCCATCGAAATAAACAAGGAGCGCCTGCGCACCGATCCGCGGCTCAGCCATATCGAGCGGGTGCTGATCGTGGTCGGAGACCGGCCGGGCATCGTCATCAACTACGATACGATCCAGATCACGGTCGTTCCGTTGAAGGGACCCGCCGGCCGGCCGTCATCGGCCCTGATCGCCCTGTCGCTGATGCGCCAGGTGATGGGCGGCAACTAGCCCTAACCCTGAAATACATCCTTGGCGGCCCGCACCTCGGCAAACGCCCGCGCTGGCTCCAGGGCCGGCCGCAGAAGCGGCGCGCGCAGGAATGGATTGGTCGCCCGCTCCGCTCCGATGGTGGTGGGCACGGTCGGCTCGCCCCGTTCGCGCATGGCGAACACCTGATCGGCCCGGGCGCGAACCGCGGGGTCGGAATCGACCGACAGGGCAAAACGCGCGTTGGCTGCGGTGTATTCATGGGCGCAGTAAACCGTCGTTTCGTCGGGCAGTCCGGCCAGGCGCTGAAGACTGGCCCACATCTGCTCGGGCGAGCCTTCGAACAGCCGCCCGCAACCCATAGCGAACAGCGTGTCGCCGACAAAGGCCATGGCGTTCGCCTGATCATGGTAGGCGATATGACCGCTGGTGTGTCCGCCCACATCCATGACCTTCAGGCGCGTGGCGCCCAGTGTGACGGTATCTCCGTCCGCGACCGCGCGGTCGAGGGGCGCGATCTTCGTGACCTCCGGCGGGCCGATGATCACCGCGCCGGTTGCCTCCTTGACCCTGGCGTTGCCACCGGCGTGGTCGAGGTGCCAATGGGTGTTGAGAATGAATGAGATGCGCCAGCCGGCGGCGTCGGCCTCCCGCAGAATGGCTTCGGCGTCGGGCGTATCGATACAGGCGGCGACACCGGTTTCCTCGTCGCGGATCAAAAACCCGTAGTTGTCGCTAAGACAGGCGAACTGGCGAACGGTGAGCGGCATGACGATTCCTCTTTGCCGGCCTATACCACGTCCATGCGCCTCGATGTCCTCAAGCTGAGAGAGTTCTACGCCGGTCCGCTGGGCGCGGCCGCCAGGGCCATGGTTTCTGGCAAGCTCGACCAGGCCTGGGGCGACGGCGACGGCATGGACATTCTCGGTCTGGGCTATTCTACGCCATGGCTGGAGCCGCGCCGGCTGACCGCCCGCCGGACCATCGCCGCCATGCCGGCGGCCCAGGGGGTCGAGGTCTGGCCTGGCGGGGCCAAGGTGCTCTCCTGTCTGTCGCATGACAGCGCCCTGCCGTTTCGCAACGCTCTTTTTGACCGCGTCTTGCTCGTTCACGCCCTGGAGGAGAGTGACGATCCGGAAGGCCTCATGGCCGAGGTTTGCCGGGTGCTGGCGCCCTCAGGCCGGGTGATCATTGTCGCCGCCAATCGCCGCGGACCCTGGTCCAACGCCGAGGCCACGCCCTTCGGTCACGGCCGACCCTACACCATACCTCAGCTGGAGCGGTTGATCCGCGGCGCTGACCTGGAGCCGACCGCCTGGTCACGGGCGCTTTATGCGCCGCCCTGGCGCTGGGCGGCGCGCTGGGCTGACGGCCTTGAACAGGCTGGCCCCTGGTTCTGGCCGATGTGGTCAGGCCTCATTCTGATCGAAGCGGTCAAGCAGACGTTCGCCGTGCGGCCCAAGGGCCTGGCCGCGCCGGCCCGGGTGTTCGCACCCGGCGCCCTGAGCCCCCAACCTCTCGCGAAATCCCTGCCGGGCCCGGCGAAAGTGAAAATTGGCGCCTCAGAACTGGCAAACGGCAACCGGACCCGCTAGACCGAATTGCAGACAGCTGAAGCGAGACGTTTTTTCGCCTTATCTGTGCCCTATCCGACGGGCATTCCGCGTTCGGGGAGATTTAGCGTTTTGGGTTCGAAAGCCTCGATGAAGGGTTGGTTCTTGGCGGCCGCCGCCGCGCCGCTGTGCTTTGCGGCGAACGCGGCGCTGGCCCAGACGGAAATCACCGTCAGCCAGGTGGAACCGGTGGCTACCTCGACGACGGGCAACCTCACCATCAAACCGGGCGCAGGCATTACGGTTCGCACAGGCGGCCCTGCCGTGACGGTAAACAGCAACGCCACCGTAACCAACAACGGCACCATCAGCGTGCGCGACAGCACCACGGGTGGGACCGGGGTTCTGGTTACCACCGGCGCCGGCCTGACCGGTGCGGTGGTCATCAACGGCGCCCTTGCCGGCGACGACACGGTTGCGGCGGTCGACGCCGACCACGACGGCGACGCCGACGGACCGTTCGTGGCGCCCGGCATGACGCGCTACGGGATTAGGGTGATCGGAACCGGAACTTTCATCGGCGCCATTGGCGTTGGTTCCGTGGCGGTCGATTCCATCAAGGGCAACGACGGTTCGGCGGCGATTTCGGTGGAATCGCCCATGATCGGCCAAATCCTGGTCCAGGGCTCGCTCGGCGCGGCGGGAACCAACAGTTACGGAATCCGGACGACGGGTTCCCTGACCGGCAGCGTTGACGTGCTCGGGACCATCAGCACCCAGGGCGAGGGCGCATCATCGATTTCCGTAGAGGGTCCCGTTGATGGGCGGGTGTTTATCCAGGGACCGATCACCAATTCCGGCTATCGCTACGTGACGCCGGCGCAGGCGCCAAAGGGCGCCACGCTTGAAGCCGACGATCTCCTGATCAGCGGACCGGCGATCCGGCTGGCCAACTCCATCACCCACGGCTTCGTGCTGGACGCCCCGCCGCCGATTACCGATACGACCGACGCCAACGGCGACGGTGTGGTCGACAACCAGGACCAGGATAACGACGGGGTTGTCGACAGCACCGAGCGCACAGCCATCCTCAACAATTACAGCTCGTCTGCCGGCATTCTTGCGGGCGCCAGCTTCAACACCGTGTTCGGTAATTTTGGGGTCGGCCGCGAAGCCTATGGCATCGTCATCAACGGCGTCGTCAACAGTAACGCCGCTTATGACGGGAACAGTGCGCTGGGAGTCCAGGTCGGGGGCCTGGGCGGGGCGGTCGATACGACCGGCGGCATTGGACTGAACGGCCAGATCACCAGCAGCGCCTTCAACGCCAACAGCACCGGCCTGCATATCGGGTCAGGCGCGACCGTTCCGGAAATCGCCATTTCAGGCGGCATCACCACGGGCGCCAAGACCATCGAAGGCACAGTGGTCGAAGCGCGCGCCTTACAGATCGACAGCGGCGCCCACGTTGAAATCCTGAGCAATCCGGGTGCGATCCGCGCAGGCGTCAACGGACCGGCCGGGAACGCCACCGCCGTCCTCGACAGCTCGGGCACCTTGGCGGTGATCAACAATTCCAACACAATCAACGCCAGCGTTGCCTCACTCGATCCGGAGGTCGAGGCTGTTGGTCGCGCGATCGCGCTTGACCTGCGCGCCAACACCACCGGCGTGACCCTCACCCAGGGCCTCAAAAGCGCCGAGGCTTCGCCGCCCACGATCGGCGGCGACATCCTGTTTTCCGCGGGCGTCCACAACGACCGGATGATCATCAATGCCGGCGTCACCGAGGGGCTGATTTCGTTCGGCGGCGGCGCCGATGAGATCACCATCGATGGCGACGCAACCATTCGCGGCGGCATCGACAAGGGCAGCGGCTCCCTGGCCGTCAACCTGACCAACGGCACGCTTGACCTCGACCGCAATGGAGCGGCCAACGCCAGCAGCCTGACGGTCGGTTCGTCATCGATTCTGACTTTCTCGGCGGATCCCGCCAACGCCAATCCGGCTCTGCGCACGACCTCGCTGAATGTCAGCGGGCTGGCGAGCTTCGACGATGGCGCCGAGTTGAAACTCAAGTTCCTTGGCAAACTGCTCAGTGATCAGTCGTTTGCGATCCTGACCGCCGGAACCCTGGTTGATGGCGGTCTCATTACCGACCTTGCGGGTCAGGTGCCGGCCCTGTTCACGGGCGAGGTGGTCGTTGGCGCCAACAATATCACCCTCGACATGCGGCGGCGGACGGCGGCGGACCTCCAGCTGAACGGCGCCCGGGCCCAGGCGTTTGACGCATTCTACCAGGCGTTCGATGCCGATCCGGACGTCAACACCCAGATCCTCGCCAAGACGACCGACGCCGGGTTCAAGAAGCTCTACGAACAGTTCCTGCCAGACTATTCGGGCGGGCCGTTCCAGACGCTGTCGAGCACCGTGCGTGAAGGCATGCAGGCTCAGGCGGAGACGCCTGCCGGGCTTCAGCCGGGTCAGCCCCGCTCCTGGCTGCAGGAGATCGGCCTTACCGTGAAGCAGGAGACCGTCGACGAGGTCCCCTATCAGACCGGCGGCTTCGGCATCATCGGCGGTTTTGAACGGCCGACCCGCAACGGCGGATATCTGGGTTTCTCGGGCTCCTACATGTCCTCGGAGATCCGCAACAAAATCCGTTTCCTGGGCTCACACCTGGCGGCCAACGCGGTCACCGGCGGGGTCTATTGGCGCCAGCCCGTCGACAATCTGGTCCTCGATGCGGATTTGACTGGCGGCATCGCCTGGTTTGACGGAATCCGTCGCATCGTCGACGCCAATAACGCCGGTCAGCAGCTGCTGGTTCGCCAGGCGGAGGCGAACTGGACTGGCTATCTCGCCGCCGCCCGCGTGGGTGGCGTCTATACTCTGACCCTTGGTCCTGTGTTCGTGCGCCCCTCGGCCAACATTAATGCGGTCTTCCTCAGCGAGGGCGGTTACACCGAAAAGGGTGGCGGTCCGGCGGTCAACCTGACGGTCGATTCGCGTACCAATTATGAGGCCTCGGCCGAAGTGGGCCTGACCATCGGCGGTTCCTTTGGCCGCGGTTACAAATGGGGCCCCGAGTTCCAGGTCGGCTACCGGTCCATTCTGGCCAGCGGCGACGGCGACACCAACGCCGCCTTCGCCAGCGTCGCCGGCGCCGGCTTCACCCTCCCGGGTCTGGCCCACGAAAAGGGTCTGCTCATCCTGCGTGCGGCGCTCCGCGGCCATGGTGTCTATTCGAGTCTGGCGTTCGAGGCGGGCGGTGAGATCGGCCAGGACTACGAGGCCTATATGGCCCGGGTTATTGTCCGGTTCGTGTTCTAGTTCCCTAGAGCAGCTTTTCGCCCGGCCCTGGTTCGGCGTGGGCCGAAGAGGATCCGCGCGACAACAGGAAGATCGCCGCTTCCGCCCGCAGATTCTCCAGCGCCAGCCCGGGTTTCATCGGCCGCGCCGGCTTGCCGCGAATAAGAGCCGAGGCCGCATCAATGCGCAAGTCGAGCTGATCGATCAGGTCGGTGAAGTCGAGCAAGGTGCAAAGGTGGATGTTGGGGGTTTCCCACCAGGCCGAGGGCAAGGCGCGGGTGGCCGGCATGCGCCCGCCGACCAGCAGCGACCATCTTACGCGCCAGTGCCCGAAATTGGGGAAGGAGACGATTGCGTGCCGCGCAATCCGCATCAGTTCCTCAAGCACCGCCTTCGGGTCGCGCACGGTCTGCAGGGTCTGCGACAGGATGGCGTAGTCGAAGGCATCGTCCGGGTAGTCGGCCAGATCGCGATCCGCATCGCCCTGTACGACGGCAAGTCCGCGCGCCAGCGCCGCGGCGACGCCGGCCTGGCTGATCTCGAGCCCCCGTCCGTCGACCTGCTTTTCCCTGGCCAGCAAGGCCAGCAGATCGCCTTCGCCGCAGCCGATATCGAGCGCCCGTGCGCCCGGCCGCACGAGCCGAAGGATTTCTCGGAAATCTTCGCGTTGCGCGCTCACTTGAGACCGCGCTCTTTCGCCGTCGCTTTCAGAAAGCCGGTCAGCGCCGCATGCATTTCAGGCTCGTCCAGCAGGAAAGCGTCATGGCCCTTGTCGCTGACGATCTCAAGGAAGCTCGCCCGGCATCCGGCCGCGTTCAGCGCGCGCACGATCTCGCGGCTTTCGCGGGTCGGATAGAGCCAGTCGGAGGTGAAGGACAGGACGCAGAAACGTACGTCGCGCGCGCCCGTGAACGCCTCGGCCAGCTTGCCGCCGTGTTTGCCGGGCAGATCGAAATAGTCCATCGCCCGGGTGATGTAGAGATAGGCGTTGGCGTCAAAGCGCTCGACGAACGAAACGCCCTGATGGCGCAGGTAGCTTTCCACCTGAAAATCGGCGTCAAAGCTCCACGACAGCCCGTCGCGCTTCAGCCCGCGGCCGAACTTGCGCTGCAGGGCGTCTTCCGAGACATAGGTGATGTGGGCGCCCATGCGCGCGACCGCCAGGCCCTTTTCAGGCCGCACGCCCGCATCGGCGTATGCACCGCCGCGCCAGTCAGGGTCGGCCATGATGGCCTGCCGGCCCACCTCGTGCAGGGCGATATTCTGGGCTGAATGCTTTGCGGTGGCCGCCACGCAGATCGCCGAGAACAGACGTTCGGGATAGTCGGCCGCCCACTGCAGCACCTGCATGCCGCCCATGGAGCCGCCGATAACCGTGAACAGAGTCTCCACACCCAGCCCATCGAGCAGCATGGCCTGGGCGCGGACCATGTCGCCGATGGTCAGCACCGGGAAGGTCAGGCCGTAGGGTTTGCCGGTCTTTGGGTTGAGCGAGGCCGGGCCGGTCGAGCCCATGCAGCCGCCCACCACATTGGCGCAGATGATGAAGTGGCGGGCCGGATCGATCGGCTTGCCCTCGCCAACGGCCTTGGACCACCAGCCGGCCTTGCCGGTGACCGGGTTGGAACCGGTGGCGTACTGGTCGAGCGTCAAGGCGTGGCAGATGAGAACGGCGTTGGACTTGTCCGTATTGAGCTCGCCCCAGGTCTTGTAGGCGATCTCGAGGTTCTCGATCTTCGCGCCGGAATCCAGGCGCAGGGGCCTGTTGGCCGGAAACCGCATGATTTCCGATCCCCGGGCCGGGTCTTTTCGCCTGTCCAGCGTCGCTGTCATGATCCTGCTTGGACCCTAGACCCTTGGCCTGTGTCAACCGGCCGCTACCGCCGCGGTGAAATCGCGGCTATGACCAGCGGGAAATGGGAGGATACCGATTGCGCCGCCTGGTGCTCATGCGACACGCGAAGGCGGAACGGGCCGGCGCCGGGGATAGCGATTTCGAACGGGTGCTGACGACGCGCGGCAGCGCCGATGCCGCGCTGATCGCCCAGGCGCTGGAGGCGTCCGATGTCCGGCCGAACAAGGTCCTGGTCTCCTTTGCGGTTCGAACACGGCAGACATGGGAAGCGATGGCCGAGGTTTTTCCCGACGCCGAGGTGCAGTTCACCCGCGTTTTGTATCACGCCGAACCGGACGTCATTCTCGACGCCGTCGAAGCTGAAACCGCGGCCGATACCGTCATGGTCGTGGCCCATAATCCGGGGGTTCACGCCCTGACCTTGCGAATTCTGAAGTATGGCTCGGCGCCGCCCTCGGTGCTGGCCAGGTTCGACCGGGGATTTCCGACCGCGAGCGCAGCGGTGTTTGGCATCGATGAGGCGGGGCGCGCGGCCTATGAAGGTTTATATCTGGCGGCCGAACTCGGCGGTGGGGGCGGCGAATGAGCGGTCTGCACGACCTGGCCAATGCCGCCTTCCGGCTGCTGGAGCCGGAAGACGCCCACCGTGCGGCGATCGAGGGTCTCAAACTGGGCCTGGGTCCAAGAGCCCGGCGCGCCGAAGACCCTGTCCTGGCCACCTCCCTGGCGGGTCTGTCCCTGCCCAGCCCTGTTGGCCTTGCGGCTGGCTTCGACAAGAATGCTGAGGTTCCCGACGCCATGCTCCGCGCTGGCTTCGGGTTCGTCGAATGCGGCACGGTCACACCCCTGCCGCAGGAGGGAAATCCAAGGCCCCGAATCTTTCGCCTGACGTCCGACCGGGGGGTCATCAACCGGCTCGGCTTCAACAACGAGGGGCTGGAGCCCTTCGCGCGCCGGCTGGCGGCGCGCCGGCGGCGCGGCGTGGTCGGCGCCAATATCGGGGCCAACAAGGACTCGACCGACCGGATCGCCGATTATGTCACCGGCCTGACCCGCCTCTGGGGCCTGGCCGACTATTTCACGATCAATATTTCATCGCCCAACACGCCCGGCCTTCGCAATCTGCAGACCCGCGATGCGCTGGATGAGCTCTTGGGCCGGCTCGATGAAGCCCGGCAGGCGCTGAGCCCTTCCGGCCGATGTGCCGTCTTTCTCAAGGTCGCGCCGGATCTCGAAGACAGCGAAGTTCTCGCCATCGCCGAGACATCGATCGCCCATGGCCTGGACGGGCTGATCGTCGGCAATACGACCCTGTCGCGTCCTGCCACCCTGAATTCTCCGTTCAGAACCGAGTCCGGAGGACTCTCGGGCGCGCCCCTGATGAGCCTCTCCACCGCGGTGCTCGGGCGGTTTTTCGAGACGCTCCAGGGCCGCCTCCCGCTGATCGGGGCCGGCGGTATCGCCTCGGGCGCCGACGCCTTCGCCAAGATCAGGGCCGGGGCGAGCGCCGTTCAGCTCTATTCGGCCATGGTCTACGAGGGCCCCAACCTGGCTGTAAAAGTTAAAGCGGAGCTGGCCGCGCGCCTGAAGGCGGAAGGGTTTTCGTCGGTCAGCGAGGCTGTCGGGACCGCGACCCTCCGATAGCGCTTTGCCGATCCGGCGGCGTGCGGTAACGTTTTCGTTATGACGCAGGACAAGCCCGCCCCGATGCGACACCGGTTTGGGCTGGCCCTGCCCGGTGCGGCCCAGGGCGAGCAGGCGCGCAGGCTGCTCTGGCCGGGGGGCCTTTCGGCCCGCCTGCTGGTGTTCACCGTGGTCTTCGTGCTGGTGGCCGAGCTCCTGATCCTGGCCACCTCCCTGGCGACCTTCGAGGAGCGCTGGCTATCAGACCGCATCTATCGCGCCGAGTTGGGCGTGCAGGTCATTAAAGCTGTCGGCGACAACGTCCCCACCACCTCGCAGAAGAAAAACCTGCAGGACAGCGCCGGAATCATCTCGCTGAGTTTCCAGAGGGACGGCATCAAGGAACTCTACCTGAGCCCGCCAGCAGTGATGAACACGCCCTATGTCGTCGACCTGCGCCGCTCGGATTTCATCGCCTGGCTGACCGACCCGATCCGCACCCTGACCAGCAAGTCCGGCTCCAACGTTCGTGTATTCGGCCATACCCGCAAAATCGCCGGCGAGAACTATCTCGAGATCGTCGCCCCCGACGCGCCACTGAAGAACGAGCTCATCTCCTACGTTCAACGCCTGCTCTGGCTCACTCTGCTCATCTCCGTCGGCACGGGCGCACTGATCTATTTCTTCCTGAACGCCTTTCTGGTGCGCCCCATGCAGCGCATCACGCTCGCCATGGAACGCTTCCGCGCCGACCCGGAAGACCCCAGCGCCCATATCGAGCCTTCTGGACGTCGCGACGAGGTCGGACGGGCCGAGATCGAACTCAACCGCATGCAGGCCGATGTCACGGCCGCGCTCAATTCCCGCTCGCGCCTGGCGGCCCTGGGCGAGGCGGTGGCCAAGATCAACCACGACCTGCGCAACATGTTGACCAGCGCCCAGCTGGCGTCGGAGCGTCTGGCGCTGTCTCCCGACCCGTCGGTCGCCAGCGCCCTTCCACGTCTGGAGCGCGCCCTCGACCGCGCCGCGCGTCTGACCACCGAGGTGCTGGCCTATGGCAAAAGCGCCGAGCCCACGCCGGCCCCGGTTCCCACTCGCCTGGCCGAGGTGATAGCCGCCGCAGCCGAAGACGCCGGCCTCGAGCGCAACGGGGTCAAGCTGATTTCGAACGTCCGCCCGAGGGACAAGGTCAGGGCCGATCCCGACCACCTGCACCGCATGCTGCTCAATCTGATCAAGAATGCCCGGCAGGCGGTCAGCGGCCCCGATCGCCGCACGCCCGGAACCGTTCGTGTGGCTCTCGAACAGACAGATGAGGACAGCATCATCACCATCGCCGATGATGGCCCAGGCGTTCCCCAGCGGACCCTCGAAAACCTCTTCCAGCCCTTTGCCGGATCGGGTCGGCCCGGCGGTACGGGCCTGGGCCTGGCCATCGCGCGGGAGCTGGCCCAGGCGCACGGCGGTGATCTCGTCCTGAAGAGGACTGGTCCGGCCGGATCGATCTTCGAAATCACCCTGCCGGGCCTTGCCGAGCCCGAGGCCGCGTCTGTCCCGCCGGGCCGCCCGCGCTCAAGCAGCGAACCCCGGACCTGATCTGGGGAAGGCGTTAGCGCAAGGAAATATGCCCTAGTCCAGCGGACGCAACCGGTTGACGTGGCCCATCTTGCGGCCTGGCCTGGCCGCGCCCTTGCCATAGAGCCAGACGCGAGCTTCCTGTTCACCCGCCAGGTTCTTCCAGTGGTCGGCCTCATCGCCGATCAGGTTGGTCATTTCGACACGGGCGAGTGCGGTGGTCGGTCCCAGCGGCCAGCCGGCCACCGCCCGGATGTGCTGTTCGAACTGGTCGACCTCGCAGCCGTCCAGCGTCCAGTGGCCGGAATTGTGCACCCGGGGCGCGATCTCGTTGACCAGCAACCGGCCGTCGGCCAGTTCGAACAGCTCCACGCCCATGACGCCCACATAGTCGAGCGCGGTCAGAATGCGCGCCGCCACAGTTTCGGCCTGGGCCGCGGCGCTGGCCGAGATCTTCGCGGGCGCGCTGGTGCGGCGCAGGATGCCACCTTCGTGGTGGTTCTCGCCGAGGGGATAGCAAGCGACTTCGCCGTCGCGGCCACGGGCGGCGATCACCGAAAGCTCGCGCACAAAGTCCGCCGCCGCCTCCAGAATCGCCGGTTTGCCGCCGATGCGCCCCAGGGCCGCAGCCGCTTCAGCGTGGTTGTCCACCCAGGTCTGACCCTTGCCGTCATAGCCCTCCCGGCGGGTTTTCAGCAGCGCCGGCGCACCGAGGCGGTCGAGCGCCGGGCCGATCTCGGCGGCGGAGTGAATCGGCTCGAAATCGACGGTGGCCACGCCGGCGGTGTTGAGAAAGGTCTTCTCGGCCACGCGGTCCTGGGCGACAGCCAGAGCGTGAGCCGAGGGTGCGGTCGGCACGCCCAACTCGGCCAAAATCTTGACGGCAACGGCCGGCACGTTCTCGAATTCATAGGTGACGACATCGGCCGCCCCCGCGAGCTGCTTCAGCGCGAACCGATCCTCGTAGGGCCCCACAATGGTCTGGCTCGCAACCTGCGCCGCGCAAGACTCCTCGTGGTCGGCCAGGATCACCGTACGAAAGCCCAGTCTCGCCGCCGCCAGGGCCATCATCCGGCCCAGTTGGCCGCCGCCGAGAATTCCGATCGTCGAGCCCGGTTTCAGGGGAAAATCGGCCACCTAGTCAGCCACCGTTTCTGCCACCGAGGCGGTTTGTTCGGCGCGGAAGGCCGCGACCCGGGCCGCCAGGGCGGTATCGGAAAGAGCCAGGATCTGAGCGGCCAGAAGGCCTGCGTTGCGCGCGCCGGCCTCGCCTATGGCGAGCGTCCCCACCGGAATGCCGCCAGGCATCTGCATGATGGAAAGCACCGAATCCAGGCCGTCGAGCGCTTTGGAGCGCACCGGCACGCCCAACACTGGCAGTTCGGTCATGGACGCGGCCATGCCGGGCAGGTGGGCGGCCCCGCCGGCGCCGGCGATGATCACCTTGAACCCGGCGGCCTTGGCGCCCTTGGCGAAGGCGAACAGCCGGTCAGGCGTGCGATGGGCGGAAACCACCTTGGCCTCGTAGGCCACGCCCAACTGATCCAGCGCGTCGGCCGCGCATTTCATGGTCGGCCAGTCAGAGCGGCTGCCCATGATGATCGCCACCGGGGGTGATTTGGCCATTCGATTATCCCTCTCCGCGACCCATCGTCCCGGAAGGCGTTGCAGTATAGGGCCGCACATTGCACTCGCAACCGATCCCGTCCAGAATCCGCTTCGCAGAACACGATTCTGCAACCTCCAAGGACAAGGCGAGGCGCATGAAAATCTCCGGTGTCCGGGCCGATCCCCTGGCGGGCGTGCGCCGTCGCGTCGCCCTGCAGAGCGCCGCCGACGCCAGCGGCCTGGCGACCGCGCGCTCGCCCGACAGCGCCCGGTTCCTGGGCCTGGCCGAAACCGACATCACGCCGCAGGTGCGCGGCGCTCCGGGCCAGCTGCTGGCCGAGATCGACGAACTTCGCAAGGAAGTCACCCGGCTGAAGGCCCAGCTCGCCGACGTCGAGGAAATTGCCGACCGCGACGTGCTGACCCCGCTGCTGAACCGCCGGGCCTTTGTTCGCGAACTCGGCCGCGCCATCGCCTTTGCCCAGCGCTACGGCGCCAAGGCGAGCCTCGCCTATTTCGATCTCGACGGCTTCAAGGCGGTGAACGACCGCTTTGGCCACGCCGGCGGCGATGAGGCGCTGAAGGCGGTGTCAAAGGCTCTGATCGCCCATGTGCGCGAGACCGATGTCGTGGGCCGCATCGGCGGCGATGAGTTCGGGGTCATCCTGGCCCAGGCCGATGGCGCCGCCGCCGCCGCCAAGGCCGCGCAACTGGCGGCCGTCATCCAGTCCGAACCGGTGCAGAGCGGCGAATGGATGATGCCCCTGCACATCAGCTGGGGCGTGCGCGAAATCGACCCGGCCCTCACCGCCGAAGACATGCTTTCGGCGGCCGACACCGCCATGTACGAGCGCAAGCGGGCTCGGGCCTAGCAACTCGCGCCCTAGGCAATGATGTCCGGCGTGATGCGCCCCGACAGGCGGGTGATCTCGTCGCGGAGCGCCAGCTTTTTCTTCTTCAGCCGTGCGATCTGCAGCTGGTCGGCGTTGGCCTGCCCGGCGAGAGCGTCGATCGCCGCGCCCAGGTCCTCGTGTTCCTGGCGTAACGCAACGACCTTGGCCTTGAGGCCTTCATCGTTGGCGGGTTCCTCGCTCATGCCTTCGTAACGCCCCAGCGCTTGGTGGCCGACCACGACAGGCCAAAGACGTCCAGCGCCCGGCCCACCGCCTGGTCCACTATATCGTCAATCGTTTTCGGTTTGGCGTAGAAAGCGGGCAGGGGGGGCGCAATCACCGCACCCATTTCCGCCAGCTGGGTCATGGTGCGCAGGTGGCCCAGATGGAACGGGGTTTCGCGGACCATCAACACCAGCGGCCGGCGCTCCTTCAGCGTGACGTCAGCCGCGCGGGTGAGCAGGCTGGAGGTCACTCCGGTGGCGATCTCCGACATGGTGCGCACCGAACAGGGCGCGATGATCATTCCCCGCACCGGATAGGACCCGGAGGCCACGCAGGCGGCGATGTCGGCGACCTTGTGAACAACGTCGGCCTTTGCGTTCACCTCGGCGAGCGACAGGCCGGTTTCCTCGGCCAGCGTCAGGGCGCCGGCTTTCGAGACGATCAGGTGAGTTTCAACGCCCAGCTCACGGCAGGCTTCCAGGCAGCGCACGCCCAGCGCCGCTCCCGAAGCGCCGGAAATGCCTACAATCAGACCGCGCTCGGACATGGCTCTCGATCCTCTGCCTGTAAGCTCGACAATCCTGTCAAGCAGAGCCGCACGCAAGGCAATGTGAAATGACAATCGCGCAATTCAGGAGTCTACTATCCGACACTGAGGCAAACATGGAGCACCCTATGGCAGTCGAAGCCCGTATCCGTGAACTTCGCCACCGGCACCGCGATCTGGACAGGATCATCGAGGATGCCGCAAGACTTCCGGCTTTCGACGACCTCCAGCTTCGACAACTGAAACGACAGAAACTACGCCTCAAGGAAGAACTTGAAGCGCTGGGCAGCCGCTTACACTAGCAAGATTACGGCTTTTCGTTTTCCTGCAGGGCGGTGATCTGGGCCTTGGTCAGTTTGCGCAGGCCGCTGATGTGGCAGGTCTGGCTTGTCCCCGACTCGTTCTTCACCACCAGGGTGGTATCGCCGCCTGAGCACACATAGTCGGTCACGGAATTCGACTGCAGCTTGATGTGCACCGCCAGCTTGGCGTCCTCGCAGGGCTCAATGAATTCTACCTGGAAGACGTCGTTGTTCTTCAGGCGCAGATTGACGCCTTCGCGATCGCCGATTTTTGCCGGGCTATAGCCTTCGACGTCGCGGATGTGGAAGCAGGTCTTCGGGCTGGTCTCGGTATTGCGCACGAAGCCCTCGTCAGGCGCCGCGGCGCCGGACAGCACCACCAGCGCGCCTGCGCCGGCAATGAACGCGCCCCTTTTCAGTAGGGAGGACATCGGGAGTTCCTTTGCGTTGTGTTGCAAATGTTGCATTATTGCAACCATACCGTAGCTCGGAACTTTGTCAAAGCCTTGACGGTTCGGCAAGGTGGCAGATGTCGGCCGGCAAAGGCGAGGGCGCGCCGCAGATCAGGGCGGCGAGATGTTCGGCCAACAAGGGCGCGGTCGTAAATCCGCGAGATCCCAGACCGGAAAAGACATAGAGCCCTGGCGCCAGCTCGCCGACGACGGGCATCTGGTCGGCGGTCGAGGCGCGAATCGCCGCCCGACCACTCAGGGTTTGCGGGTCGATTCGGCCAGCCAGTCTGGGCCTGACGCCGGCAATGGCCGCAAGGTTGCGTGCGTGATCCTCCGGGCGAAGGTCGCATCCTGTGTCGTCGCGGTCGTGGGTTGAGCCAAAAAGCACCCCCTCGCGGGTCGGGATTGCGTAGCCGCCGAAGCTCGCGGCGCGTGGAGGTTCGGCGATGCGAGCCCAGCTGGCCTGGCCCCGGATCGGCTGCACCGGCAGATCAGGCAGCAGCGAGGCCGCACCCCATCCGGCGGCGATGACCACGATCTCGGCATCGAGGACCGCCGCGCCGGTCAGATGCAACCGCCAGCCTCCATTGCGGGCCTCGATACGCTCCACGGTCGCCGTTCGCGCCGCCTCGCCCAACCAGGCCGCGTGCGCCTTTGCCGGATCGATGACCAGCGCGTTCGCGAGCAGCATGCCGGCCGAACCCGGAGCCTCGTCAAGCCAGTCGGCGGCTTCCTGCGGATCCAATCTCCGAAAGGATCCGGGTTCGAAGACATCCTGCCGCGCAACTGCCGCCAGACGCCGTGGGTCGCGCTCTTCGGTTTCGATCAGGGCCGCGCCGCTGGCGATAACGGCGTCCGGGATCTGCTCGTAAAGCTGAACCGCCCGCGAAAAGGCGGCGGCGTAGAAGCGCGCTCTCGCCCGGCCCGAGGCGTCGAGGCCTGGGCTGACCAGGGCGGCGGGATTGCCCGATGCGCCGTGGGAGTCGCCCGCCAGCACCTCGGCCGGGGCCCCCAGCGCGGCGAAGGCCCGCGATAGCGCCGCCCCGCCTATGCCGCCGCCGACGATGGCGATGCGGCCGGGCGCGGTCGGGTCCGCCGAGTGGCCCGGCAGCCGGGCTTCCAACCGCTCGCGTTTGCGACCATAGCCGGGCTTGCGCGCCACCTCGAACCGGTGCGCCTCAAGGCCGCGACGCACCGCCCCGGCGACGGTGAAGGTGGCGAGGCGCGCGCCGGGCGCCGATCGGGCGGCGACCAAACTGATCACCTCTTCGCGCCACATGGCCGGATTGGCGGCCGGAGAAAACCCGTCGAGAAACCACGCGTCCGCCGCCCCCTGCCACTGTTCAAGCGCTTCGCCGACTTCCATGACCGCCAGATCGAGGATGGCGCCGAACGCCGGCAACTCCATGCGGTGGAAACCGCGGCGCACCCCTGGCCAGACCGAGAGGAGAGCCTGGGCGGCGTCGGCGATTTCCGGTGATCCGGCCAGCGCCCGAGCAGCGTCCTCGCGCGCCATCGGATGGGCCTCGACGCTGAAGATGTGCAGCGCCCCGTCCTTTGGCCGGGTCCTCGACCACAAATCCAGCAGGGCGGCGATGTTCAGCCCCGTGCCAAACCCCAGTTCCGCGACCGTGAAGCGTTTGCGCCCCTGCCAGGCATCCGGCAGTCCGCATCCTTGCAGAAATACGGCTCGCGATTCAGCCAGGCCTCCTTCCTGCGAGAAGTAGATATCGCCGTACTGGGCAGAGCGCAGGACGCCGTCCTGCCAGGTGACGGACGCGGTCTCAGGCATGGGCTGGTCATGGCCCGGTCGGAGCCATGGCGCAATGGGCGGCTATTTTGCGGGGGCCGCCGGCCTGGGCGCGGGCGCCTTGGGATCGGTGGTGGCTGCGCCTTCCGCCGAGGCGACCGTTCCTGTGACCGGCTGGCCGCTGAGATCCGGCGGCTGCGACGGTGACGAAGAGTCCGCTCCCGGCGTCGCGGCGGCCGTTGCGCCTGCGGGCGCGGCGTCAGGCGTGGTCGCCGATGGGCCGGCCGGCTTGTTGCATCCGGCGAGCAAAATGAGGGTGGCGAGGGCGAAAGGTTTGAGGGTCATGACCCAGCCATTCTCAATCAGATCTGCCAAAAAAGAAAAGGCCGCCCGAAGGCGGCCTTTCCCGTCTTTCTTCCGAAGAAGAAAAAACTACTTCGCCGGAGCGGCCGGAGTCGTGGCCATCTTGCCGTCGGCGGCCGGGGCGGGAGCCGCGGCGGCGTCGGGCGCCGGGGCCGGAGCCGGAGCAGCTTCCGGAGCCGGGGCCGGAGCCGGGGCTTCTTCAGCGGGCTTGCTGCAGGCGGCGACGGAGAGAGCGGCGAACGCGGCGCCGACGACGAGGATTTTGCGGATCATGTGGAGGTCCCCTGAAATGATCATTACGCTCCTCGGGCCGCCGGGATGACGGACGTTCGAGCGTTGGACGAATCTGGACCAATTTTGCGGAACACGCAAGCGTGATCTCGCCTCACGTGGCCGTGACCTGCAAGTATTTTAGGCGACGGACCGGTGCAGATTCCTTGCAGAACGGGGGTTTCGGCCCACCAGCCCCAAAATCCTAGCCTTCGGCCGGTATGTTGTTCAGCGCTTCTTCCAGCTCCAGGAAGCTGGGCTGGGCGGGCGAAGGTACGCTGCCGCGGCCGATCTCGACCGAGATCTGGGCGGCGTTGCCGTGCAGGTGGGCGACCAGCACGGACTGGATGATCCTGTAGAAGGCGCCGTCCTCATCGATGATTTCCTTGAGGCGCGTGGCCATCGGGCCGACGATGCCATAGGCCAGGAAGACGCCCAGGAAGGTGCCGACCAGAGCGCCGCCGATCATCAGGCCGAGTTCAGCCGGCGGTCGGTCGATCGAACCCATGGTCTTGATGACGCCCAGCACAGCGGCCACGATGCCTAGGGCCGGCAGGCCGTCGGCCATGGAGGCCAGAGCGTGGGCTGGCCCCTGCGCTTCGTGGTGGTGCTTTTCCAGCTGCTTTTCCATCGCGTCCTCGACCTGGTGCGGGTCTTCGAGGTTCATCGTCATCATCCGCAAGGTGTCGCAGATGAAGTCGACGGCGAAGTGATCCTTCACGATTTTGGGGTAGCGCGAGAAGATAGAGCTTTCGTGGGGCCGCTCAATATGGCTTTCCAGCGCGATGACGCCTTTGGACTTCATGGTCTTGGTCAACAGGAAGAGCAAGCTGAGCAGATCGGCGTAGTCCTTGGCCTTCCAGCTCGTGCCCTTGAACACCTTGCCGAGAGAGCCGGGCATCTTCTTCAGCGTCGCCGTGGTGTTGGAGATCAGCATGGCCGCCACCGCAGCGCCCATGATTGCCATCATTTCGTGTGGCGCGGCCTCGAGGATGACCTCCATCTTGCCCTTGCCCATGATGTAAGAGCCGAACACCATGGCGAACAGCAGGATGATGCCGATGATTTGAAACATGGGAGGTCCGGGCGCAGTTGGGGCAATGTTCAGGACGGACCATCGCCGTTAATGCTTAATTCCTCGTTTTCACCCTGACGGAGGCGGCCATGGCGAACAAGTCCGACGATCCCCCCGACAGCTTACGCGACGAACCGATCGCCAACCTCGCGCCCGGCGCTTTCGCCATCGTCTTTTCGGTCAGTCTGGTGACCGCCATCGGCAACACCGGCATGCAGTCGGTGCTTCCGGATATTGGCCGGGCGATCGGCATCAAGGACGCTCTGGTGGCGGCGATCTATTCGCTGTCGGCCCTGCTCTGGGCCATCGCCGCGCCGCTCTGGGCCGAAAAGGCCGATGTGCGGGGCCGCAAGCCGATGATCATGATGGGCCTGGTGGGTTTTGTGATCTCCATGCTGCTGTGCACGGCGGTGATCTATCTGGGGGCCAACAAATTTCTGCCGCCGCTGGTGGTGTTTTTCCTGTTCCTGCTGGCCCGGGCCCTGTTCGGCTGGTTCGGATCAGCCGCGCCTTCCGCCAGCCAGGCCTACCTGGCCGAACGCACGGACCGGGACAAGCGCACCGACGCCATCGCCGGCCTGGCCGGGGCTTTCGGCCTTGGCACCATCATCGGCCCGGCCATTGCGCCGATCTTTCTGCTGCCGGTCATCGGGGTGGCGGGCCCGACGCTGGGATTCGCCCTGATCGCCGCAACGGTGCTCATCTGGGTCATGCTCAAGCTGCCCGAGGCCTGGCCGCCGCCGGCCCATCGCGCCACCCAGGCGGCCAAGGCGGCCGGCCCCAAGCCCGCGCCGATGTGGAAGGACCCGCGTGTGCGGCCCTTCCTGGTCTACGGCCTGCTGGTCTCGGCCTGCCAGACGGCCCAGTACCAGACCCTTGGTTTCATGGTTATCGACAAGCTGGGCGAGGGCGGCCACTTCATCGCCGCGGCCATGATCGCCGGCGCCGTGGCGGGCCTCTTCGCCCAATGGGGCCTGATCCGCGTCTTCAAGATGAGCCCCCGCATGCTGCTGCGCTGGGGGGTGGTGCTGGCCGGGGCGGCCAATGTGATGACCGCCTTTATCCCTAGCTACGGTATGATCGTGGCGGCCTTCGCGCTCTCCAGCCTGGGTTACGGCTTTGCCCGCCCGGGATTTTCCGCCGGCGCTTCGCTGGCCGTCGACCAAAAGGACCAGGCCCGCGCCGCCGGCGCCGTGGCCTCGATCATGGGCCTGAATGTGGTGGCCGCCCCGCTCTTCGTGCTCGCCTACGACTATTTCCCGCCGGCGCCCTATCTGGTGAACGTCGCCATCCTGGGCGCCATGCTGATCTATGTCTTCAAGGAGCCCCTGCTCCGTTACGCTGGCCAGAAACCCACGACCGAGGGCGAAACCGCCAAGTCGGTGGAACGCAACAGCGGCTCCAGCGGGTTCTGATTCATTTCTCCGCTCACCCCGGCCTCTGCTTCGCAGTCGCCGGGACGAGCGGGTTAGGGGGGCTACAGCGCCACTGCCTCAGCCTGCAGCCGTTTGACCAGATCCGGCGTCAGGTAGCCGTCCGCGGTCAAACCACGCGCCTGTTGCCAGCGGCGCAGCGCCGCCCGGGTGCCGACCCCGATGATGCCGTCGACGCCGCCGGGATCGAACCCCAGTTTGGTCAGGGCTTCCTGGGCGCCCGTCCGCTCGGCGGCCGAGAGCCCCGTCTCCTGTGGCCAGGGCTTGATCACGCCGGGATCGCCGGCGATGCGCGAGGCGAGCAGGCCCACCCCCAGCGCATAGGAGGTGGAGTTGTTGTAGACGCGGATGGTGAAGTGGTTGGGGAAGATCAGGAAAGCCGGCCCCGCCGCCCCCGAGGGCGTGATCAGCTGGGCGGTCGAGGCCGCATCGTCCGGCGTCCAGCCGGCGCTGTCGGTGGGCCTCACGCCAGCGGCCAGCCAGAGCGCCGGCGACTGCCGGGGCCCCTCGACCACGCTGTAGTCAAACCCTTCGGGCAGGGTGACCTCGCGCTGCCAGCTCTCGCTCTTCTTCCAGCCGGCCTTTGAAAGATGCGCCGCCGACGAGGTCACCGCATCGCGCGTCGAACCCCACAGGTCCCGCTTGCCGTCGCCGTCGGCATCGACCGCGGTCCTGAGGAAATCCACCGGCGAAAACTGCGTCTGGCCGAATGCGCCGGCGTTTGAGCCCTTCATTTGCGCGCGGGTCGCGTCGCCCGAGGCGATGATCTTCAGCGCCGCGATCAGGTTTTCCTCAAAGAGGGCCCGCCGGCGCCCATCGGCCGCCAGGGTCGCGTCGGTCTGAATAATATCGGCATTGCCCATCACCGCGCCAAAGGCCGATTCCAGCCCCCAGATGGCAATCAGCACCTCGCCCGGCACGCCGTAGCGTTCGTGCACTTCGGCCAGCCAGGTCAGTTCCGTCCGCTTGGCCTTGCCCGTTACGACACGAGCGTCGGACACCGTGCCCTTGATGTAGGAACTGACGGGCCGCGCGATTTCCGGCTGGTTGCGGTCGGCGGCGACGACGGCGGGATTGGGAACCAGCCCCGCGAGCTCACGGGTCAGCACCTCGGCGGGAACCCCGTTGGCGAGCGCACGCGGATAGAAATCTGCCAGCCAGGTATCGAACGCCGCATCGCCGGAGTTGCCCAGCCCCTCGGGCAGGGTCGGTTGCGCCCCGCACCCGCGGATGCCCGGCCAGATCGCACCCGCGCCTGTGAGCGCCATAAACAGCCTGCGATTCATGGGCGAGCCTAGTCCCGCGTTTGTGGCGGATTCAAGGGGCTTGACTCCAGAGCGCCCACCACAATACTGAAGTATATGCTTCAGTATCATGCATCGCCTCCCGCCGCGCCGATCCCGCTGGACCTGATCTACCAGGCCCTGGCCGATCCCGGCCGCCGTGGCATGGTCGAGCGGCTGACCCGCGGGCCCGCCACGGTCACCCAACTGGCCGAGCCCCTGCCCATGAGCCTGTCGGCCGTGGTGCAGCATCTGAAAGTGCTGGAAGACGCCGGCATCGTCCGCTCACAAAAGACCGGCCGGGTGCGCACCTGCCAGGTGATTCCGGCCGCGTTGCACGCCGCCGAACAATGGATCGCCGACCGCCGCACCTTCTGGGAGCGGCAGTACGACCAGCTCGAGGCCTATCTCAACGCCTCAAGCAGCGAAGCGATAGGCAATCAAGAAATGAATGGCGCCAAGGACCAGGAATAACCGCGATGTCCGAACCGAAGGTCCACAATGCGGCGTTCGTCATCGAGCGGGTGCTGAACGCCACGCGGGCGCGGGTGTTTGCCGCCTACGCCACTCTCGAAGCCAAAAGCCGGTGGTTCAAGGCGCCGGCTGACTGCGAGACGATCGAGCGCACCTTTGAATTTCGCCCCGGCGGCGTTGACCGCTGGCATGCCCGCTGGCCAACCGGCGTGGTCACGGACTTTCAGGCCCAGTACCGCGACATCGTCGAGAACGAGCGCATCGTGCTGGTCTATGACATGTGGGCCGGCGGCCAGAAGCTGTCGGTCTCGATCATGACCGTCGAACTCGCGCCCGAAGGCGACAAGACCCGGCTGATCCACACCGAACAGGGCAGCTACTTTGTCGGCGGCGAAGCGGCGGTGAGGTCCCGCCTGGAAGGCACGACCTGGCATGTCGACAACCTGGCCGCCAGCTTCGATCCCACCCTCGCCGTTACCGGGTTTGACCATGAGCATTGAGTTTTTCGCCCACCCGTTCTCGTCCTACTGCCAGAAGGCGCTGATCGCCCTCTATGAGAACGACACGCCCTTCACCTACCGCTCGCTGGAAACCCCCGGCGTGGGCGAAGAGCTTGCCCGGCTGTCCCCGATGAAGAAGTTTCCGATACTGGTCGAGAACGGCCGCACCATCTTCGAAGCGACGGCCATCGTTGAATATCTGGCTGTGCATCATCCCGGGCCGGTGGCCCTGATCCCGCTCGATCCCGACGCGGCCATCGAGGCGCGCATGCTGGACCGCTTCTTCGACAACTATGTCATGACCCCCCAGGGCAAGTTCGTGTTCGACGCGATGCGGCCCGAAGGCGCGCGCGATCCGCATGGCGTGGACGAGGCGAGAGCCATGCTGGAAACCGCCTATGCGTGGCTCGACAATCGCATGGCCGGCCGGGAGTGGGCGGCGGGCGAGGCCTTCAGCCTGGCCGACTGCGCCGCCGCGCCGTCGCTGTTCTACGCCGACTGGACCCATCCGATCCCGGACAACCTGACGAACCTGAAGGCCTACCGCGCCCGGCTGCTGGCCCGGCCCTCGTTCGCCCGGGCCGTGGATGAGGCAAGGCCGTTCAGGTCCTACTTCCCGCTTGGGGCGCCGGACAGAGACTAAAGGTCCTGGGACTTCCGCACATGCCGCTTGATCAGCAGGGTGGCGGCCAGAACCATCGCCAGCAGCAGGCAGCCCAGCATCCATCCGCTCTTGCCGCGCAGGGCCGCCTCGCCGGAAGCGCCGATCCAGACCTGGACCACGGTCATCGGCAGCATCCCGACGAGCGATCCCGCCAGATAATGTCGCCAGGAGATGTTGGTCAGCGCCATCGCCGTATTGGCCAGGCTGTGGGGGATCGGCGCCAGCCGGACGATGGCCACCGACCGCCAGCCGCCGTGTTCGGCCCGCTCGACCAGCTTGCCGATGGCGGGGGTCATGTCCAGGGTCCCGCGCGCGCCCAGCCAGCGCACCAGGGCGAAGCCGGCGGCCGCGCCCGCCATGGCCCCGACGATGGCCAGAACTGAGCCCCAGACCAGTCCGAACAAGAGGCCCGCGGCCAGGCCCAGCACCGTGCGGGGCACGAAGAGCAGGCTGGCGGCGATCTGCAGGGCAATGAAAATCAGGGGCGAGAGTGGACTTCTCGCCAGCATGTCGCGGATCGCTACGGGATGAATCTCGGCGCGATGGATGTAGGCGACCACGAGCCCTGCGACCAAAATCAGCAGGGCCAGGCTGCGTAAGACGATCTTGAACACAACGCTTCCTTGCAACCCGCTCCAGGAGGACCATAGCCCATTGCCACTGCCGTTCGCTACCGCGGCGCCATCGCAATTGACACTCCGGCCCCCCGCCCCTATAGGACCGCCTCCATTTTGAAAGCCCCCGAGCCAGACCTATGAAAGTCCGTTCGTCCCTCAAGTCCCTCAAGGGCCGCCACCGCGACTGCAAGCTCGTGCGCCGCAAGGGCCGGGTCTATGTGATCAACAAGACCAACCCGCGCTTCAAGGCGCGTCAGGGCTAGGTCTTTCCCTCCCCTTCATGGGGAGGGTGGCTTCCGAAGGAAGCCGGTTGGGGCAACCCCCGCATCAATTTATCCCCAGGCAAGTTTTCATCCCCGCGTTGCCCGCGCCCATGCGCCGTGGTTAGGGTCCGCCCATGCCTGATGACGCCTCCTCGATCGATGTCCTGAACGGGACCGCCCAGACCCAGCTGAAGACCATCATCGAGCGCATCGAGCGCCTCGAGGAAGACAAGTCCGGCGTCATGGCCGACCTCAAGGAAGTCTACGCCGAAGCCAAGGGCAACGGCTTTGACACCAAGATCATGCGCAAGGTGATCCGTATCCGGAAAATGGACCGCGCCAAACGCCAGGAGGAAGAGGCCATACTCGACCTCTACCTCTCCGCCGTCGGTGAAATCTAAACCCACCAACCAGCGCGAGGCGGCCAAGCGCGCCGCCCTCAACGCCCTCAAACGCGCCCGCCGGGCCGCCGAAGCCGCCGGCGTTCCCCTGTCCGAGTGGGAAGGCGAATTTCTCGGTTCTGTCGAGGGCCGGGTCACCACCTACGGCCGGGCCTTCGGCGACCCCGAAAAAGGCCCCGCCGGCGCGGCGCTCTCCACCCTGCAAGGCGTGAAACTGAAAGAGATCGTCGCCAAGGCCAAGGGCAAACCGCGTTCCCAAGGCCTCAGGCGCACGCCTTTCAAAAAGAAGTAGGCTCCTCTCCCCCTCAAGGGGGAAGGGAGCTTCGATGACGTCTCCGTTCTTTCAACCCCTTGACCTGTCTTCATCCCCTCGCCAGTTTGCGCGACCATTCAAACAAGCGTTTCAGGGGGAGCCTCAACATGGGTGAACTGTTCGATCTGACCGGCAAGGTCGCCATCATCACCGGATCCTCGCGCGGCATCGGCAAGGCCATCGCTCATCGCATGGCCGAGCACGGCGCCAAGGTGGTGGTCTCCTCCCGCCGGGCCGAGAGCTGCCAGGCGGCGGCTGACGAGATCAACGCTCAATTCCCCGGCAGCGCCATCGTCATCCCGGCCAATATCTCCTCGAAGGAAGAGCTGCAGAATCTGGTCGACGAAACCGTCCGCCAGCTCGGCAAGGTCGACATTCTGGTCTGCAACGCCGCCTCAAACCCCTACTACGGTCCAATGAGCGGCATCACCGACGCGCAGTTCCAGAAGGTGCTGCACAACAACATCATCTCCAACAACTGGCTGGTGACCATGGTCACGCCCGGCATGAAGGAGCGCCGCGACGGCGCCATCATCCTGATCTCGTCGATTGGCGGCATCCGCGGCACGTCCGTGATCGGCGCCTACAACATCTCCAAGGCGGCGGACCTGATGATGGCCCGCAACCTCGCCATCGAGCTTGGCCCGGACAACATCCGCGTCAACTGCATCTGCCCGGGCCTCGTAAAGACCGATTTCGCCCGCGCCCTTTGGGATACGCCTGAAGCCGAGGAAAAGTCGCTGACCACCAATCCGATGCGCCGCCTGGGTGAGCCGGACGACATCGCCGGTGGGGCCGTGTTCCTGGCCGCCCGCGCCGGCGCCTGGACCAGCGGCACCGCCATCGTCATGGACGGCGGGACGGTTGCCTAGGCGCGAGCGGTCCGCTTGCGGCTGGCGATGATCCACTCGGCAATGAGGATATTCGGGACCCAGCAGGCGAACGAGATCACCCGGAAAGCCGGATAGAAGTCCAGGCCGAATGCGCCGACCGGGATCAGATAGAGCCGCAGGGTGACCGCCGCGAAGCAAAAGGCGAAACTGCGGATCATCCAGCGCTCGTGGATCGCGATTTCGCGCCGCACCGCGTGGCGCCAGGCCTTGAAGGTAGAGCCTATCCAGCCCACGGCCAGAAGGCCGAAACCGGCGGTGGCGATGGGGCCCGCGGTCGAGCCGATGGCGAGTGACGTGACCCCCATTTCTCATCCAATCATAATGAGAGTCCTGAGCTGATTTGAACCGTCCTGGTGGTGGCTTGCAAGAGGCCATGGCGCGCGACCGCAAGAGTCGGGCGCGCCTTGGCCGGTCTTTCCGCAGATGGCGCTGGCGTAG